>NC_019729.1:6878447-7178730 GCF_000317475.1 Oscillatoria nigro-viridis PCC 7112
GAGCGCGGCACTTTCATTATCAACGGCGCAGAACGGGTGATTGTCAACCAAATCGTGCGTTCCCCAGGCGTGTACTACAAATCGGAAACCGACAAAAACGGTCGCCGTTCCTACAACGCCAGTCTGATCCCCAACCGCGGTGCTTGGCTGAAATTTGAAACAGACAAAAACGATTTAGTCTGGGTCAGAATCGACAAAACCCGCAAGCTCTCAGCCCAGGTGCTGCTCAAAGCCCTCGGACTCACAGACGGCGAAATCTACGACTCACTCCGCCACCCGGAATACTTCCAAAAAACGATCGAGAAAGAAGGACAATTCGGCGAAGAAGAAGCTTTGATGGAACTCTACCGCAAACTCCGTCCAGGCGAACCCCCCACCGTGGCGGGCGGCGAACAGCTCCTCAACTCGCGCTTTTTCGACCCCAAACGCTACGATTTGGGCCGAGTCGGCCGCTACAAACTCAACAAAAAATTGCGCTTGACAGTCCCCGATACCATGCGGGTGCTGACATCGCAAGATATCTTGACGGCGATCGACTACTTAATTAACCTCGAATTCGACATCGGCTCCACCGACGACATCGACCACTTAGGCAACCGTCGCGTCCGCAGTGTCGGAGAACTGCTGCAAAACCAAGTGCGGGTCGGCCTCAACCGCTTAGAACGGATCATCCGCGAACGGATGACCGTCTCGGATGCCGACTCCCTCAGCCCCGCTTCTCTGGTCAACCCCAAACCGCTGGTAGCAGCAATCAAGGAATTCTTCGGTTCCTCCCAGCTATCGCAGTTCATGGATCAAACCAACCCCCTGGCAGAACTGACTCACAAGCGCCGGCTTTCCGCCTTGGGCCCTGGAGGTCTGACTCGCGAGCGCGCCGGGTTTGCGGTGCGGGACATTCACCCGTCCCACTACGGCCGGATTTGCCCGATCGAAACACCAGAAGGCCCCAACGCCGGTCTGATCGGTTCCTTGGCAACCCACGCCCGAGTAAACCCCTACGGCTTCATTGAAACTCCTTTTTATCCAGTAGAAAAAGGACGGGTGCTGCGCGACAAAGCCCCCGTTTACATGACAGCCGACGAAGAAGACGATTTGCGCGTCGCCCCCGGAGACATCAGCCTCGACGAAAACAACAACCTCTTGGGCGAAACCGTAGCCGTCCGCTACCGCCAAGAATTTACGACGACTACGCCGATGCAGGTGGACTACATGGCGATTTCGCCGGTGCAAATCGTCTCCGTCGCGACATCGCTGATTCCGTTCCTGGAACACGACGACGCCAACCGAGCTCTGATGGGATCGAATATGCAGCGGCAAGCTGTGCCGCTGCTGAAACCAGAACGGCCCCTAGTCGGTACGGGCTTAGAAGCTCAGGCGGCGCGAGATTCCGGAATGGTTGTGGTTTCCCGGATCGACGGCGAGGTAATTTACATCGACGCTACCCGGATTATTGTCAAACCCCTGCCTGTAGATGCCGAATCTAATTCCAGCGAAGAACATTTCCTGATTAAGGAATACGACGATCTCAAAGTCAAACAGCCATCGGTTTGGAAGCAAAAATATGCAGGCTGCATCGAACACGAACTGCAAAAATATCAGCGTTCTAACCAAGATACTTGTTTAAACCAGCGTCCGCTGATTTATGAGGGCGATCGAGTCGTAGCAGGTCAAGTTCTCGCCGACGGTTCCTCCACCGAAGGGGCAGAACTCGCTCTGGGTCACAACATCCTCGTAGCTTATATGCCTTGGGAAGGCTACAACTACGAAGACGCCATGCTAATTAGCGAGCGTTTGGTGTACGAAGATATCTACACATCGATCCACATTGAAAAATACGAAATCGAAGCCCGCCAAACTAAACTCGGCCCCGAAGAAATCACCCGCGAAATTCCTAACGTCGGCGAAGACGCGCTGCGCCAGCTAGACGAACAGGGCATTATCCGCAAAGGTGCCTGGGTAGAAGCCAGCGACATCCTAGTCGGCAAAGTCACCCCCAAAGGCGAATCCGACCAACCGCCGGAAGAAAAACTGCTGAGGGCAATCTTCGGCGAAAAAGCCCGCGACGTGCGAGACAATTCCCTCCGCGTCCCTAACGGCGAAAAAGGCCGCGTGGTAGACGTGCGGGTGTTTACCCGCGAACAGGGCGACGAACTGCCCCCCGGCGCCAACATGGTCGTCCGCGTCTACGTGGCTCAAAAGCGCAAAATTCAAGTCGGCGACAAAATGGCCGGCCGCCACGGAAATAAGGGTATTGTCTCCCGGATTCTGCCGATGGAGGATATGCCTTATTTGCCCGACGGGACTCCGGTTGACATAGTGCTCAATCCCTTGGGGGTACCGTCGCGGATGAACGTAGGTCAGATTTTTGAGTGCTTGCTGGGATGGGCCGGCGAAAATCTCTCGATGCGGTTCAAGATGGTGCCTTTTGATGAAATGCACGGATCTGAAAAGTCGCGGGAAACCGTACACGGCAAGCTGCAAGAAGCCAGGGAAAAAACCGGCAAGCCTTGGGTGTTTAACGAAAATCACCCCGGCAAGACTATTGTCTACGATGGCAGAACTGGCGAACCGTTCGATCGCCCGATCACAGTCGGCATCGCCTATATGCTGAAGCTGGTGCACTTGGTAGACGATAAGATCCACGCCCGCAGCACAGGCCCTTACTCGCTGGTAACGCAGCAGCCTCTCGGCGGCAAAGCGCAGCAGGGAGGTCAGCGGTTCGGAGAAATGGAAGTCTGGGCTCTGGAAGCGTTCGGCGCAGCTTATACTTTGCAAGAGTTGCTGACTGTGAAGTCGGACGATATGCAGGGGCGGAATGAAGCGCTGAATGCCATTGTTAAAGGCAAAGCTATTCCGCGCCCCGGTACGCCGGAATCTTTCAAGGTGCTGATGCGGGAGTTGCAATCTTTGTGCTTGGATATTGCCGTGCACAAGGTGAATACGTCCGACGAGGGCAGCGAGCACGTTGAGGTGGATTTGATGGCAGATGCTGGGGGCAAGCGATCGCCCTCCCGGCCTACTTACGAATCGCTTTCTCGTGACGAACTGGACGAGGATTAGGCATTAAAGATTAAAGATTAAAGATTAAAGATTTTTTGACAGCATTCAATTCTTTAATCTTTAATCGACAATCTCAAATAAAAATGCCTCAGCAGTGGTACGAACACTGGTGAGGCTAATCAACGCTCTAAACAGGAGAGACGCTGACATGAATATTGTAACAGTTGTCCCAGGAATAGAAGGAGAATTTGACCGGGCGACAGGCTGTATTAACTGGCAAGGGAGCAAGCTGAAAAATGGTTACGGGCGCAAGTGGATTGAGGGCAAAACGGTATTAGTCCACCGATTAGTGCTCGAATCAAAAATACCAGGATTTATAGATTCCGGTTATTTTGCTTGCCACATCTGCGACAATCCAAGCTGCATCAACCCAGCACATCTCGTAGCTGGAACTGCGGCTGAGAATACGCAGCATATGATCGGCCGCGATCGCAAAACTCCCAGACGCAAAAGTATTCCCGGTATTGGTAAACTATCGATCGAACAACTGCGGGAAATTCAGCGTCAATATTTAGCTGGAACCACCAAAAGCCACCTAATAAAAGAGTATGGCGTACAGTATGACACTATTACTAAGATACTTCAGGCAAAAATTCCCCATAACTTCACTACAGTTCCCCCCGGTTTTGTAGGAGAAATTCAAGACAGCGGCTGCATAATTTTTCAAGGTGCAAAGGATGGTCAAGGTGGTTATGGCAGGTACTTTAAAAATGGGAAATCCCAATCAGTTACTCGTGCTGTTTTAGCAGAGAAATTAGGATGTGAAGTTCCGACTTCGATGGATGCTTGTCATACCTGCGATAATCCCAGTTGTATTAATCCAGAACATCTTTGGGGTGGAACTCGCACTCAAAATTTATTAGATGCTTCTAAGAAAGGACGCACCCAAGGCAAAAGTCATCCCCTTTCCAATGCCAAATTAGACTGGGAAAAGGTGCGAGAAATTCGGCTAAAGCTAGCAGCAGGAGAGAGGATGAAGGATGTAGCACAGGAATACAGTGTCGGCCGCAAAACCATACACGATATTAAATATCACGTCACTTGGAAGGAAGCAGGTCAAGAGGTTCCAGTTCCCTGCATGGGTGGACATCTCGAACGCAAGCTAACTTTTGCTCAAGCTATTGAGATCCGAGAACGAATTCAAGCCGGAGAATCCATTGCTACAATTGCTCAGGAATTTGGGGTATCCAGAAATATCATTTCTGATATCAAAAGGAATGTCACATATAGAGGAGAATTCAATTGATTTAAGCCGCAAAACAAGCCAACAAAAAAGATAAATTACCACAAATAATCTAGTGTAAATCATCAATTGGAGTGAAAATGGCTAAAATAGAACAACGCTTTGATTACGTCAAGATCGGGTTAGCTTCACCAGAAAGAATTCGACAGTGGGGAGAGAGAACTTTACCCAACGGTCAGATAACTGGAGAAGTGACAAAACCGGAGACCATAAATTATCGCACGCTAAAACCTGAAATGGATGGCTTGTTTTGCGAGCGCATTTTTGGGCCGGCAAAAGATTGGGAATGTCATTGTGGGAAGTACAAACGAGTTCGCCATAGAGGCATTGTTTGCGAAAGATGCGGTGTTGAAGTCACTGAATCTCGCGTCCGCCGGCATCGGATGGGCTTTATCAAATTAGCAGCTCCAGTAGCTCACGTTTGGTATCTCAAAGGCATCCCGAGTTACATGGCAATTCTATTAGATATGCCCCTGCGAGATGTCGAACAAATCGTTTATTTCAACGCCTATGTTGTCCTCAATCCCGGTAATGCCGAAAAACTTCAATACAAGCAATTGCTCACGGAAGATGCTTGGCTGGAAATAGAAGACGAACTTTACAGCGAAGATTCCACGCTGACGGGCGTAGAAGTAGGCATAGGTGCTGAAGCTTTGCAAGTTTTGCTGCAAAATATTCCGCTAGAAAGTGAAGCGGAAAAGCTGCGGGAAGATATTGCTAATGCTAAAGGTCAAAAACGGGCAAAGTTAATTAAACGCTTGCGGGTAATTGACAACTTCATCGCTACGGGCTCTCAACCCGATTGGATGGTGCTCAATGTGATTCCGGTGATTCCCCCGGACTTGCGGCCGATGGTGCAGCTAGACGGCGGGCGTTTTGCAACGAGCGACCTCAACGACCTCTATCGGAGAGTAATCAACCGCAACAACCGCTTGGCGAGACTGCAAGAAATTCTGGCGCCGGAGATTATCATCCGCAACGAAAAGCGGATGCTGCAAGAAGCTGTGGATGCGCTGATTGACAACGGTCGCCGGGGCCGCACGGTGGTGGGGGCAAACAACCGCCCGCTGAAGTCGCTGTCGGACATCATTGAAGGGAAACAAGGCCGCTTCCGGCAAAACTTGCTGGGGAAACGGGTTGACTACTCCGGGCGTTCGGTGATTGTGGTGGGGCCGAAACTGAAAATTCACCAGTGCGGTTTGCCGAGGGAAATGGCGATCGAACTTTTCCAGCCTTTCGTCATCCACCGCTTGATCCGCCAAGGATTGGTCAACAACATCAAAGCTGCCAAAAAACTCATCCAGCGCAACGATCCCAGCGTTTGGGACGTGCTTCAGGAGGTGATTGAAGGACACCCGGTGATGCTGAACCGGGCGCCGACCCTCCACCGTTTGGGGATTCAAGCCTTTGAGCCGATTTTGGTGGACGGGAGGGCGATTCAGCTTCACCCGCTAGTCTGTCCGGCTTTTAACGCTGACTTTGACGGCGACCAAATGGCCGTGCACGTGCCTTTGTCTCTGGAATCTCAGGCGGAAGCGCGCTTGCTGATGCTGGCTTCTAACAACATTATGTCGCCTGCAACCGGAAGACCGATCGTTACTCCTTCTCAAGATATGGTGCTCGGTTGCTATTACTTGACAGCCGAAAATCCTGACGCTCAAAAAGGAGCCGGTCACTATTTCTCCAACCTTACCGACGCGGTTGTAGCTTACGAACAAGGAATCGTTGACTTGCACTCTTATGTGTGGGTGAGGTTTCAAGGCGCCATAGAAAACACAGAACCTGAAGGAGAACCGCTGAAGGTGGAACGCTCTACCGACGGTATAGTGACCAAAGAATACAAGTTCCGCCGGGTTCGGGAAGACGGAGAGGGCAAGGTGCTCAATCAATTTATTCGCACTACTCCGGGCAGGATTATCTATCACCAAACCATCGAATCGGTAATTAACAATTAGAAATGGGTAATGGGTAAGAGGTAATGGGTAAGAGGTAATGGGTAAGAGGTAATGGGTAATAACTGACCAATAATCGCTAACAAATAATAGTGATTGAAGCCGGAAAAATTACCCGTTACTACTTACCGATACTTCGGCTACGCAGTTCCCGATCGAAGTCGAAGGGCAGTAAAAGTTACCAATTACCAATTAAGTAGGTAGGTGAAAATAAACTTTCTTAGGGGAAGAGCAGGTGAGTGCATTCATCTCCTAGCTTAGCTCTCTTCCTTATACGCTAAACCCACCCCTACAAAATGCTTCTTGTTTTTTCCCGCAGATCTACTTATCAATTACCAATTACCAATTACCAATTACCGATACTGCGGCTGCGCGGTTCCTGAACCCTTCGGCAACGCTGGCGGGGAACCGAAGTCGAACGGGAGTAAAAGTTACCAATTACCAATTACCACTACTCAGAAAAATGACAGAAAATAAGGAAATTGTTTTTCGCAATCGAGTTGTTGACAAAGGTCAGCTCAAAAAATTAATCTCTTGGTCTTTCATGCACTACGGAACGGCCCGTACAGCGCAAATGGCCGATAAACTCAAAGACTTGGGTTTCCGCTTTGCGACGCGAGCGGGAGTTTCGATTAGCGTAGACGACTTGCAAGTGCCCCCGTCAAAACGATCGCTCCTAGATGCCGCCGAAGAAGAAATCCGCATCACCGAACAAAAATACACCAGAGGCGAAATCACCGAAGTCGAACGCTTCCAAAAAGTAATCGACACCTGGAACAGCACCTCAGAAGACCTCAAAGACGAAGTAGTCAAAAACTTCCGAGCCACAGACCCCCTGAACTCGGTCTACATGATGGCATTCTCCGGCGCGCGGGGAAACATTTCTCAAGTGCGGCAGCTAGTCGGAATGCGCGGATTGATGGCCGACCCCCAAGGAGAAATCATCGACTTGCCCATCAAAACCAACTTCCGCGAAGGACTCACCGTCACCGAATACATCATCTCTTCCTACGGAGCTCGCAAAGGCTTGGTAGATACAGCCCTACGCACCGCAGACTCCGGCTATTTGACCCGCCGTTTGGTGGACGTGTCCCAAGACGTAATCGTGCGCGAAGTGGACTGCGGCACCCAGCGGGGAATTCGAGTTCGGCCGATGACCGACGGAGCAACAGTCCTGATCCCCCTCAAGGACAGGCTGCTGGGGCGCGTTTTGGCCCGAGATGCAGTCCACCCCAAAACCGGGGAAATCGTGACTTACGGCAGCGAAAAAGCCGTCCGCAACCAGCCAATTACCGAGGAATTGGCCGGGGAAATCGGCTCTTCAGGAGTGGCAGAAGTGTATTTGCGATCGCCCCTGACTTGCGAATCAACCCGATCGGTTTGCCAGCACTGCTACGGCTGGAGTCTCGCCCACTTGAAAATGGTGGACATGGGAGAAGCGATCGGGATTATTGCAGCTCAGTCGATCGGAGAACCCGGAACCCAGCTCACCATGCGTACCTTCCACACCGGCGGCGTATTCACCGGAGAAGTCGCCAAACAAGAACGCGCCCCCTTCCCGGGCGTAGTGAAATTCAAGAACTTGCGTACTCGCTCCTTCCGCACCAGACACGGCGAAGAAGCACTGGTGGCAGAAAACAACGGCAAACTCGTATTTGAGGGCGACGGATTTGAAGAAGGGAAATCCGGCGCCAAAAATCAAAAACTGAAAATCGAATTGGCGATCGTCCAGGGTTCCACTCTGATGGTCAAAGACGGACAGCGCGCCGTTCCCGGTCAAGTTTTGGCAGAAGTGCCCATCGTCGGTCGCGCCGCCCGCAAAACAACCGAAAAAGTCACCACAGACGTAGCCTCCGACTTAGCCGGAGAAGCCAAATTTGCCGATTTGGTCCCCGAAGAAAAAACCGACCGCCAAGGGAACACCACCCGCACGGCCAGCAAAGGCGGGCTGATTTGGATTCTCTCGGGAGAAGTCTACAACTTGCCCCCAGCCGCCGAACCGGCAGTGAAAAACGGCGACCGCATTCCGGCCGAAAGCGTCATTGCCGAAACCAAACTCATCTCCGAACACGGCGGCGTAGTCCGCATCGCCGACCCCAGAGAAATCGAAATTATCACCGCCCAAGTCCTGCTCGACCAAGCAGTCGTGCGGGCCGAAAGCGCAGGCGGCCGCGACCACTACACGATCGAAACATCTTCCAAGCAGCGGTTTTCCCTCAAGACCGCCCCCGGGAGCAAAGTCATCAACGGGGAAGTCGTCGCCGAACTGCTCGACGACAGCTACCGCACCGCCACAGGCGGCATCGTCAAGTACGGCGGAGTAGAAGTCCACAAGCGCGGCAAAGCCAAACTCGGCTACGAAGTCGTCAAAGGCGGCACTCTGCTCTGGATACCCGAAGAGTGCCACGAAGTGAACAAAGATATTTCCCTGCTGCTGGTCGAAGACGGCCAGTACGTCGAGGCCGGTACAGAAGTCGTTAAAGATATTTTCTGCCAAACCAGCGGAGCAGTCGAAATCACTCAGAAAAACGACATCCTCCGGGAAATTGTCATCAAACCCGGCACCCTCCACGTAGTTGACCGCCCCCCGCTCACCTTCGGGGAAGGTCAAATCGTCAACCCCGGTCAAGAAATTTCCCCCGGCTTGATTGCCGAAGAGTTGGGCTATGCCGAGTATATCGAAACTCCCGAAGGCCCCGCTTTGCTGCTGCGGCCTGTGGTGGAATTCCCAGTTCCGGACAAGCCGCCCGTACCTTCTCAGACGGCGCTCAACGAGTCGATCTCTTTGAAAGCGGTGCAGCGACTCCCTTATAAAGATGGGGAGCGCGTCAAATCCGTCGAGGGATTGGAACTGCTGCGGACTCAGCTTATTTTGGAAATCGGTTCGGGAGCTCCGCAACTGGCGGCGGATATCGAGCTGCTGCCGGACGAGGAGGATGCTGCGGCTTTTGGGGCCGACGGCTCTGGCCCGGCTTGGGGTTCGCCTGAAGACGTTAGTGCGTCGCAAGAGTTGGCGGTGCCCCTGGCCGATGGGACCGATCGAACTTCCAAGACTTTCCGCTTGCAGTTAGTGATTTTGGAATCGCTGGTGATTCGGCGGGACGTATCTGCCGACCCCACTCAGGGCAGCACTCACACGCGGCTGTTGGTCGAAGACGGGCAGTCGATCGCGCCCGGAGCAGTAGTCGCCCGCACCGAGATTCTCTGCAAAGAAGCGGGTATCGTTCGCGGCATCCGCGAGGGACACGGCGAACCGGTGCGCCGGCTGTTGGTGATGCGAGATGCCGATTCTATTTCGATAAGCGTGGCGGTTACGCCCGATGTCAGTCCGGGTCAACTGCTGGTGGCCGGTACCCAAATAGCTCCGGGAGTTGTTCTCGAAGAATCCGGCCAAGTTGTGAAGGTTGTACCCGCCTCCGAGACAGAACCCGCGAAACTCTTGCTCAGAGTGGCCCGTCCTTACCGGGTTTCCGCCGGTGCGGTGCTGCACGTAGACGACGGCGACTTGGTGCAGCGGGGCGACAACTTGGTGATTCTGGTGTTTGAGCGGGCAAAAACCGGAGATATCATTCAGGGTTTGCCCCGGATTGAGGAACTTCTCGAAGGGCGCAAGCCGAAGGAAGCTTGTATTTTAGCCAAGCGCCCGGGGACGGCTCGCGTGGTTGCGGATGACGATGTTGTCGAACTTGCAGTGATTGAGGATGACGGCCGAATTGAGGAATATCCTTTGTTGCCCGGTCAAAACCCGATCGTTTCCGACGGACAGCGCGTAGGCGTCGCCGAAGCTTTGACCGACGGGCCCGCCAACCCCCACGAAATTCTGGAAGTGTTCTTCCACGTGCTCAAGGAGCGGCAGTCTACTTTTGAGGCCGCCTTGGAGAGTTTCCAACAGGTGCAGACGTTTTTGGTGAACGAGGTGCAGTCGGTTTACCAGTCCCAGGGCGTCGATATTTCCGACAAGCACATCGAGGTAATCGTCCGCCAGATGACCAACAAAGTCAGGATGGAAGACGGCGGCGATACTACCATGCTCCCCGGCGAGTTGGTAGAACTGCGGCAGGTGGAGCAGGTGAACGAGGCGATGTCGATTACTGGCGGAGCGCCGGCGGATTATACTCCGGTGCTGCTGGGGATTACTAAGGCTTCGCTGAATACCGACAGCTTTATTTCCGCTGCTTCCTTCCAGGAGACTACGCGGGTGTTGACTGAGGCCGCGATCGAAGGCAAGTCTGACTGGCTGCGGGGACTCAAGGAAAATGTCATCATCGGCCGCCTGATTCCTGCGGGTACTGGGTTCAATGCCTATGAGGATGCTGGGGTTCAGGATGCCGGTTTTGACGGTGCCGTGTTTGATGACGACATCCACGATTTACAAGAAGATGTGGTGCTCGATGACCGATCGGCTCGCCGCGCTTATACGATCGAGAGCGGTTTTGAGATCGGGCGCGGGTCCGATCTCGAGCCTGATGAGGATTTTGAGGAAGTGGAGGTTGATGAGGACGATTTTGTCGCCGAGACTGAGGATGATGCCTTGGGACCGGATGTGGACGATGATGATATCGGTTTCGACTTCGATGAGGACGAAGACTAATAAGAGTGTTTTGAGATTGCATGAATGAGCGAACAGCGTTGCGATCGCGCTCGGAGAAATTGCTTCCTCGCCGCAACGCACGCTCCGATTTCACTCGTCATAAAAATCTCAAATTTTTTCTCACAAATTACAAGTCCTTTCCTCATAGCCTGATGCGATGGGACATCGAAATGAAGAAGGAAGAAGGAAGATTCAGAGTTCAAAAAAACTTTGTAAATAAGAGAGTCTTAATTGTTTGTTGGTTCAAACAAACAATTATTTCTTCCTTCTTCCTTCTTCCTTCTTCCTTCTTCCTTCTTATTCCTTCTGCATTTATAGTTCACTCAATCAGGCAGCAAAGCCTTGATTTGATTAACAAACTCTTGATGGTCTACCACAGGTTTAGAGATGTAACCGTCGGCACCGCTTTGATCCAGAAATGTTTCTTTATCACCGGCCATCGCGTGAGCAGTCACCAAAATAATCGGCAGCGATGCCGTTTGCGGGTCAGCTTTGAGCAGTTGAGTAATCTTGATGCCGTCAACTGATTTGCCCTGGTACACGCTGCGCGAAAGAGACACATCCATTAAAATCAAATCAGCTTCGCCGTTGGCAGCAATCTGCATCACCTCTTCAACATTTTCCGTGTGTTTCACGGCTAAGCCGCCCCGCTTAGTCAGAATTTTGGAAAAAACCCGAGCATTAACCAAATCGTCCTCTACAATCAGAACGGTTTTCATAAATAAATATGGGAATTATAGAAACTTTGTGACTTTAGTCCAAAGAGGAACACGACACGGGGACTAAATTCCCCGTCAAAAATGCAGAGTTTTTAGCGCCATCAGCCGGGAACCCTGCAAAACCCGTATGTATATCCTTGAGCCACTAGCTGTGAGAGGGTTTACAGATGCCTAGAAGCATCCAGTACCATCATTTAGACTACTACACACAGACAGTTTAGTTGTTTTTTATAACTAGACCTGGCACTGGTGAGAGTCTCAAGATTCTCAGGTAGCAGGTTTCTAGTACAATCCTGGACGGATGGACGACGCCTCGCAACGCGGTTTTTGCTCGTTTCAGCGGGCTATAACAAACTATTGCTATGAAAAAACCCGGTTTCTGACTACCCGTGCGCCCAGGACTTATAGTATCCTCTCTTTCGGTCAAGCCTCCGGCTTCTACCATTTTAGATTTTAGATTTTAGATTTTAGATTTTAGATTTTAGATGGGAACTGATTGACTGGATATCAGTTTGGAACACGGGCCTACAGTTGCATTATTTTTTGAACTGGTATTAGATTCGGGAATGTGCGATCGTTATTTTCCTTCTTCCTCATTAGAATCAAGCCATGTTTATTCACATACTCCCGTCGCCAACGCATTGGGAGTAGCGAATCTAGCGGGGATTGTTGGAGATGCCTAATTCTCAGTTTTAACCCATCAAAACGGCTGAAAATATCGACGCTTCCGTTCATCAAGGGGATGTCAGACTAGGAGATATGGCCAGGAGAGCTTTTGACTGATGAATTATCAATATCGGCATTTTTGAGACTCTCAGCGAGCCACGGCAACGCTCTATGGTTGAATAAGCCCAAAACTGGGAGTTCGCTCATAGTCCAGTCGCCTCTACACGATTAGAACAAGTACCAGTACCAGAGATATTCCAATTCCGCTTACTTTTCTTTTTTAATACTTTCGGAGTCCATCACGCTTGCCAAAATACGGTAAGCTCGATCTTCAACCATTGCTGCTCGATCGACGCTACGGCTGTGCTGAGACGAGATCGATCGGGGGTTTCTCCTGAATAAAATATTTCTTCGTGTAGATGGTTATTCCTAATTGCAATTAAATTCTATCATAGATTGACGGGGACTCAAGTCCCTCGTGACGCTTTTCTAGGAAGAGCTACAGCCTCACTGCGTTTTGAGTTTCTGGCATTCCGTGTTCTCCTGTGAATCAACCTTCTCACGGCAGAAGGTAAATAGACAGGTAGGCGCAAAGGTCGGCAACATAGAGGTTAGGGTAAGAGTGGAGAGTAAGAGGCAAGTGTTGCCCGTCTTCGGGACTCTGATTCTGCTTTCACAAGTTAAGTTTATTTTTATTCTTCTACTGGGCGGTTGGGTCGAACTTTCGGTTCGCCTGCGGCAAAGGCTTTTCAATCGAGACAGGCAACCTCGGCATTCTTGACAGAGGCTGTTTTCACTCAGGAATTAACGGACACAAGGACTCATGGCTAAACAACTCAACCTACTTTCCGGGCAAGTAATTTCTACGCCTCTGCACGCCGAGATGCAGCAATCGTACCTCGAATATGCCATGAGTGTGATCGTCGGGCGAGCTTTGCCTGATGTCCGCGACGGTTTAAAACCAGTTCACCGTCGAATTTTATATGCGATGCACGAACTAGGTCTGACGCCAGACCGACCTTACCGTAAGTGCGCCCGGGTAGTGGGAGATGTTTTGGGAAAATATCACCCCCACGGCGACCAATCGGTTTACGACGCTCTGGTACGCATGGTTCAGGAGTTTTCGAGCCGCTATCCTTTACTGGCGGGTCACGGCAATTTCGGTTCGGTGGACAACGATCCGGCGGCTGCGATGCGCTATACGGAAACGAGGCTAGCACCGATCGCCCACGAAGCTATGCTCACCCAAGTCGGCGAGGCAACTGTTGATTTTACTGGTAACTTTGACAGTTCGCAGCAGGAACCGACGGCGCTGCCTGCTCAGTTGCCGTTTTTGTTACTCAACGGCTGTGCTGGCATTGCTGTGGGGATGGCAACTAATATCCCGCCGCACAATTTGGGGGAGGTGGTAGACGGTTTAATTGCTTTGATTGAAAACCCGGAACTATCGGACGAGAAGTTGATAGAACTGATTCCGGGCCCGGATTTTCCAACCGGAGGGGAAATCGTCGCTACAGAGGGCATTGTTGACGCCTACACTAAGGGTCGAGGCAGCATTGCGGTCAGGGGTGTGGCCGGGGTGGAAGAGGTGCCAGGTAATCGCAAGGTACGCACTAAAACGGCGATCGTGGTGACGGAGTTTCCGTTTCAGGTAAATAAGGCGGCTTGGATTGAAAAGGTGGCGGAGTTGGTTAATGCTGGCCGCCTCGACGGTATTTCTGATTTGCGTGACGAGAGCGATCGCGAAGGCATTCGAGTTGTGGTTGAACTCAAGCGGGAATTTACCCCAGAAGCGGTTCTGGCTCGTCTTTATCAACAAACTGACCTGCAAACAAATTTTGGCGCGATTTTGCTGGCAATTGTCAACGGTCAACCGCGACAGTTGACGCTCAGACAATTGTTGCAGGAATTTCTGGATTTCCGGGAAGTGACTCTTACCCGCCGCTACAATTACGAGTTGCAAGCTGCAGAACGCCGCTGTCATATTGTCCAAGGCTTAATGTTGGCTTTGACAAATCTCGATACAGCGATCGACATTCTCAGAAATTCTCCTGACGGCTCTACTGCTAAGCAAACTTTACAAGTTCGCCTCAATTTGAGCGAAAGTCAAGCTGATGCGATTTTGGCGATGCCTATGCGTAGGCTGACTGGTTTGGAAAGGCAAAATTTGCAGTCTGAGTTTGATGAGTTGACGGCTAATATTCAAGAATTGCAGCGGTTGTTGAGCGACAGGCGCGAACTTTTGAAGGCTTTAAAGAAGGAATTTCGAGGGCTCAAACGCAAGTACGCTGACCCCCGCCGCACTAAATTCGCCAATGGAACCGGACGCGCAGCCAACGCCGAACCACAATTTTCTGGTAAGAAAAATTCTGCGGTGAAGCAGTTGTCGCCGGCAACGATTCAGCCTAACTTATTGCCCGTTCTAGAGGCCGAGGAAACTATTGTTGAATTTTCGCACAAGCAGTACGTGCGGCGCTTGCCGGCTGGGGAAAAGCCACGCTCGAAAAGTCGCGAAAAATCGGTTTCAGCTTTAGAAAAAAATGAAGATTTTATTGTGACGGCCGATCTCACGAAAACCGATCGCACTTTGGTGGTCTTAACTCCTAACGGCAAAGCTTACCCGCTGAAAGTGGCCGATATTCCTAGTAGTAGCGCCAAAGACCGGGGAACGCCGATCGTTAGTTTGTTGTCGCCGAGTGCTACTAAAGAAAGTGCCGGTCGCGCTTTGTCGGAAATCACAGTCGCACACTTTATTTTGCCGGAAAATTCGGAAGCGGCAGATTTAGTAACTCTGACTCAGCAAGGGAAAATTAAGCGCTTGCCGATGCAGGAATTTGCTGATTTGACTAATCGCGGCGTTACTGTTGTTAAACTCAAGGAGGACGATCGGCTGCGCTGTGCGAGTCTGGGTAAAGTCGGCGAGCAAGTGGCGATCGCAACTTCAGGAGGCCGAGTCCTCCGGTTTGAGATTGATGACGAACAACTGCCGCCAATGGGCCGCAGCGCCCAGGGATCTCAAGTAACCAGGTTGCGGAAGCAGGAACAGTTGGTGGGTTGTATCACTCTCGACCCGGAAGACAGTCTGGTGCTAATTTCTGAGTTGGGTTGGGCAAAACGAATGCCTGCGGGTTCTGTGAGACTTACTAACCGTGGCGAAATTGGCACTCAAGCTTTTCGTTTCTCAGAGCCTAAAGATGCTTTGGTTGGCTTGCTGCCGGCTGTTCCGGGTACGGATGTTAAACTTTTTACTAATTCTGGGCGCTTGCTGCGATCGGCTATTGATGCTATAGCTTTTTGGGGGAAAGATGCTGCGGGCGATCGAGTTTTTGACCTCAGTCCGGGTGAAAAAATCATCAAAGTTATCAGCAGTCAATAGTCATTGGGCATGGGGCATGGGGCATGGGGCATCGGCCAAAGAGGGCATCGGCCAAAGAGGGCATCGGCCAAAGAGGGCATCGGCCAAAGAGGGCATTAATCTGATTTGTGACCTCTGACTTCTGACTTCAACATCCCTCCGTTAAATCATTTAAATCCTGTACACTGCTCGTTCCCGAACTTCCTCCTTCCTTGAATATCTAAATTACCCATGCCCCATGCCCCATGCCCTGCGCGGGCCAATTCCCCAATCTAAAATCTAAAATCTAAAATCTAAAATTGTTTGATGGCGCAAGTTGTATTAGAAAATATCTACAAAAGTTTTCCGCTCCGCCAAGGAGAACAGGAAAAAGAAGCAAACACCGTCGCAGAAAATGTCTCGCCTGTGGCCGATCGCCCTGCGTCTAACAGCGTTTTGCGGCGCATTAACCTGACGGTCGAAGACGGGGAATTCATGGTGCTGGTGGGGCCTTCTGGCTGCGGAAAAAGCACTTTGCTGCGATCGATCGCCGGTTTGGAAGTTTTGACGGCCGGCAATATTTGGGTTGGCGATCGGCTCCTTAACGATTTGCCTCCTAAAGACCGAGATATCGCTATGGTATTTCAAAATTATGCTCTCTATCCTCACTTAACAGTTTACGATAATCTCGCCTTTGGATTGCGCCGCTCGGAAAGGGAGAAAGAAGAAGGAAGAAGGAAGCAGGAAGCAGAAAGAAGGCAGCAGGAAGAAGGAAGAGGGAAGAAAGGAGAAGGGAGAAGGGGGAAGATACAAGGAGAAGAAGGAAGCATCCAGAAGATAGAAAAAATTAGAAATAAGGTAGAAGAGGTTATTAATTATTTAGCTTCTAATTATTTAAAAAATCCTCTACTTTATCCTTTGTTTGAGGACTTTTTAGGAGGAGCGACTCGCAAGTTACCTCCCGGTTTGCGCTATTTGTCAGAACGGGAAAAGGCTGTAGGCAAACGAGTCCGAGAGGTAGCTGAATTATTGCAAATAGAATCTCTTTTAAATCGCTTGCCGAAACAACTTTCGGGAGGGCAAAAGCAGCGGGTAGCTTTGGGTAGGGCGATGGCTAGGAATCCTGAAGTTTTTTTGATGGACGAACCGCTATCGAATCTGGATGCGAAATTGAGGGCGGAAACTCGATCGCAAATTGTGCAGTTGCAGCGACAGTTGGGAACTACAACTATTTATGTAACTCACGACCAAACTGAGGCGATGACTATGGGCGATCGGATTGCTATTATGAAGGTCGGCCAGATTCAGCAAGTAGCTCAACCTCTAGAGCTTTACAACAAGCCGGCTAATTTGTTTGTTGCTGAGTTTATCGGTTCTCCGCCGATGAATTTTTTGTCGGTTGAGTTTAGTGCCCCGCTGTTGATTTCTCACCCGCAATTTCGCTTTACTTTACCCGATATTTGGGCAAAAAGTCTACAACAATATGACGGGCGAGGGCTAATTTTGGGCATTCGGCCGGAACATCTGAGCATTAACCCTCCTGCTACCAAAAATCTTTCGGTACAAGTGGAAATTGTAGAGGCTTTGGGACACGAAACTTATTTGGGGGTTTGTTTGACGGATGCTCCGGCGGTGCGGATGCAAGTGCGGGTTCCTCCTGAGCGATCGATCCGAGTTGGCGAGGAGCTTTGGCTGGCCATTGCCCATGACAAGATTCACTTGTTCGACCCCGATACCGAGTTGGCTATTTTTCCTCGTTAGGCAAAATCATCAAGGTCGATCGACCGCTGTCACCTATCCCTAGTGTCACAACTTTGCACTTTTTTCAAGTCATTGTTATATTAATTTATATAAGCCTTACAAAAGTTAACGAAAGGAGTTCGCACTATGCAAGAACAAAAACGCAACGCTTGGAACTGGGGCTTCAGCGAGGGAGCCGAAAATTGGAACGGTCGTTTGGCGATGATTGGTTTTTCTGCCGCTGTCATCATCGAATTGGTCTCCGGTCAAGGGCTGCTTCACTTTTGGGGCGTGATGTAATTTTCTAGTTAAGACTTTTGTGACACTGCAAAGCTTGGGAGTTCCGTAACGGACTCCCTAAATCTTGGCAGCGCAATTTGAGCAGCAAATAACCACTTGCTCCGTGCAGTTAGGAGCATAAACTGTAACAGCTATAGCTCAAACTGAGGCGGGGGGTCTCCCCCCCAAAAAAAAGAGTGCTAATCACTCTTTTGGGTGATGCTAGCAAATTACTCTAGCGGATATATTCTTTTAAGATGCTGTTGCGGTTGGGATGGCGCAACTTCCGCAGGGCTTTAGCCTCGATTTGGCGAATCCGCTCGCGGGTGACGTTAAAGATTTGACCAATTTCCTCCAAGGTCTTCATCCGTCCGTCATCTAAGCCGTAGCGCAGCCGCAGTACATCCCGTTCTCGGGGGCTGAGAGTATCCAAAACGCTTTCCAAGTCTTCCCTGAGCAAGTTTTTCGAGACTTGATCTTCTGGCGTTTCCCCGTCAGATTCAATAAAGTCTCCCAGACGCGAGTCTTCTTCTTTGCCGATCGGAGTTTCTAAAGAGATGGGCAACTGTGCGGACTTAGCAATGAATCGCAACTTCTCGATCGTCATCTCCATGCGCGTAGCAATTTCTTCTTCCGTAGGCTTGCGACCCATTTCCTGAGACAGGAGTTTGGTAGTTTTTTTGATCCGCGAGATGGTTTCGTAAAGGTGAACCGGCAGGCGGATAGTCCGGGATTGGTCGGCGATTGCCCGGGTGATGGCTTGACGTATCCACCAAGTTGCGTAGGTAGAAAACTTGTAGCCTTTTTCGTGATCGAATTTTTCAGCGGCCCGGATCAGACCCAAAGAGCCTTCCTGAATCAAATCTTGGAAAGACAAACCGCGATTCATGTATTTTTTGGCGATCGACACCACCAAACGCAGGTTTGATTGCACCATTTTTTCCTTGGCCCGACGGCCGACGTGGAGTCGGTGACGGAATGCAGGAAGTGCCATCTCTACAGCATTCGCCCATTCGCTGTCTTTGGGTTCGCGGTTATACTCTTCGAGCAGTTGTTCTCGAACTCGCTCTAATTCCAGCAAATCTGCTATCTTGCGCGCTAGTTCAATCTCTTCGTCAGCTCGCAGCAGTCGAATCCGACCGATTTCTTGCAGGTAAAGACGAATAGAGTCTTCAGTATAATGCTTTTTCTTTGCCTGAGCCCGACGGCGGGCTTTTGCGCCTTTGCCAGATTTAGGGTCGTCCTCAGATTGAGAGTCTAAGAATTCTTCTCGATCGTCTTCTTCGTCGATAAAGAGTTCCAACTCACTCTCAGGTAGAACGCTTTCGGCGCCGCGAAGCAACTCGATTGTTTCCATTTCCGGTGTAATTGTGGTTTTGAGTACGGTGTTAGCCTGGATCATGCCGTCTTCCTCATGCTCCTGAATTAAAGAATAAATAACAGTGGAATAGTGTCTGTTTGTAGTTTAGACAAGTTAGCCAGTATTGACATTCCCGCAGGAAAAAATAGTGGGATTTTCGGTCTGCTAGCTGAATCTGTTGCCGAAACTGCACCTGTTTTACGAGTCAAAGTTCGAGTTCCGGCTTGAAGCAGGCAGCGCATTCAATCGATCGCAGATTTTAACATCGCGACCTTAAATTAAGCTGGCGGCTTTTTCTTTCTGAGCGAGTTACCACATCATCTGCAATACCTGGCCCACAGAAGCAAACCATGAAGTGCGATCGATCGCACTTCCAAAAATACTGGCTTTTTTACTCGGTACTTCGAGCTTTTACCCGTACAAGTTTTCCTGCACGGAACCGTCTAACTTTTGTATTCGAGGTGTCGAACTTTTGATTCGCCTTGCTTTCACTCTGGTTGTCAGACATGACAGTTGCACGGCCAATTTTCGCCACCTTGGATGTACGTCTGCTGTCTCAAATGCAACAGCAGAGGGTTGAAGCACCAAACGGGGAGAATCGGATCTTGCAAAGACCTTTCCGATTGTAGCCTTTCTCACAAAAAATGGAAGTTGTTTTCCATTGTTGGCAAAGAACTAGGAAAACTCTGTCAGCTTAGCTTGACAATACTAACTCAAGTCCGGCTCTGCTAAATCCTGAGAACTGCCCGCAAAAACTTTGGCACGATCGAACGGCGCTGTTTTCTGCGTATATCTGGGTGAACGGCTGCGGCGTAGTTGGCCAGACAGTTAGCAGACAATTTTTGAGTTGCCCAAATTGGAACCAATACAATCCGTGTAGATACACCCATCATTACCCTGTTTCCCTGAATTGAATCATACGCAATCTGCGATTGAATAAAGCTCGTAGCTTTAGTTTTAAGCCGGCAACTCTGGATTAGAGACCGACTCTGACCCCAAATGAAGCGTTGCGGGTTGAGTAGTGCAACAGGGGCTTTCATTGTTAAGTTAGCTCAAATCTCAGAAATTGGCTTTAATTTTAACGTTAAATCACATTAAGTTCTTAACGTCACATTCTTATTTAAGCAGTTCGACACGAGTTTGTCGCGTCAGTGGCAAAAACCACTAGGATAAATTCTACTGAGAGTTAACCCGTCGCGCAACTGTCGGCTGCGGACTTCTCTAAAATTTTTTGGCTTTCGGTTCCCACTTGCGCGATCGCACGTTTTTCTCACAAACAGCACAATTCGCCATCTCCCAGAAGTATAACTTCACGATTCCTTTAAATATCTCGTGACAGCGTAAAGATTCCATAAAGCCCTTTAATTAATTTTAGGTAGCATTCCCGAATTGTCTGGATAATTTCAAGCAGACGAAAAAAAAGCCACAGCGGGCGCTGCTGCAACTTCCTGCAGATGATAACTCTGCCAGGGAATAAAAATTTACCCAGTTAGCGATGTGCTTGCTATGGTTAGAGAAGGCATAAGCTGCAGGATGCGCTTCAAGAAATAGAACGGTAGGAGCCTGGTGCGATGCTCAAAATGTTGTTATTATTTACAGCGTGTCATCAGAAAGCACAGAGCATCACTTTATCTTCTACTCTGGTTTAAATTATGTGGCTTGACCTTTAGGAGATCAAGCTATCCAGAAAAATTTCCGCGACGTGTCTATATTGACAACCCAACGAAGGTTTACTAGAAAGAATTAACCTTCTTGAGAGAAAGATTGAGTAATTAATCGGGTCAATACAATCATCTCTTTATAGCGCGTGTTTGCAGTCAGGACTTCACTTTTTTTGATATTGCTGAATCAGCACTAAAGTCCTGACTGCGAACTTAATTTAACCGCGAGACAAATTACTGCTGATTCCGCAGGCGAGGGTTGACAAACTCGTTTAATCCTTCCCCTACCAAAGACAGTCCCACCACCATTAAAGTCATAGCCAAACCGGGAAACAAAGCCGTCCACCAAATGCCAGTAGGTAGCGCATCTAAAGCTAAACGCAAGTCGTGTCCCCATTCGGGAGTTGCTTCGGGAAGTCCTAATCCGAGAAATCCCAAACCTCCTAATGTTAAAATTGCATCGGCAGCGTTGAGCGCAAACAGCACCGGTACGCTCTGAATCACATTCAGAAACAGGTAGCGCGAAAGCACTGTCCAAGTGTCAGCACCCATTGCTCGCGCAGCTTCGACAAATAATTCGGTTTTGACGCTGACGGTGTGATTCCTGACTACGCGGTAGTATTGAGGGATGTAGGAAATGCTCAGGGCGATCGCAGCATTCAAAACTCCTTTTCCCACTACAAACGCTAGCGTCAAAGAAAGTAGCAGCCCCGGCAAAGTATAAATTGTATCCATTAAAAATAACAGCACTCGATCGAGCTTGCCGCCCAAATAACCGCTAACCAAACCCAGCGGCACACCGATAAACAAACTCAAAGCAGTGGCTAAAATTACCACTTGCCAAGCCGCCCGAGAAGCAAACAGCGTGCGGGAAAACACATCGTAGCCGCTGCGGGTAGTACCGAACCAATAATTCGCCGACGGCGGTTCGTGAATGGGGTTAATCAAAGCATCGGTAGGATTTTGCAGCCATCCCCAAGCTTGCATAGCTGGAGACAAGGTGGCTACCAATACAAACACGGCAGTTATTGTCAAACCTGCCCACATCATTTTCATTGACAGGCTTGACGGTGAGGCAATGTTGTTGAGAAATCGCGGCAGTCGGAGGCGGCTTTGAGCCATAATGACGATCGACCAATATGAGACTTTTCGATTTTAGTAGGACTCAGGCTAAAAAACCGGGAACAATCAAAAATTCTTTCCCTTATCCGCCAAACACTCGCGAGAAACCAGGTTTTTTCGAGGGATGCGGCTAAAAAAAACGATTTCTTCCCTGCGCGTTAATTTCGTACAGGGGAGAAACCGTGTTTTTGGCAGGCGGGAGGCAAGTCGAGTTTAGATTAAATCTCCCTTGGCGAACCTCAAATCTAAAATCGATCGATTGTCCTACAAATTACTGGCAATTAACTCGCGATACTGGCTTTTCGGCTTAACTCCTTTGAGCTCAGCCACCAAATCTTTGTCTTTGAAATACTGAATCGTCGGCGTACCGATCACGCCAGCATTTTCAGCAATTTCTGGATCTTCTTCGATGTCAATTTCCACGTAGTGGATTTTGCCCTCGAACTCATCTACTACTTTGCTCAAAATCGGCTTGAGGCTGTGGCAAGGCCCGCAACTCGGAGAGGCATATTTGACCACAATCAGTCGATCGCTATCGTGGAACAACTTCCGCAAAGCATAACCTCCTTCGTGGCGCGTGTCTTTGATATCAAAGTTCTCGCTGGTTTTGCGTACTTTTTGAGCTTCCGGCGCTGCTGCGGGTTGCTCGGATTCCTCAGTTTGATGGAATTCCTGCGTTAAATCGTTCGACGACAGCCAACGTTCTGCCAGCATCGCCCCCATACAGCCGCTGCCGGCCGCAGTGACGGCTTGGCGAAACTCGTGGTCTTGCACGTCGCCGACGGCGTAAACTCCCTCGACGCTGGTTTCTACCGAACCGTGTTTGGTGGCGATATAGCCTACTTCGTCGAGTTCTAGCTGACCTTGGAACAGTTGAGTGTTGGGAGTGTGACCGATCGCGTAAAACAATCCTTTCACCGGCAAATCGCTTTCGGCGCCGGTCTGGATATTTCTAATTCTCACCCCGTCCATTTTGCCCCCCGGTTCGCCCAAGACATCCACTGCTTCGGTGTTCCAGTGCACGGTAATTTTGGGGTTGCTCAGCACTCGGTCTTGCATGGCTTTGCTGGCGCGCATCCGATCGCGCCGCACCAGCATATGTACGTGAGAGCCGTATTTTGTTAAATAAATAGATTCTTCCGCTGCGGTGTCGCCCGCGCCGATTACAGCTAAATCTACTCCTTTAAAAAGTGGGGTAGCGCCGTCGCAAATCGCACAGGCAGAAATGCCGTGACTCCAAAATACGTGTTCGCTAGGCAGCCCCAGCCTTTTCGCCGTCGCGCCTGTAGCGATTACTATGGTGTGGGTTTTGATTTCTCGGTCTTCCGATCGCACTGTAAACGGACGCTGGGTCAAATCCACCGAAATTACATCTTCTGTGTATAGTTCGGCACCCCAGCGCACTGCTTGAGCTTTCATCCGATCCATGAGTTCCGGCCCGGTGATGCCTTCGGGAAAGCCGGGGAAGTTTTCGACTTCTGTGGTGGTCATCAGTTGACCGCCGGGGATGCCTCCCGTTTGGTAGCCTTCAAAGACTATGGGTTTCAGGTTTGCTCTCCCGGCGTAGATTGCTGCTGTGTAGCCTGCTGGGCCTGAGCCGATAATTACTAGGTTTTCTACGGTTTGTTCGGTCATAGCTATTTACTTAAACTCATAACGACTTCGTTTTATTAATTCTAGCAGAGTTCGATCGAGTTTGGTTTGATGCCATTGTGCGATCGAGCATCTGTATCTATTTTTGAGGGTCGATCAGTCTTCGGGGCAATTCCAGTTACTTTAATAAGCAAAAACAATCTAAAAGTCGATTTAGTTTTAAATGTTCGATCTATTTTGACCCCTCAAATCTTAAGACAATCTAAAGACGAGCAAAATTATTGACTTCATTCTCAATTATTTTACCTATTTACTTGCTTTGAGGCTTGTGGTAGGATTTTCACAATCCAGGGGCATTATGACTAATTTGACTTTTGGACGCTGAAACCTACTTAATTCATCAAATTAGCAAACTCTTCAAATGTAATAAGTACAATTGTTTATGCAAAATCCGCATTTTATGGTTTAAGAATTGTAAAGGAGATTTTGGCGAATTTGACAAAATACAGTAGTTGTGGTATAGAAGTGCGATCGGGGGAAATTTAGAAGGAAATTTTTAACCGCTTCGGAAGCACAGGCGGGACGCCCGTGCCACGATAAACATAGAATTAAGGAAATTTTTAACCGCTTCGGAAGCACAGGCGGGACGCCCGTGCCACGATAAACATAGAATTAAGGAAATTTTTAACCGCTTTGGAAGCACAGGCGGGACGCCCGTGCCACGATAAACATACGGTACGCCCGTGCCACGATCAACATAGAATTAAGGAAATTTTTAACCGCTTTGGAAGCACAGGCGGGACGCCCGTGCCACGATAAACATACGGGACGCCCGTGCCACGATAAACATAGAATTAAGGAAATTTTTAACCGCTTCGGAAGCACAGGCGGGACGCCCGTGCCACGATAAACATAGAATTTTGTAATTGTGTCTGAATGGATAAAATCAAGATATTGTTTGTGTGCAGTCAGAATAAGTGGAGGAGTTTGACTGCCGAGAAAATATGCCAGAAGGTTAGCGGCTACAGCGTGCGATCGGCTGGAACGGAAAAAGGTGCAAGAATTAGAGTAACTGAGGGTCTTGTCGGCTGGGCGGATTTGATATTTGTGATGGAGAAGAAGCACGGCGATCGACTTCGCAGCAAATTTCCCGAAAGTCTCGAAGGCAAGAAAGTTATTTGCCTGCAAATCCCGGACAATTACGAATACATGGAACCCGAGTTAGTCGAGCTTTTGCAGGCGAAACTGAACCCCTATATGGAAATGCCAGAGAACGAGATAAATTTTATGCAGCGAGTTTTGGAACCGGAAGTGATGGATTCCTTGGAAGAGGCGATCGAATACGATTCGATGGACTTTACTGAGGTTAATGCTGCTTTTGCTCAGAGTGCTGCGGCGTTGGGGCCGGTTTTTGGAAACGTTTTGGATGCGGGGACGGGTACGGCGAGAATTCCGATCGTCCTTTGTGAATTGCGGCCTGAGTGGAAATTGACTTGCATCGATTTGTCGCCAAATATGCTGAAAGTCGGGGCCCAAAATGTGGAAAAGGCGGGCGCGCGATCGCAAATCAATCTCGAATTAATCGATGCTAAGGCCATGCCGTATCCAGACAGTTATTTTGACATGGTGATTTCCAACAGCATTATCCACCATTTGCCCGATCCGCTGCCGTTTTTGCAGGAAGTCAAGCGGGTGTTGAAGCCGCAGGGAGCAATTTTTTTGCGGGATTTGCTCCGGCCGGAAAAAACGGAAATCAGGGATAATTTAGTCAACCTGTATGCGGGAGATTGCAACCCGCATCAGAAACAGTTATTCAGCGATTCGTTGCAAGCAGCATTTACGCTGGATGAAGTTGAGGAGATGATCCAAAATGCCGGGTTGGATGGGTTGAGGATTTACGAATCTTCAGACAGACATTGGACGGCAGAACGTGCTTGGTGCGAGACTGTGTAGAAAGAGAGAATCTGCTGGGTGGGAAGATTGTAAAAACGGTTTGTAGTGAGGACTTTAGTCCGCACATTCAGAGAAATCTCGCCTGCACTACGAACTAATTTGATTGCAGTTCCTTGACCGGACATGATATTATTCGGTAGCGACGCAGTATACCGCTGTACCTGAAAAAATTGTAACAGAAACGAGATCGAGTTGGTTTTTTCAGTAGGGCAATGGAATTACGCGACGCATGATATTGCCACTAATGTTTTTAAGGTCTTCATCGAAATACCTAAGTGCATCAGCCTCCCCGTAAGCAGTTGCTAAAGTTAACCAGCCAAGAAAAAATCCAGAGCCACCGCAAATCGTACACCCACCGTCTCCGCCTCGAAAATATAGTTTTTTGCTAATTATCTCCCTATCGTAGGGATCTTGCGCGATATGAAGTCCGAAAAGATTGGGCTGCAAGTGGAGTTTCCAGTCAGATATATCGTCTGGATAGCAATCGCCCGGATAGCAATCGTCCGGACAGAAGTCTCCCCAGCGAAATAGAGTTGTGCTTCCCGCACCGCAGGCATACTCCCATTCGTCGAAAGTTAACAAACGCAGTCCTTCGGAGGCTAACTCAGCTTGGATGTCTTCGTAAGTCTTGCGCAGAATTTGCCAAGCCTCGATCGAGCCATCTTGACATCTTTTAAATCCATAGCTACTATCTGGTTTCAAGTCAGAGCAATTCACAATTCTAGCAGCCCGACAGTCTGGGTTGTTTTTTAATAAATTCTGAATTTTAAGTTCTTCCAAACTGATGAGTTCAAGACCAATTATTGTCGGTTTAGTTTCTACCATCAGCGGGGGGACAATCACCTTGCGAGGCGGTGTAGTGACGCTTTGTACGTAAGAGTAGATATCTCGATCGAACCCGAATTCTTCAGCACTACGTTGAAATGATTCGATTTGCTCGTCTGTCGGGCGAAAGTTGCCGGCTTCGCATCCAATTTGAACCTCACCCCCTGGCATCAGAGAAAATAAAGCTCCTTCATACTCAAAAATGGCAATAGAGAGTTCGGGGCCGCCATCAGGGTAAAATCGCAAACCTTTAAAAATTACTGACTGTGGCAGATGTGCTGCTAATTCCTGTGAGTAGCGATTTTTTTGTTCTTCGCTCAATTTTTGCCATTCCTGCAATTCCATAAGCCAAAAGTTCCTGAACTTAACCTTTTCTACTTATCTAATTTTATAGCATCTAAAATTACTCGATCGCGCCCTTTGTCTTTAGCTTGATAAAGCGCGCGGTCTGCCGCTGCAATCAAGTTTTTTTGTGCTGCGGACGATTGAGGAAACGTACTCGCTACCCCCAAACTCAGCGTCACGAGAGAACACACCTCCGAATTAATGTGTTCCATTTCTAGTTCTTTGATCCACACTCGAATTTTCTCTGCAATCCAGACAGCTATTTCAGGCGAAGTCCGAGGCAAAATTACTGCAAATTCTTCGCCTCCGTAACGGGCTACCAGAGTCTCGCCCGAAACTTCGCCTGTTGAGTAATTTACGGCTGCCAAAATAGCTTGGGCTACCTGTTGCAAGCAAGCATCTCCCGCCTGATGTCCGTAAGTATCGTTGTATTTCTTAAAAAAGTCAACATCGCATAAAATCAAAGATAGTTCTGCTGCTGCTTCTCCCAATTCTTGCCATTTTTTCTCTAAGTATTCGTTAAAACAGTGGCGGTTGGCAATCTGAGTTAAGCCATCTAAGTTGGCAAGGCGATACAATTCGGAATTAGCTGCTTTTAATTGAGAATTAGCTGCTTCTAACTCGGATTGCGTGAGCGATAAGTTGTAATAAAGTTCGCTCATAGACCAAGTAGCTTGTTGGTGAATTTGGGATAAAGCTACCCAGAGTTGATGCACGTCTAAAAGTCGGTAAACTTGAGGTTCTAACTGCACGACAATGGGCTCGTAAAGCAGTTCCGGCGGTCGCTGCACGGAGCGCTGAGCTGCCATGACAATTAAGGCTACTCCTGGTAAAATCAAAATATCGGTTTGAGCTATTTGATACAAGGCTATAATCGGTCTGCAAGCAAATATATCTACTCCGTAAGGGCGGCTCATGCGTTCCATAAATCGCCGACGCGATATCATCCCTAAAAATTCCCCATTTAGGGTCAAGATAACTCCCGGAAGCAGCGGGTGAGCTTGAAAAAACCGGGCTACTTCTTTGGCAAGATATGAGGAGTCAACCTGAAAATTGAATAGATCCAGATCCTTAAGAGTAGACTCTAAAGATAAATTTTTGATTGAGTTTTCTGGCGAGTTAGACGGCTCAATAAATTCAACAGACACAGCGCAGATCCGAATAAATAATAAAGCAGCAACAAAGCTAGTGTCAACCATTAACTTATATTAGTATTTATTTGTTACCATTGGTTGTATTCTTTACTACACTATTTTTAAATAATGGAAGAAGCTGCTGCGTTTTTTGCCGTAGCTGCATTGCATTGATTCATGCTCACTAAATTACAGATTTATTGAATTATTCTCGATTTTTTACTCCATTTTTTACTGCGGGCTTTTGACGGCGTAAAAAAACAGATTTCGGAGCCATTGCTCAACTCATTGACTGAAAGCATCCAGGATACAATCCCCCTTAGTCATCCGTGGAAAAATAAAAAACGTGTATCCGATAAACCAGCCCCCGAATTTATCCCTGGGGTGAATGCTTCAATCTAAAATCTAAAATCTAAAATCTAAAATCGATTGACGGTGCACACAAACTCAAGAAACCTGGTTTTTAAACCGGGGTCGAGGTTGTAACGAGGTTTTGCGTAAAAAAACATAGTCTCTGCCGCTGTTTTCAACTCAAAACTCACCACTCAACATTCCCTCACCAGCCCCAAGTTCCTGGCCCTCCCTTAAACGGGCCGACAATATCTTTGGTAATCCAGCCGCCGTAAAAATCCCCTGGTTGAGATTGCACTAATTCCCCGTCCACATAACAGGCATCCATCTTGCTCGGATAAAAAGCCACATAATCTTTAATAGCTGCAAAAACCTGATTGGGATTGGGATAAAACCAAGCAGCATTTACTACTTCTTTCGACTCTACCGTCACAGTGTAGTAACCGGCTTGTCCCTTCCACTCGCACCAAGAACCCCGTAAAGTTTTGTGCAAATATTCCATTTTGATGTCCTCGGGGCAGATATAGTAGGCAGGAGGGTGACTGGTCTCCAATACCCGCTGAGGACGGCGCGTGTCGGCGATCGTCACTCCATTAAAAATTATCTGTACGTGTTTGGTCGATTCCTCAAGCCGAGGGGGACGCGGGTAATCCCAAACAGACTCTTGACCTGGGCCGGGCTCTATTCGATCGAAGTTCATTTGCACAGTCTCCACTGAAAAAAAAAACACTTAGCGACTTAGCATTACAATTTAATGTACCCTTAATCGAGTCGCTGCTTCAGAGCAAACCAGCTTTTCTCAACTCTTGGTAATATGAGTATTCGCGGTATAGACGTTTCCGACTACCAGCCCAATGTCAATTGGCAAGCCGTTGCCCGGGAAGGTATTACCTTCAGTTTTGTCAAATCGACCGAGGGTGCAACCTTCGTTGCCCAAACTTTCGCCCGCAATTGGGCGGCAATGAAAGCGGCCGGGATTCAACGCGGTGCTTACCACTTTTTTCAACCTGCAAGCAGCATTCAAGGACAAATAGATTTGTTCTTGAAAACTGTAAAACTCGAAGCGGGGGATTTGCCGCCAGTCTTGGATTTAGAAACTACAGGCGGTTTGAGTGCGGATCAATTTTGCGATCGAGCCGCAATTTGGTTAGAAGCAGTCGAAAAAGCTACCTTGATGCGGCCGATTATCTACACTTACCCCGGTTTCTGGGACAACCTGGGGACAACACGGTTTGCCGATTACCCACTGTGGATTGCTCACTATACCACTGCTGAGGAACCCTGGGTTCCCGGCGGCTGGAAAACTTGGACTTTTTGGCAGTACAGCGATACCGGCAGCGTGTCCGGCGTATCGGGCAATGTAGACACCAATATTTATGAAAGCGTCCGAGAAGGCGCCGTAAGTTATAAAGTTGCAGACATCCAGAAGGAATTAAGAATTAAAGGTTTCTATCAAGGCGCGATGGATGGTAAATTTGGAGCCACCACCACAGCGGCGCTCATCTCGTTTCAGAAATCTCAAGGTCTCAATCCAGACGGCACTGCTAGCCTCAAAACCTGGACCGCTTTGATGCGAAAATCTCCCAAAGTAGTTGTCCCCCCTCCAGCGCCGACACCCACCCCGCAGCCGACTCCCACTCCAACTCCCCCTCCCATATCAGACGTGCGGCTGACTCAGGTATTCTCGTCTTATCAAGCTAAGGCTAGCCAAGATACTGCCTTAATTTGGCTGCAAAGTCAGGTTCCTACCTCTGTTTTAGCGGACTTTGCTCAAAAATGGCGGGCAACTTCCTTACCTCAAGACAGTAATTTGCGATTAATAGATGTGGGCAAATTTTATCGCGGTTTAGCACAACAAGACCAAGCTTTAGATTGGCTGCAAAAACAAATTTCTCCGGCTATTATTACCGAGTTTGCACAAAAATGGCGCTCTCAATCTACTGTCACTAATTCTCCGATTCGGCTGATAGATGCGTGCAAATTTTATCGGGCCGCACCCCAGCAAAACCAGGCTTTAGATTGGCTGGAAGGGCGAATTTCCCCGGCCATTCTATCGGAGTTTTTTCGCAGGTGGCAGAATGCCACTCGATTATAGATTATAGATGGAGTCTAAAGATGAATCTTGCGATTTGAGATTTGAGATGGGAACTCGACTCTCAAGATGAGTCTGGGGGCGATCGATTAGATTTGAGATTTGAGATTGACTCTACAGATGAATCTTGGGATTTTAGAGCTTTTTAGATGGAAACTCTACTCTAAAGATGAGTCTGGGGGCGATCGATTTGAGATGCGAGCTTTTTGATTGGAGATTGACAATAAAGCATCCAGGATACAAGCTCCCGGATTCATCCGTCCATAAATAAAAAACCTGTATCCGATAAAGGAGCCGCCGAATTTATCTCGCGCAAGTCAATGCTTCAATTCTCAAATCTCAAATCTCAAATCTAAAATCGCGCAATCGATTGACTCTACAGATGAATCTGGAAGTTGAAAGGCTCTATAATGGGAAAGCTGGCAAATCTTGCTATTTGAGATGTGAGATTGACTCCCGATCGAAATTCGTCAAACCCTCTCCCTCTGTGCCCGCATCCCCATCGGACTCTCGAACATAACAGATAATTTATCGCTGAGCTACAGCTTACTCCCATCTTTGACGCCAAGAGAATTATCTGATAAAGTTATAGCGACTATCAAAGTTTTTGAATCTTATTGGGAAAAATCCAGGGCCGTGCCGAGTTGGTAAGCTGAGCCCAAAATAGCGCCTGCACTCCAATTACCCGCGATCGAACATTTAAAACTCAGCGGGCAGCCTGTAACAATTATATCTATGGAAATCCCCTTTAACATCACCCTGTTGATGGTCATGACCGTCATCTGTGGCATCAGCGCTCAAGTTCTCGCCGCCTATCTGAAAGTTCCGGCGATCGTCTTTTTGCTGTTGTTTGGCATTTTAGCCGGCCCAGACTGCTTCGGAGTGCTGCACCCCAATCTGCTGGGCAGCGGTTTGGAAGTTATGGTATCCCTTTGCGTAGCTTTAATTCTGTTTGAAGGCGGCTTGAATTTGGAATTGCGAGATTTGGGCAAACTTTCCGGCAGCATCCGCAATTTAGTTACCGTAGGCACTTTAATTACCCTAATAGGGGGCGGAATGGCCGCACACTGGTTGGGGGAATTTCCCTGGTCGATCGCATTTCTGTATGCTTCTCTAGTAGTCGTCACGGGCCCGACAGTAATCGGCCCTTTGCTAAAACAAGTATCCGTTGACAAAAAAGTTGCCGCCTTGCTAGAAGCAGAAGGCGTTTTAATCGATCCAGTCGGGGCAATTCTGGCAGTATTGGTGCTGAATATTATTTTGAACGGCAATACTGATTTGCTGGTTTTGTTCCGAGATTTAATCGTGCGACTCTTCGTTGGCGCAGTCATCGGGGTTGCGGGAGGTTGGCTGCTGGGATTCATTCTCAAGCGATCGCAATTTCTCTCAGAAGACCTCAAAAACTTAGTAGTTTTAGCCAGTTTGTGGGGATTTTTCGGCTTAGCAGAAGAAATCCGCAGCGAATCGGGACTGATGGCAACTGTGGTATCCGGCATCGTCCTCAGAGCCGCTGCTGTCCCGGAAGAAAGGCTGCTGAGAAGGTTTAAAGGTCAACTCACAGTCCTGGCTATTTCCGTGCTGTTCGTGCTGCTGGCGGCCGATTTATCCCTCGCTAGTGTGGTCGCCCTCGGTTGGGGAAGTTTGTTTACAGTTTTAGCTTTAATGTGGATAGTCCGGCCGATCAATGTTTGGTTGTGTACTTGGAACAGCGGACTGAATTGGCAGCAGAAATTATTTGTGTGTTGGGTAGCGCCGAGGGGAATTGTCTCAGCGTCGATCGCATCTTTATTTGCAATTTTGCTCACCCAGCGGGGAATCAACGGCGGCGACTCGATTAAAGCCTTAGTTTTCCTAACAATTATTATGACAGTTTTCGTCCAGGGACTGACGGCCGGACGGATCGCTCAACTGTTGGGCATCACCTCAAAATCGGCAACCGGTGCTGCAATTGTCGGGTCAAATCCTTTGAGCAGATTAATTGCTCGCTTGTTTCAAGAACGCGGAGAATCTGTGGCAATTATCGACACAAATCCCGAAGCTTGCGAACAAGCAGAACGAGAGGGTTTGCGGGTGTTTTTGAGCAGTGCTCTCGACCACAGCGTTTTAGAAGAAGCCGGACTAGAGTCAATGGGAACTTTTTTGGCAATGACTAACAACGGCGAGGTAAACTTAGTGTTAGCTCAGCGAGCAGCCGAGGAGTTTGCACCGCCGAGAGTTTTGGCAATATTTCCCAAAGATCCGCAAGCAAATACGCCTGCAAATCAGAGTAAAATCAATCAAGCTTTTGTCTCCGATTTGTCGCTGAAGGATTGGAACGAATATTTGAGCGACGGCGAAGTAAAATTGGGGGAAACTGAGTTAAAAACTCAGGGATTGCAGTTTCAAATTGCTCACTTGCAAGCTTTGGTTCAAGCCGGGGAGTTAGCGCCGCTGCTGCTGGAAAGGCAAGGGTACTTGCAAGTAGTGTCGGCGACTCAGATTTGGCAAGCAGGCGATCGAATTATTTATTTGCTGTACGATCCGACACCGAAATTGTTGAAAAGATTGTCGGGTTCGTCTCAGTCTCGTTTGACTTTGGAAAAACATCAGGTAGTTGAAGAAGTGCCGATTCCTCCTCCGGTTTTAGAGCCGGTTGTGGAGGAAATGGAAATAGCAAAGGATGCTAAAGTTTTGCAGCCACCAGTTTCGCGGTAAGAGGAATGATTTTATGACCGCAGAAGGATCGTATCAAGCAAACACGTACAATCTGGAACTTGAAGCAGAAATCCAGCGGTTAAAAGCTCAAGTTCTCCTCAGTTGGGAAAAGGAAGCGCGCACTTTAAAGTGGTTCGGTTTAGCCGACGGGATGAATGTTTTGGAAGCGGGTAGCGGGCCGGGATTTTTTACCGAAAAACTGTTAGAAGTGCTGCCAAACAGTTCGGTAACAGCGTTAGAAATTGACCCGGTACTGCACGAAAAAGCAGTAGCGTATTTGCAGGACAAAGGGGGCGATCGAGTAAATCGCATCCAAGCATCGGTTGCGGATACTGGTTTGGCGGCTAACACTTTCGATTTTGCGATCGCCCGTTTGCTGTTCGTTCACCTCCCAGAGCCCGTCGCAGCAGCTAGAGAAATATTCCGCATCTTGAAACCGGGCGGCAAACTGGTGATTATCGATAGCGATGCGGATCTGTTTTGGCTGACAAATCCACCTTTGTCAGTCGAGATTGTCAGGGAGAAATTCAAGCAGGTAATGGCATCGCGGGGCGGTAATTTATCCGTCGGGCGAAATCTCTGCCGCATTCTCAAAGAAGCTGGGTTTGTTAGCGTTGATTTAGAAGCCGTTGTCAGCCACAGCGATATAAGAGGAATTGAAGCGTTCCAACCTTTACTTGACTCCGGGCCCATTTTGCAGATGGTCAAACAGGGGTTGATTTCAGAGTCGGAAATAGCCAGCTATCTGGTTTCGCGGGATGAGTTTGTAGCTGCGGGCGATAGACGATTGATGATGAGTTTTTGGCTAATGGCTTGCGGGGAAAAAAATGAATAAAATTCAGACAAATTTATCACAAAACTTTGATGTTCCGCCGCAAAACCTCTAGCACTCTCGCTAAATTGCCAGCTAACAAAGCAAAATTATTTAACAGCCAACCAGGAAAAACTTCAGAATAAATTATCCACTCAGCTTTAGTTTAAAGCTGCACGAATAGCTCTAGAATCGTATCATATCAAATCCGGTAGCATCGTCGGGCGTCAAATCTAGTCCACAGTCAACACTCACGGACGGTGCAACGGGAATTGAGATAATTCATCTGCGTTAATCTGTGTTTATCTGCCATCATCTGCGGTTAAAAAAAGAGAATTTATTAATCGCAGATGACAAAGTATTGACGCTGATTCACGGAGATGAAGATCGGAGAGATAACAATAATTCATATCCTAACAGATTTAATATCAAAGCTATAAATTTTCAGATTTCTGAGCTTAGTAACTTTACACCTACAATTCTAACAAATCGTTGGGGCCGATCGCGCAAAGGTTGTTTGTGAGAGCCAATGATTGTCTGTCACATTTTAGCTTAACCAATCAAGCCTTTAGCTAAGCCCTCATAGACGATCGCACTTTTTACCAACTCCTCAGCATTCAACCCACTTGCCGAACCCCATTAAGAAACTCCGTCCTTGCCTCAATCCTTGAAGGCATTAAAACGCAGCGTACCAACAATGCTAAATCCAACTCCGGCAAAAACTCACTTCTTGAAACTTGCTCGTAATCATCCTGGCGCAGCCGATAGACAGCCAACTGATTATTTTCCCAAAACCAAACTTCAGGAATGCCAAGTCGCAGATATTTAGCTAGTTTATTTGTGCTACCGCTAGTAATCGTTACTTCCACGGCTAAATCGGGATGCTCTTTTCTGGAACCTATATAATAAGACTCGTCTGGTTCAAATGATACATCTCTTGCCCGGTCTCTGCGAGTTGCACTCCCTACAGGAATATATTCAATTCCCATTTCACAAAAGTAGAGTTGTAGCAAAAAGTTAAGAAGACAACTGATGGTCTCATGTTCTTCGCCCAGTGTCATAAACTCGATCCACCCATCAAGATAAGTTATCCGCAAACCCGGAGAGTCTGCCATCAAAGATGCGATCGCCTCAAATTGCTCCCAACTATAATAACCGGGGAGAATCAATCGCTGTTCGGCAAGAAGCGTAACTGTTTCTTCTAAAACTTGTGCTGTCATAGGTATAGCCATTTTATTTTAATATTGCTAGCCCTTATCTGGTATAACCCTGGTAAGGACAGCATGAAATCGCATTCAAAACTTAGCGAACAAAGTCGATATTATTGCGACCGAATTCCCTGAATAAACTCCGTCCTTGCCTCAATTATTGAAGGCATTAAAACGCAGCGTACCAACAATGCTAAATCCAACTCCGGCAAAAACTCACTTCTGGAAACTTGCTCGTAATCATCCTCGCGCAGCCGATAGACAGCCAACTGATTATTTTCCCAAAACCAAACTTCAGCAATGCGAAGTCGCAGATATTTAGCTAGTTTATTTGTGCTACCGCTAGTAATCGTTACTTCCACGGCTAAATCGGGATGCTCTTTTCTGGAACCTATATAATAAGACTCGTCTGGTTCAAATGATACATCTCTTGCCCGGTCTCTGCGAGTTGCACTCCCTACAGGAAAAAATTCAATTCCGAGTTCAAAAAAGTATGCTTCCAGTAATATAGCGATCGCTTTTTTAAAGCTTTCGTGTTCTTCGCCCACTGTCATAAACTCGATCCACCCATCAAGATAAGTTATCCGCAAACCGGGAGAGTCGGCCATCAAAGATGCGATCGCCTCAAATTGCTCCCAAGTATAATAACCGGGGAGAATCAATCGCTGTTCTGCAAGCGTACCTATTTCTTCTAAAAGTTGTGCAGTCACAGGTATCACCATCCTATTTTAAATATTACTAGCCCCTACCCAGCACCAACCAGGCAGGGGCATTCACTCACATTCTAACTTAATGAACTAGCTCGATCGCCCTTTTCGTCAACGCCTCAGCAGTCAACCCATTAAACGCCATCAACTGACCAGCACTAGCAGTAGTTTCCCCCCGCTTCCAAGCGAAAGTATCCCGCTTGCAATTGCTGCGGAGCATCACAGGTTCCAACATCCCAGAAGCACCGCCTGTCACGCCAATCAAGGCATCTGAGCCAAACAATTCGGCAAATTTCTCATCGCTCAAAAAGCCGCCGTCAGCTTCGGAACAAGTATCCCAAGCAACATCGCTAGCACGATACAAACGCCGGGGATTCACAACAGAAACAATCCGCACTCCAATCCCTTCTGTTTCCAAAAATGCCGCCGCTTCAAACACTGGCATTAACGTCATGTCGCCGACAACTGCAAACACAACTGTCTTATCTCCTGCTATTTCGTGCAGCACTGTTGCACCGTCTTGCAAAGCTTGGCGAGTCTGTTCAAAAGTAGTGCGAATTGGCAGCGGCGACTTGCTTGCAGTAATCACAACTCCCTTATTTTTAGCAGTCAAAGCCCACTCGTAACAAGCTTGAATGCTGTTAGCATCCGGTGGAAACAAAGGAAACACATTTCCGTTCCGCATCATCGCCGCAAAATAAGCCTCGATTTCCGGCCGTTGGTGCGTCCAACCGTTGCGGCCTTGTTCCAATGCACCCGCTGTAAATAAGGTGACAGTTGCCGGAGTTGGACGGCGCAATTCTGCCATTGCTTGGGTTACAGTTTGCCAAATTGGTAAACCGTTGATGGCAAAAGATTCGTAGGAACACCACAAACTCCGCGCTCCAAATAGCGATAAACCTACAGCTAAACCGGCGCAAGCATCTTCGCTCAAAGGTTCGTAAACTTGACCGTTTGGCGATTGATTGTACAGGTCATCTTTCGTCGGGTGAATAATCTTGAGAGCTTGGTTGATATTGGCAATTGCCGATGCTTCATTGCCGTCAGCATTAGTGACAATAAAAGTACGATCGCGCTCGCCGACTTTCCCTACCAAACGCCCCATTGCTGTTGTCGAAATCTTCGCTTCTCCCCCAACTGCAAATTCTTCTAAAGGCAATTCGCCTAAATCTGCCAGCGGCAAGGTAAACTCAGTAACAACTGTTTTCGCCGCCGGCCCGCCGCCCGCACGTTCAGCATTTGTCCGCACCAACTCCCAAGCAGCAGCAGTCAAAGCGCGCTCTTTTAAAGCACTGATAATGTGCGGAGCATCCAGCGTATCTTTCGGATAAAGATTGTGAGATTTTGCACCGCGCGCGTGGACGCCGGCACCTTTCAACTGTTTGATAATAAACGCAGTTAATTTGCCGCCGAGAGCAGATTTTGCCGCTTTGTCAACTCCTTGTAAAACAGCTTTGGTAAATGCCATGCGCTGTTCGAGCGAAAAAGCAGTGCTGTCAACATAATCTTCCGGTTGATTTTTATCGTCAAATTCCTTAGCATCAACTAAGATAACTTCTTCAAAACCGTTGCCTTGCCAATAAGCAATCATTTCAGCATTAGTTTTAGTCGAAACCATGCTGTGATGTTCCTGAGAATATCCGTTCCAAACCAACACAGGCAAAAAGTTAGTAACGCTTGGATAAGCTGTGTGGAAATGCGCCATGCTGCTCATCGGATAGGGTTCGCCCATGCCGCCGTCGCCTATTGTGAAAGCAAACAGTTTTTCGCGGTGCAAAAGCGCTCCAGCCATTGCGAAATGCTGCCCTTGTCCGAGGGGGCCTGCCGGCGCTAAAAGCCCGGGAATGAAACCGGAAAGATGTCCTAACAAACCGTCTTTTTCTCGGAATTTATCGCGCATTTGCTGCACGTTAACAATTTCCATATCCTCCAAAGATCGATCGAGAAACATGGCACTGTAAAAGCCGGGGGCGTGATGGCCGACTTCGGTGACAATGTTCTTGTGTCCCAGCATCACCAAAGCGGCATAAGCCTCAGCTTGGCTAGCAAAACCCCCTGGATGTCCCGATGCCTTGCTGGCGGTGACTTGCAGCGTCAGGTAGCGCAGGGCGTCTGCTGCGAGCATGGTTTGAAAGACGGCTGCGGGATCGGCAGGATCGGCGATCGACTTGCTCCCCTCGGCGATCGCAGGTGTTTTCCCATAAGTATCAAAACCAGGGACTGTTTCAGAAAAATATTGAATGCCTTCGCAAAAAGCGGGCGTTGTTGACGTTGCCTGCGGGGTAGTTGCTGTCATGCTTGATACCGGAAAAATTTGAATTGGATTAATGTAAGAGTAATTTTATAGCTTCCGTGTTCCAAAAAATCATCAGTTCTATTATGTCAGTGATAAATAAGTAAAATATCTCAAATTTTTAGCTAATAAGTAGTGGTTTGAGAACCTCGACTTATTATAAAAGTCCGGGTTCTGTGTTTACCCATTACTAATCTCTCTAAAATCTCAAATCGCCAATCTAAAATTGTTCCAGCCGTTCCCGGACATCGATATACAGTACAGTACCGCTTTCAGAAAGAGAAGGCACAGCCTTTTGATTCCGCAGCCAAACAAAAAAACTGCTAAGTGCAGGAGTCGGATCTTGATCCCGGCGCAGCGTGTAGATCAAACCTTCGCAAGGCCCATTAACGCTGCTAGTCGTGCAAATCGCTTTCTGGTTATTTACAATACCCACAGTCACATAATTTAGCTGTTTATTTCGGTTATAATTCTCAAGGCGCTGAGTCACTTGTTGGCAGCGAGTTAGAGGATCGTAGCCCGAACTAGAAAAGAAATTAGAATTCCAGCGAATCCAAGGCTCCCTGAACCCTTGTGGATTTTGATATACAGTCACCGGCTCGCCCGTTGAGGTATCGCATACAAATCCTCCATAACCCAGATTCGGTTGGTTTTGATCGGAGGCGCTGCTGATAGAAAGATTGCTGAGAATATCAAAGCCGTTACGCTTGTTTTGTGAAAGCAACTCCCTAAAAGCATCGATCGGGATTGCCGCGTTCAACCCCGTTTTTATCTCTTCAATCTGACCGTTCCACTGGCTCCTAATTGTGCCAACAGTATCCCCCTGGCCGTGAATTCCTACCACCCTGCCATCAGCATCAAATACAGGCCCGCCGCTCATCCCGCGCCTGGTTACAGCTTGGTAGCGCAGACTATAACCTGATGAGGCGCTGCCCAAGCGAGAAGAGATGATGCCAGCAGTAAACTCAAGTTTTCGTTCAAATCCCGAAATTGGCAGCGGATAGCCAGAAACGTAAATAGCAGAACCGACAACAGCACGTTCTGACTCGCCTATTGGTGCTACTGGATACTGTTCTCGGCTCTGAAACTGTATCAATGCCAAGTCTATATCCCGGTCATTTTTTGGTAGGCGCTGTATTCTAATCGCAGCATAATCCTTCTCTAAATGAGTGCGAATGCTGTATTTTTGAGCGAGGCTTGCCACCACATGATTAGCTGTCAAAACAGTGTAAATATTACCTTGTTTGGCAATAATTACTCCCGATCCGCTAGCAAAAAAACCCAGCGTATTGTTGACTTCCACAGTTGTCAATGTCGCTAGCTGGGCAATTTCTTCGGCTGTTTTGGCACAGGCAGCATATTGTTGGCTGAGAACCGCCGTCACTGTTAATGCACCTGTCAAGATGATTGTCAGCGCGTCAAACCGCAAATTCCACACATTCATCGATAACTCCCTAGATGAAACGAGGCGAACTGCTATATACTAATCGGAATTCCCCAACTGGATTTAAGCATTTTCTCTAATAATTCCGCTGTTGGTTCACTTCCATCTTCAAAAGCATAGACGCCAAAATTTGGATCTCGATACTTGCCCCTACAGTTAATCCCCACCAAGAAACCTTTGGCATTAAAAATCGGGCCGCCAGTCATGCCGATTTTAACCTCATTTGTATAGCCCAAGCTATAACCTTGAGACAAAGATTTGGGTAACAGCACCGAAACGAAGCCAGCGTCACCGCCAAAGCCCCAACCTCAGCACCCGCAGGAAAGCCGACTGCCAACACTGGCTCAGACACCGCTCCTGCCTCAAGGCTTAATGGTGCTATTTTATACTCGATCGCGCTGCGAAACAGAACGATCGCCAGATCGGTATTGCTCAGCCGCCTCGGAACTCCTAGCAGTGGGTGGAGGAGGCCGTCGTCGGTGACAAGTCCGATCGCCACAACGTGCCAGTTAGTCAGCACCGGATAGGTTTGGCGCTGCTTCTGGGACGATCGTCCCAGAAGCAGAAGATATTTTCGTCGGGATGCGTACCGCTGTTTGACCCGCCAAATTTTCCACCTCAATCCTTGGAATTGGCGATCGGATGGAAAATTTGCCAATCTTTAAGGCTGTCCGAACGCTGGGGAAAAGGGGGCAGTTGCGCCTCATCATCCATGTTTTCCCCTAGCTTGTCGCTGACATCAATGTAAGGAATTTTACTGGTTTCATCAAAAGACGGCATCCCGGCATATCCTTGCCGCCAAGCCAACAAATTATACAAAGAGCCGATCGGGTCTTGGCCGGGTCTGAGGGTATAAATCAAATTTTGACACAGCCCATTGACTTGATTCGCCGTGCAGATGACGTTCTGGCCGTTCATCTGCCCCGCAGTAATGTACTTAAGCATTCGTTGGCGGCGATAGGTTTCTAGGCGTTGACTCACTAATTGACACCGAGTTGCCGGATCGTAGCCAGAACCGGAGAAATAATCGGAAGTCCACTCAATCCAAGGCTCTAGGGCACCTTTAGGGTTTTTGTACACCGTCACCGGCGCACCGGTCGAGGTGCTGCACCAAAATCCACTTTCCCCCGGTGCTCCCCGACTGTAACTCGGTCCAGAAGCAACCGTCAGGCCGCTGAGGGCGCAAGCTGTTGCCACCAAAACTTTTGTCACTAATTGCTGTTTCATGATTTTTTCACTGTGTTTTATGAGATTCGGCACCAAAATCATCGAATGCTGCGATAACACCCTTGACACGCCTGTCCGTTACAGATCCGCTGACTGAGGAATTATGTGATTCCCGACTTGACCAGAAACCAGTTTTTTTTACGAAAACACTTCGTTGCAGCCCTTATGCCTGGTTAAAAAACCCGGTTTTTTTGCTCTTGATGCGTAACTTTTGATATTGTTCGCGACTTGCACGTTCCCTCTAACCGCGATTTCGGCGCTGTTAAAAAAGCGCTCCGAAGCCGAGCTTAAAATTCGCGCGCCCGTCTGAATTCTGTCCTGATTGCTACTAATCAAACTCAGGCTTTTACCAACCGGAAAGAGGCTTTTCACCTCAGACCTTGGAATAGGTCGAGTTGCAACGGTACATCACACCACTGACAAGGTATTTGATATCACTTACGAGCTGTGTCGCGAGCTCGATCTGCTGAGACGGGTAGACTGCTGGGTTATACCCTTGAAGGGTATAACCCCTCTTACCCGATCTAACACTAAAATCCAGGTATTAACAAGAACTCTGAACTTGTTTTCATCTCCGTACTGCGGGAAATACTTCTAAGTGAGTGTAATCAGGGACTAAGTGCTTTCTACCACCAAAGTTCACCCTCCATACACTGACGTTTAGTAAAGTATTAAAAACTATGAACCCTATCTGCAAACAGTTAGGATATTTAGGCGTTTGGTTAATTTTGATGGGCGGTAGCAGTTGTTCTAGCTCAGATGCAGCTACCTCAACCGAAAACCAGAGGCAACTCTCAGCCACCGCCCGTCAGTTCCAACACCTACAGCTAACGGGAAATCCAATTGAGGCTCGATCGAGTCAATTAAGGCAGCCTTCTAACTCTGTTGCCTCAGTTTTAGGCAGTGCTGCCCTCTCAGAAAATACTGCCACCGTTACGGTTTATAAGGTAGATAATTTTTGTCAAACTCTGAAGCCGGAAACAGTTACAGGCCCAGAGAACCAGTTAATGTCATCGGCGGTTAATGAAGTGTTAAAGCAGCAGATTTTCGATAGTCTTGGTTTGGCTGGTTATCGCCTCAAGATCGATCGCGACCTCGGAATAGCTACCGTAGATCTGCGAGCATCGGGAAATTCGCGGCAGAAATTGCAAAATCTGTCCAGTTGTCAAATGTTAGGCTTGTTCGGGGGCGTGCGCCAAACTTTAATCAGTTATGCTCCTTGGCAAATCAAAACTGTTCGTTTTACAGAGCTTGGAGAGGATATTTTGAGCACCGTTCGAGAATAAGCTATTAAAATTATTGGAGATGGGACTTACACAATTCTCCCCTTAAAAACAAGGGTTGGGAGAGATTGAACAAACCTTCATACCCTGTGAGATTTGTTGATACTGCTAACTCCTGTGACCCAAACCCAGGTAATTCCTATGACACTACCTAACGGCCCCAAAGCTCCACCCTTTGTGCAGCTAATTCAATGGATCGGCGATCCCCTGACATTCATGGATAAATGTGCCAAACAATACGGCGACATTTTCACAGCTCAAGTGAACAACGGGAAACCATTGGTGATGATCCACCACCCGCAAGCTGTCCAGGAGATGCTCAACAGCAACTCGTTTCACGCTCCAGGCCGCCTGAACAGCCTCCTCAAACCCTTGGTGGGAGAACAATCCATGTTTCTCCTCTCAGGAGAAAGGCACAAACGCGAGCGCCAATTATTGATGCCACCTTTTCACGGGGAAGGGATGCGGAATTACGGTCAACTAATTTGCGATATCGCTCGAGATGTTGCCAGCAAGTGGTCGGTCGATCGACCTTTTGTGGCCCGCAGCGCCATGCAGGAAGTCACCATGCGGGTAATCTTGCAAGCTGTCTTCGGCATGGATGACGGGCCGCGGTTGCAAGCACTCAAGCCACTACTTGCCTCAGTCCTCGATATGACCAACTCTCCCCTGCGATCGAGTATGCTGTTTTTCGGCTGGATGCAGCAAGATTGGGGCTCTTGGAGTCCTTGGGGACGCATGAAACAGCAGCAGCAAAAAATTGACGAACTGATTTACGCCGAAATTGCCGAACGTAAAGAGCAACCAGACGCCAACCGCACCGACATTCTCAGCTTAATGATGGCTGCGCGCGACGAAAACGGGCAACCAATGACCGATGAAGAATTGCGCGACGAGTTGATGACGCTGTTGCTGGCAGGCCACGAAACCACAGCAACGGCCCTAGCTTGGGCGTTTTACTGGATTCACCACTTGCCCTCAGTGCGCCAGAAGTTGCTGCAAGAATTGGACAGTTTGGGGGAAAATCCCGACCCGATGGAGATTTTCCGCTTACCTTACCTGAGTGCAGTTTGTCAGGAGACGCTGCGAATTTACCCCGTGGCAATGCTGACGTTTTCGCGAGAAGTTCTCGCGCCCGTGGAACTGATGGGACATCAACTCGAACCGGGCACGATTGTCGTCGGCTCGATTTATTTGACCCACAGACGGGAGGATTTGTATCCAGAACCGCTGCAATTTAAACCGGAACGGTTTTTGGAGAGGCAATTCTCGCCTTACGAGTATTTGCCTTTTGGAGGCGGCAGCCGGCGCTGTATCGGCTTGGCGCTGGCGCAGTTGGAGATGAAACTGGTGCTGGCAACCATTTTGCGGGATTTCGACCTAGTATTGGCCGAGAAAAAGCCCGTACAGGCCAAACGCCGAGGGGTGACTTTAGGGCCGGCCGGCGGCGTGCGGATGGCACTGCTGGGGCGGCGGATATCGCGGCAGAAGCGTGAACCTGTCGCTAGTGGGGTTTAAAGTCGCAGCGGTGGCAGCGGACGATCGAACTTTTAGCTTTGAGTGCAAACAATTTAGGGAGAATGTGCGATCGTCCGCCAAGGCCACCATTTTTTGTAGCACCCGCTACAGATAAATAGCTAGAATCCTTAACCTGTAACCCTCGCCCCCTCTCACTTTTCAAATTTTCAGTCTAAAATGATATGAACCTCGCAAACACAGCCTGAAAGCAAAAGTGGGTGATTGCAATAGTCCTCTTGATATTTCAAAAGCCTCCCTGCCATACTTTAAAAACATATGCATACCCTGTTATTCAGCAAGGTCGGAAGCGTGTTGGCATTGCCTGCAATCTTCCGGCCTCTTTATTTTTTGGGCTATTTCAGGCATTGGGTACAAGATGCAGAAGGCAAGGCAAAAATATAAATTCTCCCCCTGTCCCCATCTGCCCCTCTCCCCAATCTAGAGCTTGTGCTTCTCATTGAAATAGAATGCGACAGCAAGTTTAAGGAATTACTAAGGAATAATTAATAACTTGTTAAATCAGCTCCTTTTGCCCTTCTCTCAATCTTCTGTTTTCAGAAATTCCGATACCGAGACAGACTTCGGGAGACTCTCCAGATCTTGAATTTCGCTTTCGTGGGCAAAAAACTCGACTTCTTTGTCGTCAATCTGGATCTGATAGCTCGCGGTAGCTGTCACAACCCGTCGCTTTTTTTTATCTTCTATTAAAACCCAACACACGACAGGTCTTACCCATCTCTCAACGTGCTGGCTTTGCTTTGTACTCCCAAAGGCATACCAGCCTTTAGCTTCAATAATTTGAAGCACTTTAAAATCGTTATTTGCCATATATCTCTATCGCGTTAACTTCAGTATTTTTCTTAGATAGAACGGCTAGCTTGCTAAGCATGGCAATGGTTTGACCATTCCAAGCGGCACTTGATAACCTGATTTTTAGTCAGGAAAACCGGGTTGACATGGCCTTGTCTGCGTTGTTGCCTGCTAAATTTGGTGCAATCTTTTTGTACTCTCCCACAATTACCGTAAAGTATCTATACCGCATCCTCAAAAAATATTCTCGCATTAGCCTCAACAGCAGCAAACTAGACGTTAGCTAGCTGCATCTAAGTGGATGCAAACTGCTTCTAACGCCTGGTTGGTGAGAGCGATCGGCATACAATCCTGTTAAGAGTTTTTGCTGCAATCAACTATCATCTTTACCCGATGGGGTAAAACTTAACTAGAGGTTGCCGCTTTCAATTCTAAGCCTCGGCGCGCCTAATTCCTAATTAATTGTATGGTGTAGTTGATAATTGCCAAAGCGTCGATCGCGCTCAACAGCCATGTCTAACTCTTCGATTACCATCACCGTTAAACTGTTCGCCGCCTTCGGTGAAGCCTACGGCGTTTCGGAACTTACATTAGAACTTCCTCCCGAAACCCCAGTGTCTCAAGTGCTCGAAAGCTCGATCGCCCAATATCCTCAATTAGAACAATGGCGCGATCGCACCCGCTTCGGGCTCAACCTGGAATTCGTCTCCCCCGACACCATCCTCCAAGACGGGGACGAAGTTGTCCTCATCCCCCCCGTCAGCGGCGGCTAGGCTGAGTTGGTTAATCAAAAATTCGAGGTTTTGTAGTTGTGTTCGATCGCACGACTGCCCAATTGTGATCCCAAAAAAGATTTATTAAGTTTTGTAACAATTTCGTCGGCAAATCATCCTTGAACTCGATCGGGTTCGCGTGCGGGCCTGACAATCTGGATTAAGAGCCCGATCCTGAAAACAAGTCAAATCCTTGTGGGGTCAGCGTCCCGTCCGCCCAAAGATCCAAGTTAAATACACCGCTGTTTAACTCAAAAGTAACTGAAAAATCAATCCCGACTAAAAAAATCGGGTATGGTTGACGGGCTAAATTGACCGTGCTAATCTTGCACAAGACTAAGAAAACATCGCAAAACTAGAGAGTTGAGCTATGACCCAGGCGACCAGAACCCAATCCACAGCAGCAACCTTCACAGCCCTTAAATGTAAAGAATGCGGCGAAGAGTACGAACTCCAAGCCAAGCACGTCTGCGATTGCTGTTTTGGCCCGCTTGAAGTCAAGTACGACTACGACGCCATCCGCCGCACCGTCACTCGCCAAACCATCGCAGCCGGCCCCAACTCGATCTGGCGCTACCGCGCATTTTTACCAGTCGCTACAGATAACGTCATCGATGTGGGGACTGGGATGACTCCTCTATTAAAATCCCACCGCTTGGCGCGCCGCCTGGGTCTAAAAAATCTTTATATTAAAAACGATGCCGTCAATATGCCCACTCTCAGCTTTAAAGACAGAGTGGTGTCAGTCGCCCTCAGCAGAGCCAGAGAATTGGGTTTCACAACGGTATCCTGCGCCAGCACCGGCAATTTAGCTAACTCTACGGCTGCGATCGCCGCCCACGCCGGACTCGACTGCGTAGTCTTCATCCCCTCCGACTTAGAAGCAGGCAAAGTCCTCGGCACTCTGATTTACAATCCAACTGTCATGGCAGTTCACGGCAACTACGACCAGGTTAACCGACTCTGTTGCGAAGTCGCCAATACACATGGCTGGGGATTTGTCAATATCAACTTGCGTCCCTACTATTCCGAAGGCTCGAAAACCCTGGGCTACGAAGTTGCCGAACAGCTAGGCTGGCAATTGCCCGATCACATCGTCGCTCCCCTCGCTTCCGGCTCTTTGTTCACAAAAATTTACAAAGGCTTTCAAGAATTCACCGAAGTCGGTTTAGTGGATGAAAAGAAAGTCAGATTCAGCGGTGCCCAAGCTGACGGCTGTTCCCCCATCGCCCAAGCCTTCCGCGAAAGCCGCGATTTCGTGAAACCGGTGAAACCGAATACAATTGCTAAGTCGATCGCGATCGGCAATCCAGCCGACGGTATGTACGCCTTGGAAATCGCCCGCAAAACCAACGGCAACATTGAATCCGTCAGCGACACCGAAATCATCGAAGGCATGAAACTGCTAGCAGAAACCGAAGGTATCTTCACCGAAACCGCAGGCGGCACGACCATCGCAGTCTTGAAGAAACTTGTAGAAGCAGGTAAAATCAATCCCGATGAAACTACCGTCGCTTACATCACCGGCAACGGTTTGAAAACGCAAGAAGCAGTTCAAGGCTACATCGGCGAACCCATCACCCTCGAACCGAAACTAGAAGCGTTCGAGCGCGCCCTAGAACGCGCCCGCACGCTCGAACGCTTAGAATGGCAACAAGTTTCGGTTTAATAAATAGTCAGTAGTCCTCAGTCATTAGTCATTAGTTATTAGTTATTAAGCTGCTGACGACTACTGACTGCTGACTGCTGACTGCTGACTACTGACTACTGACTAAGGACTAAAAAAATGACAGTCAAAGTTTTAATTCCCACTCCCCTGCAAAAATTCACCAACAATCAAGCCACCATCGAATGCGCCGGCGACAACATTTCCGAACTGATTGAATCGCTGGAAACAAATTGTCCCGGCATCAAAAAAAGCCTGTGCGACGAAAAGGGAGAACCCCGCAGATTTCTCAACTTCTACGTCAACAGCGAAGACATCCGGTTTTTGGAAGGTACAGAAACTGCTCTTAAAGATGGTGATGAAGTGAGTATTGTACCGGCGGTTGCTGGTGGTTGATTTTTGACCGCAGATGCAGGCAGATAAACACAGATGAACGCAGATAGTTATTGAATCTATCTGCGTTTATTTGCGTCGATCTGCGGTTGCAAATTACGATCGAACTAGGAGGCGACGGAAGCTACTTTTGCAGCAGTCCGGGGACGGCGGCGGCCTGTTACTTTATTCACAGGGGCTGGTACTGGAGATGGTACTGATGATGCTAGTTTAGGCGCTTCAATGGAAAGCTGAGATGTTTGAACAGTTTCCGATCGCACTGCTTCTTCAGGAATTTGCATCAGGAATACCAGCAGCGGATTGCTTTGCAGTTCCCGACGCATCACTCGCTGAATTGCTTTTTCTATTTGCGTTTGCACTCCTACCCAGTCAACATCAACTTGTGAGTCTGAAGCAGCAGGTTTAACAAATTCTGACCAACGATCGCTCAAAACTGTTTCAATGGTTTGAATGATTAATTTGATCACCTCCGCCCGATCTGCTGATGTCACTACACCTTTCAAGTGGACTTCTGGTTTGGCAACTAATTTGCCTTCCCAATTCAAAGCCGCCGCTACAGTTACAACGCCATCTCCGGCCAACTGCTGGCGTTCCTTGAGTACGTTCGCTTTCACAACGCCCGATCGAGAAGCATCTACCAATTCAATTCCTGAAGGCACTTTACCAGCAACTCGTATCGAATTTTCAGTTAATTCTACGACATCGCCGTTATCAATAACCACCATATTGCTAGCGGGAATGCCCATGCTTTGAGCCGTCTTGGAGTGCTGGATCAGCATCCGGTGTTCTCCGTGAACCGGCAAGAAGAACTTGGGACGAGTCATGTTTATCATTAACTTTTGGTCTTCCTGACAGCCGTGGCCGGAAACGTGAATGCCTTTGTCGCGACCGTAAACCACGTGTGCTCCCAGCATCATCAGTTTATCGATCGTGTTTACCACTGCGATCGTATTTCCCGGAATCGGATTAGCTGAGAAAATGACTGTATCGCCCTTTCTGATTTTCAGTTCGTGATGTTCGCCGTTAGCAATGCGAGTCATCGCCGCCATCGGTTCGCCTTGGGAACCTGTAGTTAAAATCAGTACCTTGTCTTCAGCCAAATTGCGGATTTCTTTCAGCGGTTTGAAAATACTATCTTCGCATTTGATGTAGCCGAGATTGCGGCAGTGAGCGATGACGTTAAGCATCGACCGGCCAACCACTCCGACATAGCGATTGTTTTTCTTAGCCAAGTCCAAAACAATTTGCAATCGGTGTACCGACGAAGCAAAAGTCGTCACCATCACCCGTCCCGGTGCTTGAGCGATAATTCTGTCTAAATTCGGCGCCACAGAACGTTCCGAAGCGGTAAAACCGGGAACTTCCGAGTTAGTAGAATCGCTGATCAAGCACAGCACGCCTCTCTCGCCGTACTCTGCCAGCTTTTGCAAATCAAAATGCTCGCCGTCTACAGGAGTGTGGTCAATTTTAAAGTCTCCGGTGTGGATCAAAATTCCCACGGGAGTGTGAATTGCCACCGTAAAACTGTCGGCCATCGAGTGAGTGTTGCGAATGTATTCTACTAAGAAATTCTTCCCTATTCTGACAGTATCCCTGGGTCTAACCGTTCTCAATTCAGTGCGGTGAGACACTCCGGCTTCTTCGAGTTTTCCGGCTAGCAAAGCCATCGCCAAACGCGGGCCGTAAATGACCGGAATTTCAAATTGTTTGAGGTGGTAAGGGATACCGCCTATGTGGTCTTCGTGACCGTGTGTCACGATCATACCTTTAATTTTGTGGCTGTTTTCCCGCAGGTAAGTCATGTCTGGGAGGACAATATTTACCCCGTGCATTCCATCTGTCGGGAACGCTAAACCGGCATCTAAAAGAATGATTTCGTCGCCGTACTCGAACACACAAGTGTTTTTACCGATTTCGTGCAGCCCGCCGAGGGGAATAATTTTTAGAGCAGATGCCGTTGTATTTTTGATCATGCGTATCCTTTGTTAGTTATTTTTGTTATTGGTCTGTGGTCTGTGGTCTGTGGTCTGTCGTCTTTCGTCTACTGTTCGTTGGTAGGGCGATATTTTTCCAAATATTTATGGAAAACTCCCTGGCGGGTTTTACTATCCCGTACAGTCAGTTGTCTTGAGCCTTCATTCTTCTATCTTCCGTCTTTAATCCTTGACTGTTAGCTACTTACTAACACTTAATTACTAATGACTGATGACTCAGAACTAATGACTCATAACAACCAATATTCAGTTGTCTGAAAACTCGTTCTCGCTCGTCTTGCTAGCTGATACTGCTGCTAGCTGACTCAGTACGTCCTTTAACTTTTGAGTTACCTCAACGGGCGGATCGCACAGGGGCGGACGGGTGGAGCCTACATCCCAGCCTTGAAGTTTGAGAGCTGTCTTGACGGGAATGGGATTTGTGGTGAGAAAAAGAGCTTTAAACAGGTCAAAAAGTTGCAAGTGAATCTGGGTAGCGACTTGAACTTGACCGGCCTCGAAAGCTTCGATCATCTGTTGCAGTTGCTCTCCTACCAGATGGCTGGCTACGCTAACTACACCAGATCCTCCTACCGCCAACATTGGCAAAGTTAGGGAATCATCTCCAGAATAGATGGCAAATTCAGGGGATGTCAAGCACCGAATTTGACTTGCTTGATCCAAGTTGCCACTTGCTTCTTTTACGGCCACAATGTTGGGGATTTCTGCCAATCTAGCCACCGTCTCCGGCAACATATTCTGACCAGTGCGACCGGGGATGTTATACAACATTATAGGCAATTCTGGAGCAGATTGCGCGATCGCCCGAAAATGATTGTATAAACCTTCTTGCGGGGGTTTGTTGTAATAAGGAACCACCTGCAAACAACCATCTAACCCGAGTTTAGCTGCTTTTTTCGTAGCTGCGACGGCTTCTGAAGTAGAATTAGATCCGGCTCCTGCGATTACCAACGCCTTACCGGCCACCGCTTTTTGTACCACCTGAAATAATTCGTACTCTTCATCCCAGGTCATAGTGGGAGACTCGCCAGTAGTGCCGCACACTACCAAGCTATCAGTACCGCGATCGGCTAAATGAACTGCCAATTGTTCTGCTACCGCATAGTTAACGCTGCCGTCTTCCTTAAACGGCGTAATCATTGCAGTCAGAACCCGTCCAAACTTTACCACACTTTCTCCGATTTTAGACTGTTGATTTTTGATTTTAAATTTTTGATTTCAGATGAAAGGTTTATCTAAAATCCCAATTTCAATTTCCCAATTGCCCCAATTTCCGCTAATTAGAAGCGGCCGCCGCTTGGGTTCGCAACAAATTTTTTTGGGCCAGCAACTCAGCTATCTGCACCGCATTTAAAGCCGCCCCTTTGCGGATTTGATCGCCAGACAGCCACATTTCCAACCCGCAGGGGTGAGAAATATCTTGGCGAATCCTGCCGACTAACACCTCATCCTTACCGCTTGCCTCGACAGGCATCGGGAAATAATTAGCTTGCCAGTCTTCTACCAGTTTAACCCCGCTTGCCTGCTTTAAGATTTCCCTGGCTTCGATCGCGCTAAAAGGCTCTGCAAACTCTAGATTAATCGCTTCCGAATGAGCCCGCAGTACGGGAACCCGCACACAAGTTGCCGTAATTTTAATCTCGTCCGTACCAAATATCTTCCGAGTTTCGTTTACCATTTTCATCTCTTCTTCACAATACCCCAAATCATTAATCGGGGTGTTGTGCGGAAACAAATTAAATGCTAAGGGGTAGGGAAATATATCTGTTTTGGGCGTTTCCCCCTGCAAAATTGCTCTTGCTTGAGCTTTCATTTCCTCCATTGCCCTCGCCCCCGCCCCGCTGGCAGACTGGTAAGTCGCTACAACTATGCGCTGTACCGGCTTAACTTTGTGAAGTGGCCAAACGGCAACTGCCATCAAAATCGTCGTGCAGTTGGGATTAGCAATTATACCGCGGTGAGCCGCAGCCGCTTGGGGATTGACTTCTGGAACCACTAGCGGTACGGTCGCATCCATGCGGAAGGCGCTAGAATTGTCGATGACCACTGCCCCGGCTGCCACCGCTTGCGGAGCCCAGAATTTAGAAGTAGAGCCGCCGGCAGAAGCAAGTACGAGATCTACATTATCAAACGATCGCGCCGACACTGCTTCGACCGGCAGCATCTCGCCGCCAAAAGGCAAAGTTGTGCCTGCTGAACGTTCCGAAGCCAGCAGCTTCAAGTTAGAAATCGGAAAACTCCGGCTGTGCAATAGTTCTAGCAACTCGGCCCCGACTGCGCCGGTAGCTCCTAAAATGGCAACTCGATAGGATTGAGACAAATTAGTTTCCTCCACAAATTAAAGTCTAAACGATCGAAATCAAAAATTTAAATAACTGCAATTCTCAATATCAAACTTAATTAATGTTATGCGATATCAGGAGCATGAGAGGATGGCAACGGTGCAGTTAACCGAAACGGGCGATCGAACTTCCCGATCGATCCGCGCGATCGTACCCAATGCCAGTTTAGCATCTTTTGCCGTTAGCGAAGCTTGCAGAACAGGATCGCCCCGCGCCCAATCCGCATCCGGTTAAGTTTTGCGATCTATCTAAATTTTCGCAGGCCCATCCATTGACTTTGACTGGCCGCAGAGGCCGGCAAGATTGACATCACAGAGCGATATGTGCTATGGTGCATCGGCAATTAGTGGACTTAACCTCCACATTCCTAGCAGCAAAAGCTAGTATCCTCAAACCAAAACTATTTGGCAAGAGCCAAAAAAGTAGCCGGCAACGACTTACAGTCTCATCCGGTAAAGGTGTTGTAGTTGTGCCGTTACGAGTCAAAAGTACAAAATTAAAATGCAGGCAAAGTCAGATTTGTATGTATTTTATTACACTATTGTTAAATATCAAAAAAGCCGATGAAAGTAACCCAGGAAAAACTTCCAGCTAGCCAAATAGGTCTGGAAATCGAAGTACCGTCAGAAAAGTCAAAACAAGCCTACGAGCAAGTAATTAAACAATTTGCTCGCGAGGTTAATATTCCTGGGTTCCGCAAAGGCAAAGTTCCCCGTCAAGTTTTGCTACAGCGCCTAGGCCAGACTCGTTTGAAGGCGACGGCTTTGGAAAATTTGATTAATGATTCCCTGCAAAAAGCCCTCGAACAAGAAAAAATTGCCGCAATTGGCAGTTTTGAACTTCGCACCGAGTTTGAAGAATTACTAGCTAAGTTCGATCCAGAACAGCCTCTGATTTTTTCGGCGAAGGTTGACGTGCAACCCGAAGTGAAAATGGGTCAGTACACTGGTTTGCAGCTTCAAGCAGAAGAAGCTAAGTATGATGAGGCTCAGGTAGATGAGGTACTGGCAAAATATCGATCGGACAAAGCTACTTTAATCCCCGTAGAAGGCCGGCCGGCTCAGTTGGGAGACATTGCTTTGGTTGATTTCTCCGGTAGATTTGCCGAAGCACCTGAAGGCGAAACTCCCGCAGAAATTCCCGGCGGTCAAGCAGAAGACTTCCAAGTAGAATTATCGGAAAATCAGTTTGTACCGGGCTTTATCCAAGGCATGATCGGGATGAATCCGGGAGAAACTAGAGAAGTTTCCGTGCAGTTCCCAGATGAGTATAGCAGTGAAGAACTAGCGGGAAAACCGGCAGTCTTTACGATTACTCTCAAAGAACTTAAGGAAAAAGAATTGCCGGAGTTGGACGACGACTTCGCCCAAGAAGTCAGCGAGTTTGAAACTTTAGCAGAACTGCGCGAATCGCTCGAAACTCGGTTTAAAGCAGACCAAGAAAACAAGACATCAGCTAATAAGGAAAAAGCTATATCAGCAGCACTCGCGCAGCTAATAGAAGTGGAAATTCCCGAAACAATGGTCGATCGCGAAATCGATTATTTGTTGAATCAACAAGCCGTCCAATTGAAAAATTACGGGATAGATATCAACCAACTGTTTACGGAAGAAAATATGGGCCCGATGCGGGAACGCTCGCGCCCGGAAGCAGTCGAGCGCCTCAAGCAGAATTTAGCTCTGGCAGAAGTAGCCAAGCTGGAATCCTTATCTGTTGAACCAGCAGAAGTAGCAGCAGAAGTAGCAAAAATCAGAAAGCAGTTTCCCAGAGGAGATTTTGACCCTCAAAGGTTGCAGGAATTTGTAGCAGAAGACTTGCTCAAACAAAAAACCCTGAAATGGTTGGAAGAAAAAGGGACAATCGAACTCGTACCTGAAGGATCTCTGACTCCCGCAGCAGAAGAATCAGAAGAATCGGACGCTGAAGAGTCAGCAGAAGCAGCCACGAGCGTTGAAGTGGAAGTCGTAGGCGAAGAATAGAACTTAACTCAATTGGCTTATATCCCAACGCTGTAATGGTACTCAATTGGGCGTTGGGATATAAGTGAAGTAAGGTCTATGAAATAATCAAAAATTTCCTGATTTTTCACAAAAAGATGGTAAGATATAAGTGGTTGCGACCCACCCACTCGGCTGCAAACAACAGGTCACAGTAGCAGTAGTATGCTTACCAAGGATAACTGCGAGAGAAAGGGGGAAAAGACAGACCGCTGGTGATTGGGATACGTCCTAATGTGAAATACAATCCAAGTTTGTCATACGTAATAGTTTTTTGCCTTGGGAAACAGGGTTTCTGCGTGGGTTCCTTACGAAGGGATAAAGGCTGCAAAGCCAGAGATGCTGTGTAAGACTTGGATCGTCTTGAGTGACGAATATTCAGCAATGGATATCCCCAACAGAGCAACGGCAAATGAGACACGAAGCCTACACGCTCACCGCAAGGTTAGTGTTAGGTTTTTCACTGTGTTCAAATGTCCTAATTGGGGCATGAACTCAACCGTGATTTTAACGGCGCACCTGAATCCTTAACTACAAGCTTCGGGTGCGCCCGATCCTTACTAAAAGCTCGGGGTGTCCGCTAGAAGCAGCGATGATTGACAAGTGAGTATTTTAACTCATTCACCCCGCGAGCCTTGGGAGTCACTCCAGCGTTGCGCCCAGCGCAGAAAGCAATTTCAGAACTCAAAACTCCCCATTCCCCCGATATCCGTTCAGAAGAGGCATAATAGTTAGAAGCTGGCGGCTTAATTTAAAGCTTTCATCAGCAGCAGCAAATTGTCTAGAATCCTTGACTGGTGTCTTATGGTTGTATCTCAATCTTCCAATTACCTAATTACAAGCTATAACGATTTTGATGTCAGTTCCAGCCCCAGCAATGTAGTGCCGATGGTACTAGAACAGTCGGGGATGGGCGAGCGGGCTTTTGACATTTACTCGCGCTTGCTGCGGGAGCGAATTGTGTTTTTAGGAACTCCCGTAACCGACGAAGTTGCTGACTCGATAGTGGCTCAGCTATTGTATCTGGATGCCGAAGACCCAGAAAAAGATGTCCAAATGTACATAAATTCCCCCGGCGGCTCGGTGACGGCCGGCATGGCAATTTATGACACAATGCAGCAAATTCGCCCGGATGTGGTGACGATTTGTTACGGTTTGGCAGCGAGTATGGGCGCATTTCTGCTGACAGCAGGAGCCCACGGTAAGCGGATGTCTCTTCCGAGTTCCCGAATTATGATTCACCAGCCGCTTGGAGGTGCTCAAGGTCAAGCAGTTGATATTGAGATTCAAGCCAAAGAAATCCTTTATCATAAGCGTAAGCTGAATCAACTGCTAGCGCACCACACAGGTCAACCGATCGAGAAATTAGAGGCTGATACAGAGCGCGACTTTTTTATGTCAGCCGAAGAAGCCAAAAATTACGGTTTGGTCGATCGAGTTATCGCTAAAGAAAACCTTCCGGCGGCGGGAGAGAATGTCACTGCACTGAATTAAGAGGCTGTTATGTCTAAGTACGACTCCCATCTAAAATGTTCGTTTTGTGGCAAGTCTCAAGAGCAAGTACGCAAGTTGATCGCAGGGCCCGGGGTGTATATCTGCGACGAATGCGTTGACTTGTGCAATGAAATTTTAGATGAGGAGTTGTTTGATTCGAGTGCAGTACCCGCAGCAGCGGTGGCCCAGAAGCAGGAAACGACGCAAAAGCGCCGCGCTACTTCGGGCAAAAGTATGTTGATGAGTCAAATTCCGAAGCCGAGGGAAATTAAAAATTACCTCGACGAAAACGCGATCGGGCAAAATGACGCGAAAAAGGTGCTCTCGGTGGCTGTTTACAACCACTACAAGCGCCTCAGCTTTATCCAGGCAAAAAATAGCGGCAAGCACCCGCCGGAAGAAGTAGAACTGCAAAAATCGAATATTTTGTTAATCGGGCCCACGGGCTGCGGCAAAACTCTGCTGGCTCAGACGTTGGCGGATATGCTAGACGTACCCTTTGCGGTGGCTGACGCGACGACGCTGACGGAAGCGGGCTATGTCGGGGAAGATGTGGAAAATATTTTGCTGCGGCTGCTGCAAGTGGCAGATATGGATGTGGAAGAGGCGCAGCGCGGAATTATTTATATTGATGAAATTGACAAAATTGCCCGCAAGAGCGAAAATCCTTCGATTACGCGGGATGTGTCGGGTGAAGGCGTGCAGCAGGCGCTGCTGAAAATGCTGGAGGGGACGATCGCCAATGTACCTCCCCAAGGCGGCCGCAAGCATCCCTACCAAGACTGCATCCAAATTGACACTAGCAATATCATGTTTATCTGCGGCGGTGCTTTTGTCGGTCTTGAGAAAGTGATAGAGCAGAGAACGGGTAAAAAGTCAATGGGTTTTATTCAGCCCGGAGAAGCTCAGCCGAAGGAAAAGCGGGCTGCTGACATTCTCAAGCAACTGGAACCGGATGATTTGGTGAAGTTTGGGATGATTCCCGAGTTTATCGGGCGGGTGCCGGTGGCGGCGGTGTTGGAACCGCTGGATGAGGAAACGCTGATGGCGATTTTGACTGAACCGCGCAATGCTTTGGTTAAGCAGTATCAAAAGCTGCTGAAGATGGATAACGTGCAGTTGGACTTTAAACCGGAGGCGATTCGGGCGATCGCCCAGGAGGCATACCGCCGCAAAACTGGAGCGCGGGCGCTGCGGGGAATTGTCGAAGAATTGATGTTGGATGTGATGTACGAGTTGCCGTCGCGCAAGGATGTTGCCCGGTGTACGATTACTAAGGAAATGGTTGAGAAGCGATCGACGGCTGAGTTGTTGGTACTTCCGTCTTCGCTACCAAAACCGGAGTCAGCTTAAGTTCAGATATTTTACTATTCTCGTGGAACAGGCATCGTGCCTGTTCCACAAAAATTAAATTTTCTTGGGGGGTGGGTTCTTATAGCCCGCTCTAAAGCATTATTGAACGAAATCAGCGCAACGAGAGACTAAAGAATCAAGTATGAAATCTATTTGTGGAAAGGAGGAAAAGTCGGGCAAAGCTAGGGAGGGACAGAATTGAATTTTTAGTCATTTCGGGTTTAACCTCGATAATCGGGTTTCAATCGTTTCAGACTTTTTTTGCTAATCGGAAAACACACATTAAGGGATCGATGTCCTTGGTAAGTATCAGTGAATTTCCATTCTAAAATTAAAGCTCCTACAATCAAGCAACCATTAGCAACATAAGACACAGTGTCTTGAATACCCAATTTACTTTTCTCTACACCCCACCAATTTTCACAATCGTGTTTCAACCCATAACTTGAATCTTCATAATTAAACGATTTGATCAAGTCTAATTGACTCAGCCAATATCTAGAGCGATAAATTTGGTCAAGATAATATTTATCATTCCAATTTTCGATTTGCCAAAGCTTAAATTCACTCGCCGCTGTCCCCATTCTAATTTTGTAATCGCGGTATTGTTGTTCAGTCTGAAAATACCCATCAACAGTTAACCAAGGATGTTTTTTAACTACGGTCAACACTCTCTTCCATTCCGATTCAAAATCAATTGCTAATAAAAAAGGAAAATCGTATTCGCTCAAAATTTTTCTCATTTTTTATCTACCTCAACAGGACGGCACTTATTATAGCAATTAAGATAACTGGTGCTGCAAGCCTAGCCCAAAACAAGGTTTCTTTAAGTTCCGAAGCTATAAAATCCCAGATACCAACAGATATCCACAGCATAATACCTACCAGACTCAAAATAGCGGAGAGCGACATACTCGGCGGAAACCCTGAAAACAGTTTTATAATAGCAACAGCCTTGGCGGTTATGGCATAAACTGGATTTTGACTGCGGAGCGTTGTGGAACAGGCCGGAGAGCCCGTTCCTAAGAATAGTGCAAGATGTAAGATCAACTGGACTTAATATTATATGTCAAGCCAATTCCCAATGCCCAATTCCCATTTACCAATCTATAAAATCATCCTCACCTAAGTCAGAAGATAGCTCGGAAAAATCCGGTTCAGATTCCAATCTAAAAGTTTCCGACTCCCAAATCTCCAAGTCATCCGACAAATCGACTACTTCCCCGTCAAACATATCAGCCAACTTCCTAGCCGTATTCGCGACATATTGAGCGTCATCACGCACCGCTACAGCCTGAGCGTTAAAGTCATTTTGAGAGTCTGTAGAAACGTTTGTGGGCGATCGCGATTCGGAAACAGCAGGCACATTAACGGCGGTATTTTCAGGCGCTGGCGGGTGTTTTTGTTCTTCTCCCCTATTCCCCAAAAAATTATCTGCAATCTCAGAACCCGCCGAGTTTTGCACCTGTTGGCCCGCATCATCCGCAGGATGAGAATTCCTGGGATTTTCGCCAACACGTCCGTTAGAAGTGGGCAAATCCTTGGCGCGGGAACTATTAGTTTCAGCGGGATTTGTCAAGCCAACTTTTACTGTTACTCGACGGTTGAAAATTTGCACAAAAGCTTCTTCAATATTAGCTACTTTGTCTTTAACCATATTGAGCAACGGCTGCGAACTAATCTTAACATGAGCAGTATTATTGCTAAAAATTACTAGCTGTCCGTGTTGGCGAAGCAGCGATTGAGTGCCATGCGGCCGCACGCGGTCAAGTACCTGTTCCCATACTCGATTTAAATCGATTTCATCGGCCCAATTAGTCGGTGAATAATTTGTTTGATTCGTTTCAGCAGTTGGTACAGGTGCGGGAATCGCTGCAGGAGGTGTGTTTTCTGTTCGATTAGCCACAGGCGGCGAAGTCGGTGGAGGATTTTGAGGTTTGGCAGCCGGAGGTTGTTCAATATTAGATGTCTGGTTCCCCCCCGATTGTAGGGGCGGTGCCCCCGTGCCCGCCCTGGACTGGGGGGGGTGATGTTGTGGTGGTTGAGCAACATTTTTCGCTGGTTCGGCTGTTGCTTGTGGCTGAGTTCTAATTGCTGAGGGCAACAATCCCAACAGCGTTACTTCCAGCCACAGACGCGGCTGAGTGGTATTTTTAATTTGCACTTCGTGGGTTTGCAAATGTTTCTGACCTGCCAAAATCAACTCCGCATCCCAATGGCGGGCAAAAGTCGCCAGTTTTTCCCAAGTTGCCGAGGTTAAAGCTACTAAATCTGACCGTTTCGGTGCAGCTTTAGCTATTAGCAAATCTCGGTAAAAGCTGGCGAGACTTTGCAGGACGATTAGCGGTTCACGGCCGCGATCCATGAGGTGGCGGGTCATGTCTATTAGTGCTGTAGCGTTATCTGTATCAATAGCTTGCAGCAAATCCATTAAGTCATTTTCAGGGACTGCGCCGACTAAATCCCAAACTTTTTCGACTGTTACTTCACCCTGAAATAAGCTCAGTTGGTCTAGCAAACTTTCGGCATCTCGCAGACCTCCTTGGGCGATTTGAGCAACCATTTGTACTGCATCACTGGCAATATTGATGTTTTCTAATTTGGCAATTTTGTGCAAGTGAGCAATCATTGCTTCGAGGGGGATGCGGCGAAAGTCGAACTTTTGACACCGAGAAATAATGGTTGGTAATACTCTTTGTGGATCGGTTGTGGCGAGGACGAATACAACGCGATCGGGCGGTTCTTCTAATGTTTTTAATAAGGCATTAAATGCCTGGGTACTGAGCATATGAACTTCGTCTATTACATATACTTTATAGCGGCACTGTACGGGCGAGAATTGAGCTCGTTCGATCAAATCCCGAATGTTATCTACTCCCGTGTTGCTGGCGGCGTCAATTTCGATGACATCTAGTGTCGAACCTCGGGCAATTTCTTGGCAAACGTTGCATTTGCCGCAGGGTGTCGGGGTGGGGGCAACCGTAGAAATACAGTTGAGGGATTTGGCGAAAATTCTGGCACTGGAGGTTTTACCGGTGCCTCTGGGGCCGGTGAATAGATATGCTGGTGCTATGCGCTCTTGTAGGATGGCGCTGGTGAGGGTTTGGGCGATCGCCTCTTGACCGACTAATTCGGCAAATGTCTGAGGGCGATATTTGTGGTGCAGGGGTTCGTAGGTCACGATCGAATATTGGTGGTATTAGCTGTAATCTTAGCTAAGGAGACGTTGTTCGATCGCAAAGAGAGCTCGACTCTCACAGCAAGCCGCCCGGTGGGCTTGCACGGCGGGAGTTAGCAAACAGTAGGAATTATCACTCTCCCAACGTCCGCCCCTCGATCGTCCGGGCGATCGGCTGTTCTCCTTGAGGTTTTCCGCTGCTCGCTCCCAGAGTTACTATTAATTTATGTGTATTTCTTTTTATTTTTCTAGAAACGGAGACCGCCGAACCAACATTTTTTGTAGCTGTATTGGTATAATATATTACAGACAATTCACCATTTCTATTGGCCGGTGCCAGCGCGCGATTTTCCGATATTTCGGAAACCTGCTTGCAGTTAAAGATAAAGTATTAATTAGAGGGTGCGTGCTCCAGTTGCAGAAATCCAGTTGTACCAAGATGATGGTGGAATGATGTCAATGTTGGTTGATCCGGTTGCACTACCAGCTCTACTCTGGAGTCCTGTATAAATATAGCGTCAAATTTTACCCTTTAAAAGCCCATGTCAACCCAAATAATCCTTGTAGAACCAAGGTTGGCAGTAGCCTCTCCCAAACCTAAAAAGGCTAAACCCGGAGATCCGTCCTCAGACCAACTCTTAATAGGAGGGTCGGGATTACTGTTGTTATTGCTGATCGGTTTAGCGGTGTTTACCAAGCTAAAACTCGACGATTTGAGTAAAAAGCTCAAATTTGAGGAGTTTAGAAATCGAGAACTCCAGAAAAAATACAAAATGGCTCTGGAAACCATGTTAAAGATGGAAAAGAATCCCGACCTTATCCACTCGCGAGACTTTAATTTAGACTACCTGAGAATGCGAATGGCGGAAGAAGTATTTCACTTTGCCATTGTGAATCAGATTAAGGTAAAAGTCAAAGAGAAAATTAGTATTGCCCTGCGTCCGACTCAGGGTGCAGTGGGAGATAAAAATGGGAATGCGGGCAGCGGCAGGCAAGTGGATTCGATGTTTGATATCGAATACGAAACTGGCGATCCGGCGGTAAAAATAGAAAAACGAGTGCTGTTTCGGATTCAAATTAAGCTGATGAAATTGCCGACTCAGGCAACATCGGCGACAATTAATCAAATTATTGACTGTTTGGAAACTTATCTGAGTCCTTCAGACGACCACGACAGTTGGCAGCCGACAATTCAAGGTCGCATCGTTCATATTGAGTGGGATCAAAAAGCCAAGCCGACGCCGATGTTGGTTCTGGAACAGTCGAATGAAGGGGTGAATGTTACCTTTAGGACTACGAGAACGCCTGCGGGCAGACCTACAAATGCCACTGAAAGCCAATTGGTAGGAGCGAAAGGCCAAAAAAACGGCAAAAGTAGTTCTAAAACTCCAGCCAAAGCTGCAACAAAAAGTCCTGCCAAGGTAGGAGGAAAGCGTCCCGGTTCTCGGAAATAAGTTGAGGTGGATTAATATTATTTTCCCTATTTTCCCGAAAGAACGCCGGTTGCCGCCGTTGTTGATGTATCTTGTGCGAGGTGGCCGTCTTCCATGTGAATAATGCGATCGGCTATATCTAAAATTCGGTTGTCGTGGGTAACAAGCAAAATAGTGCAGTGCTGTTCTTTTGCCAAACCTCGCATAATTTCTACCACATCTCGACCTGATTTACTGTCTAGTGCTGCTGTGGGTTCGTCTGCTAATACTAATTTCGGCTGGCTGACTAACGCCCGGGCGATCGCGACTCTTTGTTTCTGCCCGCCAGAAAGACTGTCGGGGTAATAATCTATTCTTTCTCCCAAGCCTACAGCTTGCAGCATTCCCTCTATTTTATCATTAGTTTCTTGGGGAGAAAGATGACTGTGGAGTTCTAAAGACATTTGCACATTTTGCCTAGCTGTCAAGCATTTGAGCAAATTGTGAGCTTGGAAAATATAGCCGATGTCGCGGCGGACTTTAACTAATTTATTTTTCGGCGTTCCCCGCAATTCTTGGTCGAGAATTTTCAGACTACCTTCTTGGATCGATCGCAAAGCTCCAATTAATGTCAATAATGTTGTTTTACCAGACCCAGAAGGCCCAGTCATCAGCACGATTTCGCCGGGATAAATTTCTAGGTTGATGTCAAATAAGGTCTGTTTGCGAAGTTGTCCTTCGCCGAAGGAATGATTGAGATTTTTAATTGAGACAACTGGTAAAGTATTCATAGTAATGGCTATATTTAACAAGATCGAACTAATGCTATATACAGCAGATTCCACGTTTATGAAGTACCCCCGCCCATCGTTCTATCCCCGTAGGGACACGGCGAAAGCGTTTGTCCCTACACTTCATCAACCTGGAATACGCTGTATAGCAACAGCCCAGGCTCATATGCGATCGGGATCGATTCCCTGCGATCGCAAATAATATCATGTGCGATCGATTAACCATAATATCCCGGTCGGGGCGGGTTTTTGAGATTGTCAATTATTGGAAGGTATTGTTGGTGAGGGGAGCCCCTACAAAAATCGCGGTCGATCGACCGGACATGATATAAGTCGCCAATCGCTCTTTTTGTTCTCGTTCGCGATTGGGCCGTTCTCGTTGGGCGTCGGCCCGTTCGCGTTCTTGTTCGGCGTGCAGGCTTTCCACCCTAGCTCGCTCGCTCCCCGTCAGCAACAAATTTCCCTCGCTATCCCACCAGCGCAACCAATGCTGTGTCTGATTTTGATAGCTACCCGACTATACACCCAACTCTACTTCCATTAGGTCGATCGGGTAATGCCCGCGATCGTTCGGTTCCAAACGCCGATACCCACCCAACATACTACTTCTGTGCGAGTGCGCCGATATGGATGGTTTTGGCAGTGTATCGCAAAGAGTGCTTTTTGTCAACCTCTTTTACTGGACTGGCGCTCTAGTGAACAAGATGCGATCGCCTCTCGAATCATTCTTCATCAAGTGCGATGTCTGCGACGGGCTACGCCTACGCATTCCTTCTCGTTACTGACTGTCTCTCTTAAAGTGCGATCGCCATTCATATCTCTCACAAAATCCTACTACTCTCAACCCGTCGATCGTCAACTTCTTTAACTTTCTCCCGATTGACAAACTCTTCAAACAAGCTAAAAAATCGATCGACTGCACTGCGTTCATCGGCGGAATGCTGGTACCTCAGTCATAAGATTTGCTATTTTTGATTTTTCTAGAGCAGGGCTAACTAATTTTTGGAGGTGTGATTTGTTGCCAAAAATTATAGCGATCGCCCTTGATTTTTCCTCAACAAATAGATCGACAACCCCGGCTCAAATGAGATCTGGATCGATGCCCTGCGATCGCAAATAAGCCGCCAATCGCTCTTTTTGTTCTCGTTCGGCGTCGGCCCGTTCTCGTTCGGCCTCGGCCCTTTGGCGTTCCTGTTGGGCCCGTTCTCGTTCGGCCTCGGCCCTTTGGCGTTCCTGTTCGGCTTGCAGGCTTTCCCATCTAGCTCGCTCGCTCCCCGTCAGCAACAAATTCCCTTCGCTATCCCACCAGCGCAACCACTGCATTGTCTGATTTTGATAGCTACCCGACCATACACCCAACTCTACACCCATCAGGTCGATCGGGTAATGCCCGCGATCGTTCGGTTCCAAACGCCGATAGCGAGTATTCACCCAGTTGTAGACTTCTAATTCACTGGTTTGAATCTTGTAAATAGCGTAGTAGGGAATCCTGATAATCCGCTCGTATACCCAAAATTTTCCCGGTTTCTGGTTTCCCCCAGAGGGTAAAGCAGATAAAGGGGTGCTGTCGAGTTCTTCGGAACCATCACCCGAAGCAAATTCAATGGCAATCAGCGGCACAATATACTCGCGCCAGAGCACGTAGGAACGGCGGTATTGCCCGTCTAATTGGGGTGGAACGTTGGGGACGTAGAACCAGTCAGGGGCTTCGGCACCCTTTTCTGGAGGGTCAGTTTCGCGCCAGTAGATGCCACAATCTTGCCCGATCGCGTATTGTCCGTCGGGGTGCAGGTTTTGGAGAGTGGTTTCGAGAGAATCGGTGAGCAAAATGCTCTGAGGATGTTCTTGAAAGTTTTTCACAAACGTGCCGTCAGATTCGGGGAGTTGCGTGTGGTCGGGAAAGGCGGGAGGCAACGCTGTGGGATTGAAGCTTTGGGTCATAGCGTATCACCGAGGAAGAGCGCGATCGAGATTGATGCTCTTTTACAGCATAGCGTTACATAACATAATTTGACATCTTTGTTTCTGACGGATAGTATCAATTACCAATTACCAATTACCTATTACCTATTACCAAATTTAAAATATATCTGCCGGATCGGCCGCCTGCAATTTCCTCACCGCGATCGCCCCCGACGCACCACACATAATTAGCGTCATTACAAACACAGTTAGAGCTTTCCCCAAAGTCATGTACATCGGCAAACTTGTAGCATTTCTCCCTAAATTGTACAGCACCAAAGAAACTCCAAACCCCGGCAAATAACCGATAACTGCGAGAATCAAAGCTTCTTGAAACACCACGCTCAAAAAGTAAAAATCCTTATATCCCATCGCCTTCAGCGTCGCGTATTCCGGCAAGTGGTCGGTAACATCGGTATAGAGAATTTGATAAACAATCACGATGCCGACGATAAATCCCATAGCCGCGCCGAGAGTGAAAACAAAGCCGATCGCGGTACTTTCTTCCCAATATTTTCTTTCAATTTCAACGAACTCTGCTTTAGTAGAAATTCGCACGTCATTCGGCAAAGATGCCCTCATTTTTTCCACAACAGCTTGAACGTCGGTTCCCGGCTGCAAGTGAATAATTCCTATATCAATTAAACCTTTCGTTCGGCGCGATGCAAAAATTCGCAGAAAGTTCAAATCGCTAGTAACCAGATTGCCATCAGCACCGAAAGATGCTCCTAAAGTAAATAACCCCTTGACCGTAACGCGGCGATTGTCAACTTCAGTTTCAACAACTTTTCCCTGTTTGAAATATTCTGCTACAGGCCCAAACTCCGGGCGGGAAGCTTGGTCAAATAAAACCACATCCGAAATTTTGATTTTGTCCAAATTATTTTGGATTTCAGGCAGCTCAAAGATGGGATGAGCGGGGTCAAAACCGATTACCATCAATTGCCGAGTATTTCGCTGGTTGGGGTCGGGGTTTTTCCACAATCCAAAGCCTAAATATACCGGACTAATTGCTGTAACGCCGTCAAAACTCAAGGCTTGATACAAGCGACGCTGGGGAAAACTTTTCATGGCTATTAAAGCCGTAGATTGAGTGCTGGTGATAAAAATATCCCCTTTTAATTTAGCGTGAAAGGTGATCGAACTTTCAAAAAGCGCGTCTCTAAACCCGAACTGCATAAACATTAGCAAGTCGGCGAAGCCAATGCCGGCTAGTGCGACTGCTAAGCGCATTTTTTCGCGGGTTAATTGTGCCCAAGCTAGTGGTATTTTGGCCATACAATGAAGGAAGTTCGGCAACGGATTATGTACGGGATGTAACGGATGTAACGGATGTCAGGAAGAAGGAATAAGGAAGGAGGAAGAGGGAAGAACTCCTCTGACCAATTATCAATTACCAATTATATTATGTCCGGTCGATTACCCCTAATACGGTAGGGGCGGGTTCACCAACAATACCTGCCAACAATCTCCTATCTCAAAAACCCGCCCTTTTAATCGCGGTCACTCGATCGGACATGATATTACCAATTACCAATTACCAATTTTAAATGTCTATTTTAACTTCAACCTGCAAGTTTGTTAAGGTTGCAACTTTCTTGCTCGATTCCGGATCGAGGCGAATTCTTACTTCGATAACTCTCGCGTCGGTGTCGGCGGCTGGGTCTGTATTAAGGACATCTTTTTTGCTGATTTGTTTGCCGATGCGAGCGACTTTTCCTTCCAAAGTGCCTGCAAAAACGGGGCTGGTGACTGTTGCACGCTGGCCGTTTCGCACTTTGGCGATGTCGGTTTCGTAAACTTCTGCTACGGCGTACATTTGGTCGGTGCCGCCTAGTTCTACGATGCCATCTTGAGTGTTGACACGTTCTCCTTGTCGGCTGTGAACTTTGAGAACGTAGCCGGATACGGGTGCTTTGACGTAACTTAAGTTTAAGTCTACTTGAGCTTTTTGTTTGGCGGCGATCGCACTTTCTACGGCGGCTTGGGCGGCTTGCACGTCTTCGGGACGTACTTCGGCAATTTGGTCTAGATTTGCTTTGGCTTGATTGATTTGTTCTTGGCCAGTTTCTGCTTTTTGTTTGAGTATTGCTTCGGCTTGATTGATTTGTTCTCGTCCTGTTTCTATCTTTTGGTTTAAGGTTGCTCTGGCTTGGTTAATTTCCTGCCTGCCTGTTTCTAACTTGCGTCGGAGATTGGCTCGGGATTGATTGATTTCCTGCTTGCCTGTTTCTACTGTTTGTTTGACTGTGGCTTTAGTTTCGACTATCTGCTCTTGCAGTGTTTGCACAGTTTTTTCTAATACAGCTTGAGCTTCTTTGACTCTCTGGCGAGCCGTCTCTACTGCTAAACGTTTGGTGTCGTATGCCGAAGCAGAAATTGCGCCTGTTTCGGAGAGTTCTTTATTGCGTTTTTCCTCGGCTTCGGCGTTGGTTAATTCGGCTTTTAGCCGATCGACTGTAGCGTTTTGAGAGGCAATTTCGCCGCGCAATTGAGCTTCTAGCCTAGCCAATTTGGATTGCTGTACTTCAGTTTCTCTTTGGAGTTGTGCCTCAAATTTGGCAAGATTAGCTTGTTCGGCTTCGGTTTCTCTTTGCAGCCCGGCCTCAAATTTGGCGACGTTAGCTTGTTCGGCTTCGGTTTCTCTTCGCAGTTGAGCTTCTAAGCGGGCGACGTTAGCTTGTTCGCCTTCGGTTTCTCTTTGCACTTGTGCTTCAAACTTGGCCACTTCGGCTTTCCCAGCGCCGATTTGACCGGTTTTTGCGCCTGCTTGAATTTTCGCTAATTCTGCTTGTTTGACTTTGACTTCTTTGTCGGCTTGTTGGAGGATTGCTTGGAGCCGATCGCGCGTATCGAGAACTGCTATGATTTGTCCTTGACTGACTCGATCGCCCTCTTCCACCTGCAACAGTTCAATTCTTGCTCCCTCCGACGCCGAAGGGGCCGACAATTTGATAACTTCCCCCTGGGGAGTCAACCTACCCAAAGCAGTAACGCTGGTGCGGGTGGGGACGGAAGTTGCAGCAGCCTTTGCAGCCGCCGCCTTTAACTCTTCGGCTTTTCTAAGTTGAGATACTTGCCAAAAACCGACTCCTGTGGTAAGGACAGTGGCAGCGATCGCTAAACCGATGACTCCTCGCCCTGGGGGTTTTAAAAATGATTTATCCTTGACCCGTGATTCCTTTCCCATTACTGATAAAGTAGGTGATTTCCTAATTAAGTTTTGCCCACCTACTATTAAGTATTGTAAACAAATTTCAGCTATTTAGGGAAATCAAAAAGCACCTCCGTCATGTAATGTTCCGCCCAATCTTGACCGAAAGCTTTTTCGAGTACGCGGCGGGTTTTGTCATTTTGCTGCTGCTGGCTACAATAGTAAATATGAGCGTCGAGAATTTTCGATTCTTCGGCGGCAGAGACTGGTTCGGAGGCGACTGCCTGTTGGCAGTGAATTTCCACGTAGGATTCAACTATGTCCAGAAACCTGTTTTCTTCTTCCATCGACTCTGGCCGCACAAACAGACAAAATTCTGAGAAAATATCCCCCCATTCTGGAATTTGGCGGGGACAAGAAAATTGGTTGACCGGCAAAATTTTCAGTTGGGTTCGGTAGGTTTCCGACAAAGTTCGATCTCGATTGAGGGGAGAAAGGTCTGCGATCGCGGCGCTAACTTTGCCTTTGCCTGCTACTATATCCGTACCGAACATCGGCAAAGCATAATTCGGTCTGGGAAACATCACGCAGTGCAGTATGTCAAGTACCGGCCCGACTTTAGCGAGTTCCAGGTGTATTTTGCGGAACTGGGGCGTTTGATAGCAGCGGTTTTCAATGATTAGTTTTTCTCCTTCCAAGCGCCCTTCTACGTATCCCAACTCAGCGGGCAGGTGGTAGGGTTCGAGGTCTAGATAGCGGTGCCAGACTGCTTCCATCCGGTCTGCTAATTTGCGGATGAGGTAGTGCTGTTGTTCGCGGAGGGAAGGCTGGGATATTTCTAACATTCCTATTTATCGGGGGATAGCTTAATAAAACTTGATTCTACTGTTGCAGGATGCAGGAAAAAAGGTAGATACTTTAACAATATCAGTAGATTGACTTACGATCGAGCCAGTTTTACAGGAGATTTTGTATGTTTGGTCTGGGATTGCCTGAAATGGGCATTATTGCGGTACTCGCTATTCTAATTTTCGGCCCCAAGAAGATTCCTGAGTTAGGAAATGCTTTGGGCAAAACCCTGCGGAGTTTTAAGGAAGGGGTTGGTCAATCTGACGATCGAGATGTCGATCGGGAGAAGGATAAAGAGGAAGAGGGCCAGCCGAAAGTGTAAATGAGGTTTGCAGTGAGGATTTTAGTCCCCATTTTTAAGGACTCAAGTCCTCACTGCGAACCTATTCGGGAAATTTGCTTTCTCTAACTTCGAGGGAATAATCTTTCACAGCTTGGGTAATTGTTTCTCGCAAATTGGCGTAAGCTTTAGCAAAAGGCGGCTGTTTTTCAGAAAGTCCCAACAAATCGGAAGTAACTAAAACTTGACCGTCGCAGTGCGGCCCGGCCCCGATACCAATGGTGGGAATAGTTAGTTTTTGGGTAATTTGAGCGGCTAAGTCTGCGGGAATGTGTTCTAAGACGATCGCAAAGGCACCGGCTTCTTGAAGTGCGATCGACTCTGCTATGATGCGATCGGCTGCTTGGGCCGTTTTTCCTTGTTTTTTGTAACCGAGTTGGTGTACCGACTGCGGAGTTAAACCGACGTGGCCCATCACCGGAATTCCGGCGGATGTTAGCTGCGAAACTGTGGCGGCCATTGCTGGATATCCACCTTCTAATTTTACAGCTTGAGCGCCTGTTTCTTTCAAAACTCTCCCCGCCGAGTGCATGGCTTGCTGGGGACTTTCTTGGTAAGTCAAAAACGGCAAATCGACCACAATTAATCCTTGTTTAACTCCACGGCGCACCGCTTTAGCGTGGTGCAGAATTTCATCGAGGGTTAGCGGCAGTGTTGTCTCGTAGCCTAAGACTGTCATGGCGAGAGAATCACCGACTAGGATGATATCTACGCCTGCTAGATCGATGAGTTGGGCGATCGCATAATCATAAGCTGTCAGGGCAACAATTGGTCGCTGTTGTTGTTTCCACTGAATTAATTGATGAGTAGTGACTGACATTTTAGTGCAAAAATATAATATTATTTCTGGGTATTACTTATGATATCAAATCTGGGTTCGTTAACTCCTCGATGATTCGGATCTTGAAATCGCTGCATAGACTCAAACTTTCGTCCGCGCAACGCCAGAGTAAAAGTAAGAGGGGAAAAATCTCTTAATAAATGTTGCAGGTTAATAGCAAAAATGCTCTCTAATGATTGAGTTGCGAAGCTTCTTCCATTCTTGTTTAGAAACATCTGCACGAGTTTTGTCGCCCGATGGATCGCGGATATCCCAAATTGTATCTGCAATCCGATCGAGCGATCGCCCATGAGAACGATAATCGAAGTCCCAGAAAGCATCACCGACGCAATCTCCTGGTGTAGTAATCATTTCTCGATCGACTGTACGGCGAATAGCATTCCATTCGCGGATGTAGGCAGCAGAATCGTCAGATCGCAATTTGCGACCTCCTAATTGAGGATTCACTCTATCAAAAAACCAATCCGTAAACCTATCCACAGCTTGAGTGCGTGATTCATAATCGCGCGCTGTAGCACTGTCTAGATTGGCGCCACCGAGTACAAGGGCTATAGCTAAGACACACACCCCTAAAAACTTCGATCTAGACTTAATTGAAACTGATTTAATTAGCACTATCAAACCCAATAAAATTTTCAATATAGCAATCCTCGCATCATTTGTGAATTTCTTACTCCCTCCCTTTACCAAGGGGAGGGTTGGGGTGGGGTAAAAATTTGACAACTCCTGCAAGAATTGCTATATCCCCGATATAGCTAGTTATAACTTTTATCTTGCCATCCATTTTTAGAACAAGAAACTCCTCCTGTTTTAGGTGCGAGAGTAGATAAACACCAATAATTGCTCCCATCAAACACAACCCCTTTTTTGATATATTGTAACTCAGAGAGAGGTTGCCACGGTCGCTCGATATTAGACTCGTCATAATATCGATATTGTTTTCCCTTTACCTCTAAACCCCGATCCGTACCTCCCAACCAATAACGACCTTCTTGAATTATGTTTGATGACGATTTTTGTTGATTGCTATCTGTCTTTTTCTCAATCCACCAATTCCTCACAAAACGTTTTGTATTTTCAGAACCTCTTGTGGTAGCGACTATAACTAGCAGTTCTCCTTGTTGATTGATAAACTCAAAACGACAAGGCCCCTCTCCTGTACCAGAACAATCCTTAATCTCTTTATATCCCAAATCAAATAGCTCTTTAACAGAACGATCTCTGAGGTTAGGTTGACCCTGTAAGCTGGGCTGCCACCGTTGTTGAATCAGGATTTGACGCGCCTCTTTGTATGGCATACCTTGTTGAAGAGGTATTTTTTTTGGGGCATTTACAGAATTTTCAAGGCTGACTTGAACTTTTTTATTTAAAGCCTCGATTGTTGAATTTTTTTCTGGATTATTCAGGTAATTTTTTTTACTTGTTGTATCGATGTGTGCACTATTTGTGCTGGGAACTTGTTGCTGTGGGGCAGCACCTGCAAAACTTGTATATCCAATGGCGATTAGTCCCATCAATGGTGCAATAATTCTGGTTGTAACAAGAATGCGATCGCATATCCAATTTTTCATACTCATCGGTTAAAAACCTTTCTTTTTACAGAGTTGTGTAGAGATGACCTCTACTCTAGGAGTTATCTTCGATCGATGCTGCTGTGTAAGGCGATCGAGTCTCACAGTCCACAATTGGAAATATACATTTCGCGTCGAATTGCTGACCATTCACTAATGCCGATCCGATCGCTTTTGGGAATTGGCTGTCCGGTGCGTTGAGGATGGCGGCTGTAAAAAATTGTATCTGCAAGTAAATCGTAGGTTTGTTCGTAGGTTTCGCCGTTAATTGTCGTGAATTCCCATCCTGTATCTCCTGGTCCTGACCCATAGCAGACTTCTTGTACTGACTTGACTCGCGGATCGATCGCTTCGCGCAATCTCCGCCATTGATTGCTATATTCGCGATCGCCAGCTTGGAGTTTGCGATTGTTTAACTGAGGATTAACCCTGTAGAATAAGAAATCGGTCAATCTATCGACGGCTTGTTCTCGCGATTCGGCTTTGGCTAGATTGGGGCTGATGAACGCAAGGGCGATCGCCAGAGCACCAACCATTGAAAATCTTGAGACAGACTTAATTGATAACGACTTGATTAGCATCTTGATTTGGTGTTAATTTCTACCGCCATCCCAACCACCTGAGCACGGGCACAACTAAATAATGACTTACTCCCAAACACAGCCCGATCGCACTTCCCAACAAACCAAAAAACACAATTGAACCCCAAACTTGCAGCCAGCCGAAGGTAACGTTAGACAGTGAAAAAATCCCAAAGAAACTCCCCGGAAAAATGTTCCAAGCATTCAGAAACAGAAACATTCCCGTAGAGAAAACAGCCACTACCAAAGCGTGAACTAATTGATGGCTCCGCAAACCCATTCCCACAGTCAAAGAGGCGATCGCAAAAGCTCCCAAAATAACCCCCTGCACACCACTAGAAGCTGTTGCTTCCATCCAGCACAAACCCGCCAACAAATAGCCCTGAGCTCCCATCAATCCAGACAGCCAATACTGTTTTTGCTGGCGAAAACTCCCCGCATCCGTCAAACCGATCGCAGTTCCGAACCCCGCAAATCCAAACAGCAGCACTTCCGGCCCGACAGCGAAAGTCATGTTAGGAATTAATTGGTGCAAACCTTCATTCAGAAAATTGGCAATTTCCGGGCCTAGAGGCGAAGCATAACCCAAAACCAAACCGCCGATCGCCCCCGCACTTCCACCAACGGCACCCAGCACCATTTCCCAGCCCGTATCCAGAGAAGCTACCACAATTTGGGCGATCGCGCCGAACAGCAAAACCGTCAAACTTGCCGTTTTTTGCGCCCCCGCCACCACTACTTGCCTGCAGAATTCTACAATAGCTTGACCCATTGGGGCGATTGCGATTTTGCCCTTACTCCTAGCATAAATCTCCTGCAAACGCGCCCGAACATCGCCAGCCGTCGCCGGACGCTGCTGCACGTTCGATCGCACCATATCGTCCAACAAATTCGCCAAAGCCGGACTCACAGATACAATGTGACGCCACCGCAACTCCCCCGTCATCGGATCTTCAATTTCCGCCGGATACTTCCCCGTCAGCAAGTGAATGCAAGTCCGCCCCAGGGCATAAAAATCCGTCGCCGGCACCACACCGCCACCCACAATTTGTTCCGGCGGACTGTATCCGGGCGAAATCAACCGCGTCGAACTCCGAGAATCTTTCCCCACGGATTCGACACCGCCCATTTGTTTAACTCCCCCAAAGTCGATCGCCACCAATTGCAGTCCGCCCAAACCCTTGCTTAGCAAAACTTGGGGCGATTCCGGGTCTCGCAGCATCAAATTTGAGGGTTTAATGTCGCGGTGAATAATCTGACACCTGTGCAACTCCTCTAAAATTTCCACAGCTTGACTCAGCCAACTAAACACCCATTCCTGCGGACATCCTTGAGGGTGCTCGTCGAGAACTTCTTCTAAAGTTTTGCCGTGAATCTTTTCCATTACCAAACAAGGCAGCCGCTTCGCCGCAGGATTTCCATCCCCGCCTGCAAAATTTTGCGTTTGGACGTGAAAATAACCGTCAGGCTCGACTCTAGGGACGCCAGGGTGCCGCAAAAGTGCCAAAACCCAAGCTTCTTGCTCGAACAGTTTCAGGGCTTTCGCGGAAGTTTCGAGCAACACTTTCAGGACGCGCTCGGTTTGAGTTTCTGTGTCCCAGACTGTGAAAATCGCTGCAAAACCCCCGGAACCGAGGCTTTCTAGAGGCACGTAGCGATTTTTTAGCCGCAGCGGAGCCCCGCAACTATGACAAAAATTGTTGCCCCAAGTCTGAGGGTAGGGCCTTGGGCAATCTGGATTGATGCAGTGGACGGCTTTTGAAGGGGGGTGAGGCACAACCAGAGTAAAAATGGGGCTAAATATCCATAGTAGACTTACGCGCAGCTAACGCAGAAACCCGGTTTTCAGCGAGGTTAAATGGCTGTAACGGGGGATTTGGTTTGAGAGCACAAGTCCTGTCCATATTATGTGCTATGCTGTCGATTTTTGAATTGGCGGTCTCCGATTCACGGGATTTTAGATTTTAGATTTTGGATTTTCGATTTTAGATTGCATACTGGATTGCAGTTGAGATCGATCTCAACTACCAACCACAACTTTAGGTATTTGTAACTACTTCTCCCTGACCCATTACCCCTGACCAATTCTGATTTTTCAGTATTAAATTCTTTACATAAACCGTATAGATCCGCTGTTCGGCTCGCTGCACCATATCTTTCGGTCGCTCAAAATTACTCCCGACTCTGCGATCCCCAGCCTTTCCTCCTGCATCCTTCGCCGCTGGCATTTCATAAGATATGTTACAAATATTTGCCTAATGTAAAGCAAAATAAACAATACTTATGATGATTAAAAGAATATTAAAATTGGAGAGTGACACTTTGTTGATATATTTTTAAAAGCCTGCGATCGGGCAAAAAAATTAAGCGAATACTAGGAAGCGAGATATGGCTTACGCGCAAACCCAAACTCAATCAAAGGCTGGGTATAAAGCCGGAGTTCAAGACTATAAACTAACGTATTACACGCCGGACTACACCCCAAAGGATACAGATGTTTTGGCGGCTTTCCGGGTAACACCGCAGCCGGGAGTTCCCCCAGAAGAAGCAGGCGCTGCTGTGGCTGCTGAATCTTCTACAGGTACATGGACGACTGTTTGGACTGACCTCCTGACCGACCTCGACCGCTACAAAGGTCGCTGCTACGACATCGAGCCAGTTCCCGGTGAAGACAACCAATACATCTGCTTCATTGCTTATCCTTTGGATTTGTTTGAAGAAGGTTCAGTCACCAACTTGCTGACCTCGTTGGTCGGTAACGTGTTCGGTTTCAAAGCTCTGCGCGCTCTGCGGTTGGAAGACTTGCGGATTCCCATTGCTTACCTGAAAACCTTCCAAGGCCCTCCTCACGGTATTACCGTCGAGCGGGACAAATTGAACAAGTACGGTCGTCCTTTGCTGGGCTGTACAATTAAGCCCAAATTGGGTCTGTCTGCTAAGAACTACGGTCGTGCCGTTTACGAAGTTCTGCGCGGCGGTTTGGACTTCACCAAAGACGACGAAAACATCAACTCGCAGCCGTTCATGCGCTGGCGCGATCGTTTCTTGTTCGTTCAAGAAGCTATTGAAAAAGCTCAAGCAGAAACCGGCGAAGTCAAGGGCCACTACCTCAACGTAACCGCCCCCACCTGCGAAGAAATGATGGAGCGGGCTGAGTTCGCTAAGGAAATCAAAACCCCCATCATCATGCACGACTACCTGACCGGTGGTTTCACTGCAAACACCAGCTTGGCCAAATGGTGCCGCCGCAACGGTGTGTTGCTGCACATCCACCGCGCCATGCACGCCGTGATCGACCGTCAGAAGAACCACGGTATCCACTTCCGCGTACTTGCCAAGTGCTTGCGGATGTCCGGCGGCGACCACCTGCACTCCGGTACAGTTGTGGGCAAACTCGAAGGCGAAAAAGGCATCACGATGGGCTTCGTAGACTTGATGCGCGAAGACCACATCGAACAAGACCGCGCTCGCGGTATCTACTTCACCCAAGATTGGGCTTCCATGCCCGGTGTCATGCCGGTTGCTTCCGGCGGTATCCACATCTGGCACATGCCTGCTTTGGTGGAAATTTTCGGCGACGACTCCTGCTTGCAGTTTGGTGGCGGTACCTTGGGACACCCTTGGGGTAACGCACCTGGTGCAACTGCTAACCGCGTTGCTTTGGAAGCTTGCGTCCAAGCTCGTAACGAAGGTCGCAACCTGATGCGCGAAGGCGGAGACATTATCCGCGAAGCTTGCCGTTGGAGCCCTGAATTGGCCGTTGCTTGCGAACTGTGGAAAGAAATCAAGTTCGAGTTTGAAGCAATGGATACCGTCTGATGATTTTGGGTTAAAGATTTTAGGTTTGAGATCGCAAACTTGCTGGGAAGTCTTTATCTTTGAAGAAGATTTACAAGTAAGTTTGCATCCAAAATCTAAAATCCAAAATCTAAAATTTGAGGGAGCTGGGGTCAAAAATGGATCTCAAACAAGTTGCGAAAGACACCGCTAAGGTGCTGGCAAGTTACCTAACCTATCAATCCGTGCGGATGGTGGTCGCTCAGTTGAGCGAAACCAACCCTCCTCTGGCAATCTGGTTGAACGACTTTTCCTCAAAGGGCAAAATCCAAGACGGAGAAGCTTACATTCAAGAACTGCTGTTGGAAAATCAAGATTTGGGATTTCGGATCATGACTGTCCGGGAGTATCTCGCTCATGATGTAGTGGAATTTTTGCCGGAGATGGTTCGCACTAACATTCAACAGGCGAATATGGAACACAGGCGCCAGCATTTGGAGCGAATCACGCAACTTAATTGGTCTCTCCCTAGCAGCAATCCTGAAAGTTCAATTGATTCTGAACCGAATCTGGATAATTTGTCCAGTTGAGCGATCGACTTGTGCGATCGAACACACACCTTAGAGATACCAAAAATGAAGACTTTACCTAAAGAGCGCCGTTACGAAACTCTGTCTTATTTGCCCCCGCTGACAGACGCGCAAATTGCCAAGCAACTCCAGTACATCCTGGATCAAGGCTACATTCCCGGCGTAGAATTCAGCGAAAGCTCTGCCGCTGAAATGCACTATTGGACTCTGTGGAAGTTGCCTTTGTTTGGTGCAAAATCACTGCCGGAAATCATGACAGAAATTCAAGCTTGCCGTCAAGAATACCCCCAGTGCTACATCCGCGTCATGGGTTTTGACAACGTGAAGCAGTGCCAAGTGCTCAGCTTCATCGTCCACAAGCCTAACACCAGAGGCTACTAAAAAGTATTGGCTGGCTAATCTAACCTTTAGGTTAACAGTCATGGCAGAATGGAGGCGGGGAATTTTCTCTGCCTCTTTTTTTATAGCTTACAAATAGCTTTTAAAACTTGCAGCAACAAAATTGAAGGTTCGGGTTCCATCAGGTTTAGCAAAGGCATTAGCTGATAAGTTGGAGTATTGCCGCGCTGAATATTAACAAACTGATAGTGCATTCCGTTGGTTGTCAAACCCCAGATTGTGTCTTGATATTTTAAATTTTGATAAGCATAGGTTAGCAATTGAGATAAACCCATCAATGCGTTAATTCCAGAATTTTTACTTTCAATCACCAAAACCCAAAAATATGTCTCGCTTCTGATGGGTTTTATTTTGTTGACAGCCAAGATATCAAACCGTCCTTTAATGATAGTATCTTCCTCTTCAATGCTAATTTCGGCGATGTCTTGTTCTAAACTAATTTTAATAGGGCGGCGGTAGAAGCCAGCCAATCGCATTAGGGGAAAGGTAGTCAGAGCTTTTACCAGTCCTTCAGAAACTCGATCCGTTGAAATGTAGTCATCGAAATCATCCCTAATTTGTATAAGTTCCTGCTGTTCGTGTTCTGTGATATCTTCAAGGGATAACACAGAGGTAAATGAGTTAGTGTACTGTTTTTGAAAGCCGAACAGACGGTGGACTTCTGATAAAGTTAGGTTTTTGGCATTAATAGTTGTCGTCATATTTTAAGAGTTATTTAATTTTTAGTGATAATTATAACATAGACATTGCGGTAGTCAACTTGCACCATTCTTAGGCACAGGCAAGATGCCTGTTCCACAACATATCAAGTTTCTTGTGTGGTATGCCGGAGAGCCGGCCCATATTATTAGGAACAGGCAAGATGCCTGTTCCACAACATATCAAATTTCTTGTGGAGTGGGCTTCTTGCCTGCCCATGAAAGTAGACGCGATTGCAATCCTAACTGTTCTATCTCTGTTAAGGATTCTAAGGATAAAAAATTTGTGTACGTGTCATTATTAAGCTGCTCTTGGAATTTCAAAAATTGACTGACTTCACCCAGAGTTATATTTTTGGTGTTAATAGTTGTTGTCAGATTTTGATATATATTTAAGTTTTAGTTATAATTATAACATAGAGATTGTGATAGTCAATTTTTACCATTCTTAGGAACAGGCAAGATGACTGTTCCACGACATATTAATTTTTTTGTGGGGCGGGCATCTTGCCCGCCGATGAAAGTGACAAATGGGATAACTGCGAACCTAATCTATCCTTTCCATCACAATTCCATCAACTATTTCATAACCCCAATTAGAGTTGCGATTTGCCAACTGCTCGGCCATGTCATATTCGCCCAAATTGCAGAGTTCAACTAACTTTTGATATCCTTCATCTCTTTCTCGCTGCAACCTTTCCCGCCGCAGTTTTTCTCTCTCTTCCTCTGAAGGATTTGCTCGCTCTTCCCCCAGGGGATTGATATCGCTAATTCGTTTCATGTCCGCCTCCTAAAAAGGGATGGATTCGACTATTTCACCGTCAACTATTTCGTAGCCCCAGTCGGGGTTTGCAGCGATTTGTTTTTCAACTATACTTCTGCCGAGAGGAGTTTGATAAGCTTTTTGCAAAGAGGAAATACTGGGGATTTCGGCGGGGGCTGGTGGTTCTTTTAGTTCGATGTTTGGCGGTTCAGCAATTGTTTCAGATGTGGATTGATTGAGGGCTAATTGCGGCGCGATCGCCCCTAATTTCTGCATAACGCTATCCTTGGTGATTTGCGGTTTTTCGTTGAAGGAAGAGGGCAGATATGGTGTGTCAACGCCCTGCTGTTTTGCTTTGAGTGCATCATCGGCAAGCCGATCGCACTTTCGCAAAAATCCCTCCCACAAATCCTTGCCCAAAACAGGGTTTCTCAAGTCAGCACGGGCTTTAGATACTGCGGCTTCTAGCGGTTCGCCTTTGTGGATGTAATACTGAATTCGCTCTTCTTCAAAAGCAGGATAAGGCACTTCCGGCTCGATTTCCCAATCCCGCTTGACTTTCTGACTTTCTCCTAAAGGGATTCCGGCGATAAATTCATCCCAAAAAGTCGAGGTTAAGCCTTTTGTCATGCTGTCAATAATTTTAAATGCCCATCCCGAAGGATTGCCAAATCCTAAGCTGCGCTCTTGAGCATATGCTTCTAAAGCTCGTTGAAAGTTGTGCAGTTCTTCTTGGGAATTCCAAGGGCCGCTAAATCGGTAATTCGGGGTGACAGCAACGGCTATTTGTTGGCGGGGTTGCCCGAAATATTTGTCAGTTTTAACTACATGATTGGGGGGTGATGTTTCGCGGAAGATTTCTACAGGGTGATTGTGACTTTCGCGGCCGATCTCTGTTATAATATCTGGCGGATTCGGTGTCCAAAAGTTATTGAGTTTTTCCTCAAAAGCGTCAATGTCCGCCGAGAGTTCTAGGCTGTCCGTGTTGGGATTTGTTAATTTTTCTTTGAGGAGCGATCGCACTTTGAGCAGGCGGATTGCTAATTCCTGTTCTTGCTGATTTAAACCGGTGGCTGTTTCAATTTCGCTGCTGTTGGTTTTTACCCATTCACCGGAGTTGGACTGTTGTGATTGCCATTGCAATAATTGGCACAGAAAAATACTCGCCCCGACTCCGCCGGTGATTTTGGCGAGTTTGGGATAGTAGATGGCGGGGTTTCCTAGATTTCCTAAAAATATTCCTATTTTCATTTTGTATATTCTTAATTCCCTTGAATAGTAGGGTGATCTTCGGCGCACCTTACCTCGACTAAACTAGCATTGAGAAACTTAAGATTTTCTTTAAACTTCTGTCTATTCCTGACTGAATGGAGATTCTAGAGTAAAAACGGGGATCGCATATTCGATCGCCTGATTGACAGGACTGAGTTAAACGTAATAATAAATTATTTACTGTACAGCTTCTGCCAAAATGAATCCAGAACGCCAAGAGGCTTATTTGAACTTAATCGAGCGAGTGCTTACTTGCCCCAACGGCCAAGAACCAGAGGTTTTGAGTTCCTGTTCCGATTTAATTGATGCGGGATTTGTGCAAATGCTCATCCAGATATCGGCTTCAATGGCCCGCGAAGGTGACGAAGATACTGCTAATTTTTTAGTGCAACTTGCTCGTTTGCTGGGGAAATCTTTGGGTTTGTCGCCGGATTTGAAGCCGGCTGGGTACAGTAGTGCAAAGGGGTAGAGAAAAAGTGCGTTAGCGAAGCCCTCGAAGAGGATCGCCTCGTTGTATCATGTTTTGAGAAATGAGGGCGATTCCCTACCCTTGGGGATAGCTTTACTTCACCTACTTTTTAAATGCAGCTATGGCTTTAGAGTTTATATTCGAGAGGCTCGCAAAAATCATTCACCCCAGTTTTAAATACATAAATAATCACCGAAGTCACCAAAATATCAGGGCAAATTTTTGCGGCAACTAAATCTCTAAATGCAGCATTCAATTGTCCGTTTGTCAACTCTTCTTTAACCTCGGATTTGCAGATAGCAACGCGGCATCTTTTCGCCAATCCGTCTAACCAATTTTCTGATATATTCGGTTCTTGTCCGGCTTGAATTGCTAGAGAGATCGCTGCATCTTCGATGTTCCCTTCGCAATCTTCGATGGCGTCTAGGGCTTTTAGGGCTTCTGGATATTCGGCTAATTGCGAGCGAAATTGGGCAATTTGTTGTGAGGTAATAATCACCATATTATTTTCCTGGGTTCTCTGTTGGCGGGATAAGTTTAGCAATTAAAGTTGCTATTATAGCATTTTTTGAGGGAGGTGGGAATTGATTGTTTGAATTTGATCGCTGGTGCAATAGTTCAATGTGGTTGAAACCCCGTCTCATAGCGGAGTCCGACGAGGGTTGAAACCCCCGTCTCATAGCTGAAGTCCTCTGAAGAGGACTGATGAAAAGGATTTAAAAGCTAATTAATCATGTTCAAAATGTTAGATTGCGATGTTGCGAAGTCCGACGAGGGTTGAAACCCCCGTCTCATAGCTGAAGTCCTCTTACATAGGACTGATGAGAAGGATTTCAATGGTAATTAACAATGTTCAAAATGTCACTTTTAATTAACATTGTGTACATCTTCAGTCCTCTTTCAGAGGACTTTCGCTATGAGACAGGGGTTTCAACCCCTGGCGGACTATCGGACTGACGACAAATCCGAATCGCCTTTTCAACCCCTGGCGGACTATCCGACGGACGACCAATCCCGGCAATTGTTGCTACAATAACAAAAACCAACCGTCTCACCATCTCACCAATGTTGAACAAAATCTGGCGATTCCTCAAACAATTAATTCAGCGGCTATTGGGTACGACTCCCCCGGAGATTCAACCGACACCTCCTCAACCGCGGCCAACTTTGACTGATGCGGAATACGAGGCGAAGTTGATGGAACTTCTCGAAGGGGTGAATGAGGGCTGGGGAAGAGGGGATGTTGCGGAATTCTTAAGCGCCAAACAAATTGAAAATGGTGATTTGGCGGCTTGGTTGCGAGGGTTTGGGACTCGATTGTTGGCGGGCGCGCAGGGGAGTACAGAGGGCGGGCACGGGGGTACAGCCCCTACGGATGCGGTGGTATCGCTTCAGGAATTGGCGCGCAGGTTGGAGTTGTTGGGTAGAGTTGCGGGCGGGGAATTGGGAGAGGTGGCGGGGAATGTTGGTAGGGAGATTTTGGTTGAGTTTCCGCTAGTTTCGGTTAAGCGAGGTGAGGATGTTGATCGAGAGGCTGAGGCTTGCTGGAATAGAGGGTATGAGCAACTTATGAAAGGGGATTTTGAAGGTGCAATCGCCTCCTACGACAAAGCCTTAGAAATTAAACCATATTCATACGAAGCCTGGTTCAATCGGGGCCATGCACTGTATGATTTAGGCAGGCTAGAAGATGCGATCACCTCCTACGACAAAGCCTTAGAAATCAAACCAGATTTACACGAAGCCTGGTACATTCGGGGCCTTGCACTGGCTAATTTAGGCAGATTAGAAGATGCGATCGCCTCCTACGACAAAGCCTTAGAAATCAAACCCGATTATCATGAAGCCTGGTACAATCGGGGCGTTGCACTGGGTAATTTAGGCAGGCTTGAAAATGAGATCGCCTCCTACGACAAAGCCTTAGAAATCAAACCAGATTATCACGAAGCCTGGTACAATCGGGGCGTTGCACTGCGTGATTTAGGCAGGATTGAAGATGCGATAGCCTCCTGCGACAAAGCCTTAAAATTCAAACCAGATTTACACGAAGCCTGGTACATTCGGGGCCTTGCACTGGGTAAGTTAGGCAGGATTGAAGATGCGGTCGCCTCCTGGGACAAAGCCTTAAAATTCAAACCAGATTATCACGAAGCCTGGTACATTCGGGGCGTTGCACTGGTTAAGTTAGGCAGGATTGAAGATGCGATCACCTCCTTCGACAAAGCCTTAAAATTCAAACCAGATGATCACTTGGCATCGAAAAACCGGACAATAGCACTTAAAAAATTAGGAATTGTATAAAGATTAATTTTTCATTAAAACAAAGATTCTCAATAAAATGGCGCTAAAATATAGCAATCCTAAGTGATTTTCTAGATCTGTAAAATCTGAAAGTCTTGCTATACAAGAAGTCTAGGAAGACAAGAGGGCATTTTGCTGTGAGACTCAGATCGGATTGCTATAGATGAATCGGCGATTGGAATCAGGGCAACGGATTGCCCCTACCGCACAAACTTTCGTCCGCGCAACGCAAGACTGAAGAGAGGACAAGAGAGGAGGTAATACAATGACAACCGTTACTTGAAACTTAGATAGTGTCGAATTAACAGAATGACATAGTTTTTTATCAAAATCTCACCAATGTTGAACAAAATCTGGCGATTCCTCAAACAATTAATTCAGCGGCTATTGGGTACGACTCCCCCGGAGATTCAACCGACACCTCCTCAACCGTGGCCAACTTTGACTGATGCGGAATACGAGGCGAAGTTCATGGAACTTCTCGAAGGGGTGAATCAGGGCTGGGGAAGAGATGATGTTGCGGGATTCTTACTCGCAAAACGGATTAAAAATGGTGAATTGGCGGCTTGGTTGCGGAGGTTTGGGGCTCGACTGTTGGAGGGCGCGCAGGGGAGTACAGTGTCTACGGATGCGGTGGTATCGCTTCAGAAATTGGCGCGCAGGTTGGAGTTGTTGAGTGGAGTTGCGGGTGGGGAATTGGGAGAGGCGGCGGGGAATGTTGGTAGGAAGATTTTGGTTGAGTTTCCGCTATCTTCGGATCGAGAGACTGAGGAATGGAAAAAGCGAGGAGATGAGCAATGTATGAAAGGGGATTTTGAAGATGCGATCGCCTCCTACGACAAAGCCTTAGAATTCAAACCAAATTTACACGAAGCCTGGTACATTCGGGGCCTTGCACTGGGTAATTTAGGCAGATTTGAAGAAGCGATCGCCTCCTGTGACAAAGCCTTAGAAATTAAACCAGATTTACACGAAGTCTGGAACAATCGGGGCCGTGCACTGGATGATTTAGGCAGGCTTGAAGATGCGATCGCCTCCTACGACAAAGCCTTAAAATTCAAACCAGATAAACACGAAGCCTGGTCCAGTCGGGGTCTTGCACTGGTTAAGTTAGGCAGGCTACAAGATGCGATCGCCTCCTACGACAAAGCCTTAAAATTCAAACCAGATAAACACGAAGTCTGGAACATTCGGGGCCTTGCACTGGATGATTTAGGCAGATTTGAAGAAGCGATAGCCTCCTACGACAAAGCCTTAAAATTCAAACCAGATTTACACGAAGCCTGGTACATTCGGGGCCTTGCACTGTATAATTTAGGCAGGCGAGAAGAAGCGATCGCCTCCTGGGACAAAGCCTTAGAAATCAAACCAGATTTACACGAAGTCTGGTACAATCGGGGCTATGCACTGGATGATTTAGGCAGATTTGAAGAAGCGCTCACCTCCTACAATAAAGCCTTAGAATTAAAACCAGATTATCACGAAGCCTGGAACAATCGGGGCCTTTTACTGCATAATTTAGGCAGATTTGAAGAAGCGCTCACCTCCTACAATAAAGCCTTAGAATTAAAACCAGATTATCACGAAGCCTGGAACAATCGGGGCAATGCACTGGATAAGTTAGGCAGGATTGAAGAAGCGATCGCCTCCTACGACAAAGCCTTAGAATTAAAACCAGATTATCACGAAGCCTGGAACAATCGGGGCAATGCACTGCGTAATTTAGGCAGGCTAGAAGAAGCGATCGCCTCCTACGACAAAGCCTTAGAAATCAAACCAGATTATCACGAAGCCTGGAACAATCGGGTCCTTTTACTGGATAATTTAGGCAGGATTGAAGCGATCGCCTCCTACGACAAAGCCTTAGAAATCAAACCAGATGATCATGAAGCCTGGAACAATCGGGGCTATGCACTGGTTAATTTAGGCAGGATTGAAGAAGCGATCGCCTCCTGGGACAAAGCCTTAGAAATTAAACCAGATTATCACGAAGCCTGGTACAATCGGGGCGTTGCACTGGTTAATTTAGGTAGGCGAGAAGATGCGATAGCCTCCTGGGACGAAGCCTTAAAATTCAAACCCGATTTACACGAAGCCTGGTACAATCGGGGCGTTGCACTGGTTAATTTAGGTAGGCGAGAAGATGCGATAGCCTCCTGGGACGAAGCCTTAAAATTCAAACCCGATTTACACGAAGCCTGGTACAATCGGGGCCTTGCACTGGTTAATTTAGGTAGGCGAGAAGATGCGATAGCCTCCTACGGCAAAGCCTTAAAATTAAAACCAGATTTCCACGAAGCCTGGTACAATCTGGGCGTTGTACTGCATGATTTAGGCAGGATTGAAGATGCGATCGCCTCCTACGACAAAGCCTTAGAAATTAAACCAGATTACCACGAAGCCTGGTTCAATCAGGGCGTTGTACTGCATAATTTAGGCAGATTTGAAGAAGCGATCGCCTCCTTCGGCAAAGCCTTAAAATTCAAAGCAGATTATCACGAAGCCTGGTACAGTCGGGGCCTTGCACTGGTTAATTTAGGCAGATTTGAAGAAGCGATCACCTCCTGGGATGAAGCCTTAAAATTCAAACCAGATAAACACGAAGCCTGGTACATTCGGGGCCTTGTACTGTATAATTTAGGCAGATTTGAAGAAGCGATAGCCTCCTACGACAAAGCCTTAAAATTCAAACCAGATAAACACGAAGCCTGGTACATTCGGGGCCTTGCACTGTATAATTTAGGCAGGATTAAAGAAGCAATCGCCTCCTACGACAAAGCCTTAGAAATCAAACCAGATGATCACTTGGCATCGAAAAACCGGACAATAGCACTTAAAAAATTAGGAATTGTATAAGGATTAATTTTTCATTAAAACAAAGATTCTCAATAAAATGGCGCTAAAATAGATGAATCTGCGATTGGAATCAGGGCAACGGATTGCCCCTACCGCACAAACTTTCGTCCGCGCAACGCAAGACTGAAGAGAGGAGAAGAGAGGAAAGATCATAAAATGACGACCGTTACTTTAAACTTAGATACTGTCGAACTAACAGACGAACAGTTTTACCGTTTGTGCCAGATGAATCGAGATTGGCAATTTGAACGGACAGCTAAAGGAGAAATTATCATTATGTCACCAGTAGGCGGAGTCAGCGGAAATCGAGAAGCGGATTTAATTACAGATTTGGGCTTGTGGAACCGTCAAACGCAGCTAGGGAGAGTGTTTAGTTCTTCCACAATTTTTAGGTTGCCTAATAATGGCGATCGCTCTCCAGACGCGGCTTGGGTTAGCTTGGAAAGATGGTCGGCTTTAACAGCAGAAGAACAAGAGAAATTTCCGCCGATTTGTCCTGATTTTGTCATAGAATTGCGGTCGCGTACAGACCCGCTGCGGCCGCTTCAGGAGAAAATGCAGGAATATCTAAACAGCGGTTTACGCTTGGGTTGGCTAATTAATCCTCAAGACGAACAAGTAGAAATTTATCGCCCTTCTCGCGAAGTAGAGATTGTACAATTTCCTGTGAGTTTATCGGGAGAAGATGTCTTGCCCGGATTTGTTCTTAATTTGCCGATGATTTGATATTGCATCAAATTTTTCCTGTTTCCAACTGTATTTTCTTCGGACAAATATCATCATCGTACCAACCAGTCAAAGCCACCGCCAAAGCATCCGCCGCATCGTCGGGTTTCGGAATATAACCCAACTCCAACTCCCGCGCCACAGCCTCTTGCACTTCAGATTTATCCGCATTACCGCGGCCGGTCAAAGCTTGCTTAATTTGAGCCGGCGTAAACTCGAACAGCGGCACTCCACACTGCGCCAATACTAGGGTCAAAACGCCCCGCGCTTGCGCTACAAGTATGGTATTTCCCATCTTGTAAAAGAACAGTTTTTCGGCAATTGCTAGATCGGGTTTAATCTGTTCAATTACCTCGTGCAAATCGTCGTAAATTGTTTTCAATCGCTGTCCCATTTCCTGTTTTGGCGTTGTTTGTATGACGCCGCAATCAATCATGGAAACGCTGTTTTGATCTTGTTTGCCCGGTACAATTTGACATGAAATTGCCCCGTAGCCGAGATGGGCTAAGCCCGGATCTAATCCTAAAATTCGTTTTTCCATTGCCAGAATTAGTAATTGGAAATAGGGAATTAGGTATGAAAATTTGGGAAGGCTTCATCACCACCAATTACCAATTACCAATTACCAATTACCAATTACCCCTCAGTTGTTTCTAGGCCGAATACCCGATCGAACACTTTGGTCACTTTATACCCCGAATCTATTGATTCTAGCGGGTCTTTCCGCAATCGGTGCCGCAAACACAGAGTCATCACCCGGCGAATATCGTCCACAGTCACCTCCGTGCGGCATTCCAAAGCCGTGAAAGCTTTCGCAGCCCGATTTGTGACCAAATCGCCCCGCAGCCCGTCTACGTCCAATTCCGCGCAAACTTGGGAGATTTTTACCCGCAATTCTCGATCGATAGTTACCGATTTTAATCTTTCCTGGGCTTCCACCAACTTCTGCTGCATCTCATCTTGTTCGTGCTGGTATTTCGCGAGAAACTCCACCGGATTTTGGTCAAAACTCGATCGCTGTTCGACAATTTCCACTCTTAAATTCGGGTCTTTTACAGTCCGAATTTCTGCGTGCATCCCGAATCTATCGAGCAACTGCGGCCGCAATTCTCCTTCTTCTGGGTTCCCGGAACCGATTAAAATAAACTTAGCCGGGTGGCGGATCGAAATGCCTTCTCTTTCAACAGTATTCCAACCGCTGGCGGCGGAGTCGAGCAACACATCGACTAAATGATCGTCGAGCAAATTGACTTCATCAACGTACAGAATGCCGCGGTTAGCTTTAGCTAAAAGCCCGGGTTCAAAAGCTTTAACACCTTCCGACAAAGCTTTTTCGATGTCGATCGTACCGCAAACTCGGTCTTCGGTCGCGCCCAAAGGTAAATCTACCATTTGGACTTTCTTGCGGGCGATTTTAATCTCAGTTTGAGATAAAGTGCGATCGCGCACCTCATCGCTCATCAAATCAGGATCGGTGGGATGACTGTTAAAAGGATCGTCAGCCACCACCTCAATTTCCGGCAGCAAATCAGTGAGGGCGCGGATTGTGGTAGATTTACCAGTACCTCGATCGCCCATAATCATCACCCCGCCAATTTTGGGATCGATGACATTCAACAGCAGCGCCAGTTTCATCTCCTCCTGGCCAACAATTGCAGTGAAGGGAAAAACAGCGCGGCGGGCTGCGGTAGCGGTAACGGTTGGTAGGGCGCCCGCATTTAGGGTATTGCTGACTTCGGCAGTAGGACTCACAGGATAACTCAAAATATAATAATTGCTTGTTTATTGTAGGGGATAAGGGATTGTCTGGGGCGATCGATTGCGGGCGATCGCAGTTGTAGGGTGCGTGAGGGCGAGAAATCTTTGACTGGTGGCGTGTGACTGTTGACATTCACGCACTTTGGTTTTTCCGCAGTGAAGTGCAACTAAGCTTTTCTGTATTTAAATTGCACCTTTGGGGCGGGCAGGATGCCCACCCCACAATAGTTTTAAGCAAAATCACCAGTAAATTAAATGCGGGTAGATTGCAAATTTTGGGCGATCGGCAACCCTAATGTAAACTTATGTAACGATTCACCGCGCTTCGCATAAAAACCTCAAGTTCCCCCAGATAGATAATTAAGAGCGCTTTCAAGCAACTATTTTTCAGGGGTAGTATGACTGAACTTAACATCGGGGCATTGACTGACAGCACAAGCTACACAGGTAGTATTGACACTACAAATATCTTTGACCTTTACAAATTTAACATCAACAGTCCGGGGAGTTTCAAATTCGCGATCGACGGTTTGAGCGGGAATGCCGACGTATTTTTATTAAACTCTAGTGGCGCACCCCTTTACAGTTCCACCAACGCGGGAACCGAGGCAGAAACAATTATTGTTGACAGTTTACTAGCCGGAGACTATTCACTCAAAGTTTCGCAAATCAGCGACGACATCAAATACACGCTGAATTTAGCACCAACTAGCACTCAAAAATCATCCGACGCAGACACCCTCATCGGTGCACAATCAGATTCTCCACTTCCCTCAAACAGCGCCGCAACTTCGGAAAAACCCACTGCAAACAAAGATGTAATAACAGGAACTCCTGTTGATGAAAAGACTGTCACCGCAGAAACAACATCAACAACTACCGACAAACCAGTCACTACCGACTCCGAAACAACTCTCACGTCTGAACCGGAAAAACCTCTAGCAACGACTGAATATGCGGCAGAAATTACCTCAATAACTACCGACAAACCAGTCACTACCGACTCCGAACTCCGAAAAAACTCTCACATCTGAACCGGAAAAACCTCTAGCAACGACTGAATATGCGGCAGAAACAACATCAACAACTACCGACAAACCAGTCACTACCGACTCCGAAAAAACTCTCACATCTGAACCGGAAAAACCTCTAGAAACGACTGAATTTGCTGCAGAAACAACATCAACAAATACCGAAAAATCAGTCACTACAGACTCCGAAAAAACTCTCACATCTGAACCGAAACAACCTCTAGCAACGAGTGAATCTGCGGTAGAAATCACCTCAACAACTACCGAAAAATCAGTCACTACAGACTCCGAAGCAACTCTCACATCTGAACCGGAAAAACCTCTAGCAACGACTGAATCTGCGGCAGAAACAACATCAAAAACTACCGACAAACCAGTCACTACAGACTCCGAAGCAACTCTCACATCTGAACAGGAAAAACCCGTAGCAACGACTGAATCTGCTAGCGAAAAACTGCCAAGTGAAGAGACTACATCTCCACCAGACAAACCACCAACCGATTCGGCAATTTCAACCGCCGAAAAACTCAGCGAAACTGTTGCCACAAACAATTCAAATAGCACAGTCGCCGTCAAAACGGGTGTAGTTGCAGGAGAAACTGTTGCCACTCAACAACCAAAAACAGGCGAAACTTTAGTTGCTACTTCCCCAGATGCCAGCAAGCCAGGGGACAAAACAAATACTGACACCAGCAACGGGGAAGAAACAAAGAAAGAGAATTCAAATACTACCGTAGCAACAACTGAAACAAAAAAAGAACCAGAACCGACTACAGACAAAAAGTTAATTTCTCCCTTTACATCCGGTGTATTTACTACAGATCAAACTGGTCGCATCAATGTAGACTACACATTTGATGGTGGGATGTTTCAAGGTGAATTAGCTATTTTCAGTTTAGAGGATTTAGATAAACTTGAACCAGGTTCGGAAGCATTTATTAAAGAAGTAGCTGCGCGTTCTTTAAGTAACTCTGTGAAAGGTCATGTAGTAATTAATGATGCTACAGAAGGTGGGCGGTTTTCCGGTTTATTAGGAGATAGTAATGCCAACGAAGGAGTCTACTTAGGAGTCAAGAGTTTTGCCGTAACTGCTGGGGGTAAATATGGGGTGATGTTGGTACCCAACGGTAGTGTAAAGTCTGTGTTTGATAATCCGACTGTTGGGGGCGATCAACGTCCTTTATTTTCTATGGCAATGGCGAATCCTGTGGAGGGATTTCACTTTGGTCAAATTGCCGATGTCACGGGAGAAGGTAATACCTTTGTCATGGAGGATATGCGGTTAGATGCAGGGAGTGACAGGGATTACAATGATATCATTTTCCAAGTGCGGGGTGCGACTGGAAGAGCTGCCAAATTAGATGAGTTAATTGCTCCAGGTAAAGATTGGCGTGGTTCGGACTTAGGAAAAGAGGTGATTTCTTACATCACAAAGCCTGTTGATATTGACCCGATCGTCCCGACACCAACACCAACACCAACACCAACGCCGATCGAGCCGCCTGTTGATATTGACCCGATCGTCCCGACACCGACACCAACACCGGCACCAACACCGATCGAGCCGCCTGTTGATATTGACCCGATCGCCCCGACACCCACGCCGACACCAGCGCCAACACCAACACCGATCGAGCCGCCTGTTGATATTGACCCGATCGTCCCGACACCAGCGCCAACACCAACACCGATCGAGCCGCCTGTTGATATTGACCCGATTGTCCCGACACCCACGCCGACACCAGCGCCGACACCAACACCAGCACCAACACCGATCGAGCCGCCTGTGGATGTCGATCCGATCGTCCCGACACCGACACCAACACCGGCACCAACACCGATCGAGCCGCCTGTGGATGTCGATCCGATCGTCCCGACGCCAACACCAACACCGGCACCAACACCAGCGCCAACACCGATCGAGCCGCCTGTTGATATTGAGCTGAGTGTCATAGAGGAAAAATTTGTCGATTTGTGGGTTACGGAAGATACCCAAATAAACAAGTCAGAAGATGATTCTCATATCTCAGATGTGGTGTCAGAAGATGAGGTCATTAATATTTGGGATATAAAACGGGAAATAGATCCTTCCTGGGAAGAATTGGGTTTAGTCGGTGCTTCACCATCGCCCTCTTCAAACCGCGCTCCAGTAGTCACTGCTTATAACCAAACGGTTAATCCGGGTGCGAGTATCAGTCCTAGTTTCTATGTGAGTGACCCCGATGGTAATAGCATTACCCAATATGTGTTCAACGACCAAAACACCAGCAGCACTAGCGGTTACTTCACTCTCAATGGTGTTAAGCAGACTAGCGGGTTCTCTGTAACCCCAAATCAGTTGGGCGCTGTCCGTTTTGTCGGCGGTTCAGTGGCAGGCACCGACCAAATTACCATCTTGGCTTATGATGGTCAAACTTTTGGAAGTCAAACCGCTACGATTACTACAAAAGTTAATCAAGCACCGGTGGTAACAACTTATAACCAAACGGTTAATTCCGGTGCGAGTGTTACTCCTAGTTTCAGTGTAAGTGACCCTGATCGTAATAGCATTACCCAATACTATTTCTCGGATAACAACACCAGCAGCACTAGCGGTTATTTCACCTTGAATGGTGTCAAACAAACCAGTGCATTCTTTGTAACTCCTGCCCAGTTAAGCACTGTTCGTTTTGTCGGTGGTTCAGTAGCAGGGACTGACTCAGTTACCATCTGGGCTTCTGATGGTCTAACTTGGGGATCTCAATCAGCCACGATTACTACAAAAGTTAATCAGGCGCCAGTAGTTACTGCTTACAACCAAACCGTTAATTCTGGTGCGAGTGTTAGTCCGAGTTTCTCTGTAACTGACCCCGATGGCGATCGCATTACCAATTATTATTTCTACGACTACAACACCAGCAGCACTAGCGGTTATTTCACGGTAAATGGCGTCAAACAAACCGACGGATTCTTTGTCGCTGCCGAGCAATTGAGCACCGTTCGTTTTGTCGGCGGTTCAGTTGCAGGCACTGATTCATTTAGTATTTACGCTTACGACGGTCAAACTTGGGGGCATCAAGTCGCCACGATGACTACTCAAAAAGCTAATCAGGCGCCGGTAGTAAGTGCCAGCGACCAAACTGTGCGCCGCAACCAGAGTATTCAGCCATCTTTTAGCGTCACTGATGCTGATGGGGACAAAATGACTCGCTATGCCTTTTACGATGGCAACAGCAGCACCACCAGCGGTTATTTCACGGTAAATGGCATCCAACAAGCTGCCGGTCAAGCCTTCTACGTGGATGCGGACAAGCTGGGTACAGTTAGTTTTGTTGGTGGCAGCAGCACAACTAGCGATACAGTGTACACGCAAGCCTATGACGGCACTGCTTGGAGTAGCTGGAAAGACTACAAGATCCAAACTCAAGGCGGTTCTAATCCAGTTGTCACCGCCAGTGACCAAACGGTGAATGCAAATGAGTCGATTAAACCATCCTTCAGCATCACTGATGCTGATGGGGACAAAATTACTCGCTATGCCTTCTATGATGGCAACAGCAGCAACACCAGCGGTTATTTCACTGTAAATGGCATCAAACAAGCTGCCGGTCAAACCTTCTATGTGGATGCGGACAAGCTGAATACAGTGGCTTTTGTTGGCGGTACAGTAGCCGGTGTTGATGCGGTATCTGTGGCTGTCAGCGATGGAATTGACGGCTGGAGTAACCAGAAGCAGTTTAATATTTCCACAAAATCAGCGGTTACAGATTGGTTTGAGCAAAACATTAAAGACTTGGCGATTCGTTCCTTAGCCCGATCGCGCTTCCAAGATGGTTTACTCGATCGCCAAGACATGATCGATATCTTCACCAATGCCAAAGACGGCGGGGTAGTAGATGCCGACGAATTTGCCGACCTCAAGACGTTAACTAGCAACACCAACTACATCCAAATGCGAGAGGATGTGCGGGTATTGTCTACCAAGATTTCCCAAGGAAACCCAGCCAACAATAGCTATCAAGGCAGCTATCTGGGTAACTTGCAAGCTGGTAGTAGTGCCGATCAACTCGACAAGCTGATTAACGAACACTTCTTAGGCAAGGATCGTCCATTGCCCATAGGACAGTATTCCTATGGCAGTGCAACCGATGTTGTGTACCGTTATGCTGAAGGCAAGCTGTTCGGAAATAATAATGACATCAGTTACGAAGATGTGAAGCAAGGAGCCGTCGGGGATTGTTACTACTTAGCCTCATTAGCCGCTGTTGCCCAGAAGACACCGAACGTCATTCGAGATATGTTTATTGACAATGGTGATGGAACTTACACAGTGCGTTTCTTCAACAATGGTCAGGCTGACTATGTAACAGTCGATCGCTATTTACCGACCCAAAGCAATGGAGCGCTTCCCTTTGCCAAAGTGGGTGGCAAGTACGATGATTCCGCGAATGAGTTGTGGGTAGCTTTAGCTGAAAAAGCTTATGCTCAGATGAATGAAGCGGGCTGGATTCCTCGCTATACAACCAAAGAAGGAATTAACCTCCACGGACTCAACAGCTACCAAGGTATTGAATATGGTTGGGTAGATAAGGCTACTGCTCAAATTAGCAAGAAAAGCGGCAATTATTCTTCGATCCAATCCTCTACATCTAATCAAGTTGTTGATGCTTTTAATGCTGACAAATTAATTAGCTTTGGTTCTTTCGGCCTTGACGAGTCAGGTCAAGGCCCGACAAAAAACTCTCCTGTAGTTTCTGGTCATGCTTACACAATGGTTGGCTACAATCAGGCTACTGGACAGTTTAAACTGTTTAATCCCTGGGGATTAAGCGGCGGATACGAGTGGGGTGACTCCACTTTCAAACCGAACATATTAGAAATGACTTGGAACCAGATCAAAACATACTTTAGTCAGTGGACGGTGAATGGTTAAGGTATTTCATACCACCTCTAGTTCCTAGTTAGTTTACCAGTGGCTGGGAAATCCTTTCTCAGTCACTTGTTTGAATCATTGAAAACTTACAACTTCGAGAAACATGGAATCTATCGCTTTCTTAAAAGTCAACAACCACACTATTTCCCTCAGTCAAGCCGTTGGCTATCTCAAGGCTTCCGGGAAATTTGGAATGTTTCTCGCAGAAATCTTGCGCCAGCATATTCTCGAACACGAACTGGCTGAAGTTGAAGCTATCGATATTGACACAGCCGAGTTAGAACAAACGATTGTAAATTTTCGCCTCGAAAAGCAGTTACTCGACCAAAACTCTTTTCAAAACTGGCTGGTTAAAAATGGGATTACTTATGATAATTTTCGACAAGGAATCACCAATGAAATCAAGCTAGATAAGCTCAAAACTAAGATTAGCCAGCCCAAACTAGAGGCATATTACCAGCAGCAAAAGCCTTTCTTCGATCGCGTCGTTCTTTCCCGCATCATCGTCAGCGATCGAGAATTGGCCGACACGCTTAAAGCAGCAATTTCAGCAGGAAAAAATCAATTTGAAAGTCTAGCAAGAGAGTATTCTGTCAGCGATGACCGAGTAGTTAATGGGATGATGGGCCCAGTCAGTCGCGGCACTTTACCCGATATCCTCAAAAATATGGTAGATATTGCTAAAGTTGGAGAAATTCTGGGGCCTCTAGAAATTGAAGGCGGTTACGGTTTATTTCGCGTGGAACAATTCTTAGATGCTTCCTTGGAAGATCCAAAAGTCAAACAAGAACTGCAAAATCAGTTATTTGAGCAGTGGTTGCAAGAAAAGCTGCAAAGTTTGGAGATTAAATTAGAGTTTAAGTAATTGACTTGCAAGATTTAAGGTGCGATCGCCCTTTTGGAATAAGTCAAAAAGTACGATCGCCCTTTACTTCTTTTTCTCGATTGAAGAGCGATCGCTACCAATTAATTACCGTCAAACTTGTTACCTTTCCAAACTCTCGATCTGCCGTCACCAAACTTGCTGAATTTTGGATTGCCATTGCTGCAATAACCGCATCCGGTAGTTTCAAGCGATGTTGCTGGCGAATTTCAATGATTTTTTCAATCAACACAGCATCCATCGCCACTAAACCTAGAATTTCAACTCTTTGCAGAAACTGCTCGAAAAGCTGGCGATCGTCTTGAGTCAACCCAGGAAATACCAGAAACTCAATTTTGCTAATAACTGAAACTCCAATCCAATCCGCATCTTTAAGTAATCCAATGAGTTGAATATTCCCTTGAAGCAAAGCAACGATCGCATTCGTATCCAACACATAGCGACTACCACTACTCGCGTAGATTCCTCTGCATTGTTACTGCATCTCCCTGCCAAGTTAATCTGCCCACTAAATCCGAGAAATTATAGCTTGATTTCTGCTTCTCCTCTGATGAAACCGGATTCAAGACCACTAAAACTTCTCGTTCTTTTAGCAATCGTAACGCAGCCAGAATCACTTCAGAAGCAGATGAGTACCTACCGTTTTTGACTGTTGACTGAACAAACTGCTCTAGTTCAGGAGTTAAGGATATATTCATGATGTTGAGTCACCTATTTGAGTCAACTATTACCCCCATAATAACAAAAATTATCAAATTTTGTTATTTAATATTTTTGGCGATGGCAAGATTTTGCGAGATCCTTGCTTGTAAGCGCAGATTAGCGATCGCCCTTTACCCCTTTTTATCAAAAAACTGCGATCGCCCTTTTGGAATTAGTCACAAAGTGCGATCGCCCTTTCTTGCTTTTTCTCAACCAAAGGCGATCGCACTTTTGGAATTTGTCAACAAGGGCGATCGCTCTTTTTGATATGGAAAAGTCGATCCCTCTTTTGTTCTGAGTCAAAAAGGGCGATCGACTTTTATTTAAGCTGCCACGATTGCCGGACTCGGAGGCACTAAATCTTCTTCTTGGCAATACTCAAGATAGCTGGAGATCGCTTCTTTAGCATTGGCGATCGCTTCTTCATAAGTTTTCCCGTAAGTACAGGGCTGCATTGCAATTGTTGCCAACTCTGGCAGTGTTACCAAATACAGTCCATCCTCTTGTGACCATTGAATTAATAAACTATAGCGGTAATTCATTCCTCTGATTCCTCTGCTGAAGAATTGTTTCTAACTCTTGAATTGCTTTTTTTAACAATTTCTCCAAATACAATGGTGTATCCTCAACACAAGAAGAGATTTTAGGATCTGCTGTGGCGCTAGTGTGGGTGGCGGTGTGGCATTTCTGGGGGTGGCCGCGCGAAGTAGAAATTGCTAGAGGTAAGCCGGAGGCTAAGAAAAAGCGATCGCCCAATTATAACTCACCGCCTCCCAATCCGGTAGAACAAGAGCTAAATCAGCTCAAAGCCACAACTGGAATGAATCGGATGAAGCCTGTGAGACGATCGACCCAGCCAACTCCTGAAGTTGCTCAATGGTATGTGTTTCGCAGCGGAGAAGCCAAGGGGCCCTATACCAAATTGCAATTATGGGAGGTTCAGGAAATCACAGCCCGAACCAAAGTCCGGCGCGGGGAAGCCGAGTGGCAGCGCGCCGGTGAAATTCCCGAATTAGCGTCGTACCTCACTCAAAAATAAGACAGTACACGTCACCGCACGTCCATCGGCGCTCAAGACGATCGCACTCCCCAGAAAGTAGCGCTATTCTTAGAAAAGGGATTTGTGTCAGCGAGACTCCCGGAGCTTTTTATGAATATTACTTTGAGTCCTGAGCAGGTGAAATTGATCGAAGCGCAATTAGCACGCGCGGCAGTTTAGCTCGCCGGAAGAGGTGATTACAAAAGCCCTCCAGACTTTGACTCAAACACGCCAGCATTATTGGGAGTGGGTGGAGGAGGTGCGCTCTTCGGTGGAGGAAGCGGAGGCGGAACTATCGCGGGGTGAGGGAATCCCCTTAGAGACTGCGTGCGAGCAATTGCAGGAAAAGTTTCGCAAGGCACGAGAGGTTCAGGGATGAGTCGATGCTTTGTCTCTCCAACTGCAAGCCGAGACTTGAATGGCATTGGTGATTATTTTGTTCGCTCAAGTTTATATAAAAAAAAGCCCTCAACTTTGTGAGGGCTTTGCGATGCCAGGAACGAGACTTGAACTCGTGACACGTGGATTTTCAGTCCACTGCTCTACCAACTGAGCTATCCCGGCTTGTTTTTTCGCGCTTTACTATCTTAGCAGACACATACAAAATTTAGCAAGCACTTTTTCAAATTAATTTTCGATCGCCCGGAACCGCCCGCCTGTAAGCTAAAAGCTGCAACCTAAAATCCAAGAATCGCAATGGCACAGCAACATCGGGACAGCGGAAGTAAGAGTCTGCTTGTCTTGGGAATAATTTGGCTGCTGGGGGCAATTAGCGATCGCCTCTGGTTTGCCCTCGATCGATCTGTCCCCGCGTGGGATCAAGCAGAATACCTGACTAGCACCCTGAATTACTTGCAGGCGTTGCAGCATCCTCAGTGGTTTTCCGGGGAGTGGTGGACAAACTTCTGGCTGCTTTCGACGAAAATTCCGCCCTTGGCATACATCTTAACCGTTCCGTTTCTTCAGGTTTTCGGTACTGGGGGCGATCGGGCAACCCTCGTTCATCTATTATTTAGTGCAATTCTCCTCGCCTCAGTCTACAGTCTGGGCGTCCAATTATTTAACCGGCAAGTCGGTTTGTGGGCCGCTGCAATTTGCGTTTTGTTACCGGGACTTTATCGGTTTCGCTTGCAATTTTTACTCGACTATCCCCTCACTGCGGCGATTACTTTTGCTTTCTATTGTCTGACAATGTGGAAGGCTTCTGAAGGAAGAAGTTCGGCAACGGATTCTGTAACGGATGTAACGGATGTAACAGATAGAACTCAGTTGAAAGAACGAACGAATAAAAAGTATAAATTCTCCCCCTCCCCCACTCTCCCCCTCTCCGCGTCATCTTTCTTTTGGGCGATCGCCTTTGGAATTTCTCTCGGTTTATCAATATTAGTTAAACACACTACCGTATTATTTCTGTTTACCCCGATTGTATGGTTGGCTGTTGGTGCTGTACGGCAAAAAGCTTGGGGAAGATTAGCCCAATTAGCAGGTAGTTTGTTGCTGTCGGTGGCGGTGTTTGGGCCCTGGGCGAAAACCAATTGGCTGTTAATTTTGACCGGGGGAAAACGGGCAACGGTGGATTCTGCGATCGCCGAAGGAGATCCGGCCCTCAATACGATCGACGCTTGGATTTACTACGGCCAACACTTACCCGAACACATTTCTTGGCCTCTGTTACTGATTCCCTTAGTAGGATTCATACTTTATTGGCGTCGCCGGCAAGATAGTTCCTCAATCTTTTATCTCAACTCCTGTCGCTGGCTGGCTGTTTTCTGGGGAGGAGCTTATTTAATTAATTCTCTAAATATCAACAAAGATGACCGATATGTGATACCTTATTTGCCAGTTTTATCTATTTTCTTAGCCTACTGTTTAACACTCTGGCCTTGTCGGTGGGGACGACAAATTCGCTGGGGTACAATTGGCTTGGCAATTCTGGCGATGCTGTTCCATATCTTGCCGCTGGGAGGTACTCTGGGAAATACCTTAGTCCAAATTATCAGTCCCGGCAATTCTAGCTATCCTTACTTGGGGAAAGAGTGGCCGCACCGAGAGGTAATTGCCGAAATTATCGATCGGGAACCTTATTTGCAATCTACTTTAGGCGTGTTGCCTTCGACGCCGGAAATTAACCAGCATAATTTGAATTTTTACGGTGCTTTGGCTAATTTTCAGGTTTACGGGCGACAGGTGGGAACGAATTTAAAAGAAGTGCCGCAAGATGTGCGATCGCTCTCTTGGTTCGTCACTAAAACAGGCCCGCAAGGTTCGATTCGCGAAGGAATTAAACAAGCTCAAAATGCTGCGGTGGCTGCGATTGAAAAAGGGAATCAATTTGAGTTAGATAAAACTTGGGTTTTGCCAGATTATACTAATTTAAATCTTTATCGCAAGCGAGTGCAGCCTGTCGAAATACAGCCGTTGAATGAAGGGCGATCGCAAGTACAATTAGATCGAGTTACTGTCGGGGAAAAAGCAGTTCCCGGAGTGGCGCTGCCGGTTACTTATACTTGGTCTGGGCCTTGGCAGCAGTTGCAGTCTGGTTTAGTGTTGGTAACGTGGCAAAATCAGCAGTCTGGCGATATTCCACCGGGACAGACTTTCAGGATTTTACACGATCGCGCGATCGCCCAGGCAACTTTGCATCCGGGGAAGCTGGAAGCGGATAAATTTGCTGTGGGGTTTCGAGTTGTCGATCGCACGGCGATGCTTCCTCCTGCTAATATTGCACCGGGAACTTACAATCTGCAAGCTACTTATCTAAATCGGAAAACCGGCGAAACTTATCCGATTAATGTGCCGGCAGTGAGTGTTAAGATCGAGGCAGAGCCTAGAAACGAGAATAAAGCACCTGGAAACGAGGATAATACAGATAAGCCTGAGTTAGATTTGGTGACTCAATTGCGGGCGATGGCGACTGATTTACCCAAAGGATTGCCCGGTTTAGAACCCGTGTTCGAGCAGATTGGACGCATCAATCAGTACGATCCAATTCAAGATTATACCGTGCAAGCGGAACAAGCATTAGAATATCGGTTGAAACAGGAACCAAATAATCTAGAATTGGCTTATGCTTTGGCATTTTCTCGGGTATTGCAGCAGAATGTCGAAAGTTCGATCGCAGCCTTAGAAAAAGTCACTCAACTCGACTCAAAAAACCCTTACGCATACGCCTATCTCGCTTTCGTACACCTGTACGGCTGGCATCCCAAAGCCGCTCAAACAGCCTTAAAACCTGCTCTCGCTCTCAACTCCCACCTACCGGAAATTAGAGTTTTAAACGGTGCAGCGGCTCTGATGCAAGGTAATCTCATTCAAGCATGGCAAGATTTGCAATACTTAAAAAAACTAAAAATTTAACAATCCCTTTTATTGTGGCACGGGCGTCCCGCCTGTGCTTTCAAATCGGTAACGCCTGTGCTTCCAAATCGGTAACGCCTGTGCTTCCAAATCGGTAACGCCTGTGCTTTCAAATCGGTAACGCCTGTGCTTCCAAATCGGTAACGCCTGTGCTTTCAAATCGGTAACGCCTGTGCTTTCAAATCGGTAACGCCTGTGCTTTCAAATCGGTAACGCCTGTGCTTCCAAATCGGTAAAAAACAGAAAACCAATGAACCAACTCAGAATTGTCTCTCTAATTCCCAGTGCCACCGAAATTGTAGCACTTTTAGGATTAACCGATGCAATTGTCGGCCGTTCCCACGAATGCGATTATCCCCCAGAAATCCAAAATTTACCTGTTTGCACTCAGCCTAAATTCAATCCCGAAGGAACTAGCAGCGAAATTCACAACCGCGTGACAGAATTGTTGCAAAATGCGCTGAGTGTGTATAAAGTAGAAATAGATACTTTGGAAAAATTGCAGCCGACTCACATTATTACTCAAGCTCAATGTGAAGTCTGCGCTTGTTCTCTAACAGAGGTTGAACAAGCAGTAAGTACGCTGGTAAATAGCAAGCCAGAAATTATTTCTTTGCAGCCTAATTTGCTAGCAGAAATCTGGACGGATATTCAGCGAGTTGCTGATGCTTTGGGCGTAGATGCCAAAAGTGCGATCGACCTTTTGCAATCCCGCATCGATGCTATTACCTCGAAAGCACAAGCATCATCTATTATGACCACAAAAGAGAGACTTCCCAAAGTAGCCTGCATCGAATGGATTGAACCTTTGATGGCTGCGGGTAACTGGATTCCCGAATTAGTGGCAATGGCGGGAGGCAATTCGCTATTTGGAATTGTCGGCGAACATTCCCCTTGGTTAAAGTGGGAAGCGCTAGTAGAAGCTAATCCCGATGTAATTATTTTCATGCCTTGCGGCTTCGATTTAAACCGCACTCGCAGCGAAGCAATGCAGATAACTAAATACGCAGAATGGGCTAATTTGCAAGCAGTAAAAACTGGGAAAGTTTACATAACTGACGGCAATTCTTACTTTAATAGGCCGGGGCCGAGATTGGTTGATTCGTTAGAAATTTTAGCAGAAATTCTCCATCCCCAAATCTTCGATTTTGGCTATCGGGGTAAGGGTTGGCAGCCATTTTTGTAAGTACCCGCAGCTAGCTAAAGCTTTATCTATAGCAATCCTCGCATCATTTGTGAATTTCTTGCGGACTCCCAGCTTGCTCGGGGAGGGTTGGGGTGGGCTAAAAAATTTACGACTCCTGCAACGATTGCTATATATTATAGCAACCGCCAAGACGGTTAGGAGGTTGTTAATGGCTGAAACGATTGATTGTATTGCTTCTTTCTTCTTCCGACTTCCATCGGACTTCTGCTCTAATTCTGAATTGCCTGCCATACAAATAAGGACACAACATTGTTGTGTCCTTACTTCGCGTTCATTTAACCGAATCTGACATCAATTGATGCAAAAAACGCTAGTCCTACTTGGCATCAGGGGGCATCAAAACCTTGTCAATTACGTGAATCACGCCGTTGGTAGCTTTGATATCAGCTTTCACAACATTAGCGCCGCTGACAGTAACTTTGCCTGCGCTAACAGCTACCTTCAGCGAACTGCCTTCGACACTTTTAACATCGCCGGATTTCAGGCTAGTAGATAAAACCGAACCAGGAACAACGTGGTAAGTTAAAATCTTAGTAAGTTTGGCTTTGTTGGCGGGTTTGAGCAAATCATCCAAAGTTCCTTTTGGCAAAGCAGCAAATGCCGCGTCTGTCGGTGCAAAAACAGTGAAAGGGCCTTTTCCTTGTAAAGTTGTCACCAAACCGGCTGCTCCCAAAGCTTTTGTCAGCGTCTTGAATTGAGGGTCGCCAGATGCAATAGCAACAATATCCTTAGTAGCTGCAGTTGATGCCGGTGAAGCAGCGGTTTTCACCTTTCCAGGAACTTGTTGAGTTTGATTTGCATTAGCAACATCGGTGTTGGAGGTGATGTGAGCTACAGCCGGGAAACCAATCAACGCGCTAGCGCCGATTATTCCTGCGAAACCTGTGAGTTGTTTCATCCAGCTAGGTAAATTTTGATTTTTCATTTCGCTTGCATTTCCTTATGAGATAAAACAGTGAACATGAATTTTTATGTTAGCCAAATCTCGACAAAAGGTAAGGTTGCCAGAGGCTAAGATAGCAAGAAAATTGTCTTGCAGCCCCCGATCGACCAAAACTCCCTTACTATAACCCAAGCTGAGCAATCGGGCATCAACCACCAAATCTGTAACTCAAAACCTCAATCACCGAACCAGTTTGGGGTAAGTCAGCAGATTTGATCGAAATCGTGTCATTATTCAATCGGCGCACCGGCGTACCATCCATCAGCGCCAAGAATTCATCCAGCGGCACCAAATCGCACGCAGCAGCATCGGCGGCTTGGGTTTTGAAATGTGTCGGAATCACCATCTTCGGTTTGAGAAGTTGCAAAGTTTGCTTCGCTTCCGCCGGAGTGTAAGCTTTCGGCCCGCCGCCCACGGGAATCAGCACTACATCGGGCCGCCCGATCAAGATTTGTTCTTCAATGCCGATCGGGCCAGCAACTCCGCCCAAGTGTAAAATCTTAACGCCCGCTTGCTGCCACAGCCAAGCCACATTCACCCCAAATCGCCGTCCTCCCTCACGGTCTTTTTGGGTCCGAATCCCTTGAATCCGCAGCCCGTTAGACTTGTAAGCCCCCGGTTCGTACAAAAGGCCGGGATTGCCCGCAAATCCGTCGATGGCCCCTTCATCGAGCAACCGGCTGCTAATCAGAATCAAATCTGTTTGCACTTTAGGAGAACGATAGCCTGCCGTACAGCCCAGGGGGCGAAAAGGATTCACCAGCACCCTCGCACCGCCTCCGGCGAACAAGAAGCAAGTGTGCCCCAACCACTGAACCGACAAAGAATCAGCAGTTTGAGCTTGATAGCTTTCCCATCCAGATGGCAAACCAGTAAAGAAAGCTGCTAGCAAACCCGTCTGTGCGTAACGTATTAATTGTCGCCGTTTCATCTTGTGGTTGGGGTTGTCGGGTGTTGGTCGTTTGTTGTTATACCACAAAACACCGTCAGTCGATTTTAGATTTTAGATTTTAGATTTTAGATTTACTTGCAGCGCAGTGAATCTGGAATCTCGAACAGGAGTCTAAAATTTGGGGTTCACCACGACAGGAGTGGGGGGCTTGTATCCTTTTTGAGGCGGTTCAGGTGCGAAAATGTGTACCCTACTCTCACCGTAAGGTGCTATGAGAGCGAACCCTACAAATTCAGAGAAATTTAACTAAAGCCGTTCCAAGAAATTTCGCAATAATTGCTTTCCCGAAGTCGTCAAAATACTTTCCGGGTGAAACTGCACACCTTCAATATGCGGATATTCCCGGTGCCGCACGCCCATAATAGTTCCGTCTTCAACCCAAGCCGTAATTTCCAAAACTTCTGGACAACTCTGCTTTTCAATTACCAAACTGTGATAGCGAGTTGCAATCATCGGCGATTCCACGCCCTGAAAAACTCCGACTCCTGCGTGTTCTACCTGAGAAGTTTTGCCGTGCATCAACACGGGCGCAGAAACAATTTTCCCGCCGAATACTTGACCGATACTTTGATGTCCGAGGCACACGCCTAAAATCGGTAGAGTCGGCCCCAATTCTTTGATTAATTCCAGAGAAATTCCCGCATCTTCCGGCCGCCCCGGGCCTGGAGAAATTACCACTGCTGCCGGCTGCAATCGGCGAATTTCTGCTAAGGAGATTTGGTCGTTGCGGTAGACTTGCACTTCGCTTGCTACCGGCAACTGGGCACCCAGTTCTCCTAAATACTGTACCAAATTGTATGTAAAACTGTCGTAGTTATCGATGACTATAATCACGGGTTAAGTTAGATTTTAGGTTTTAGATTTTAGATTTTAGATTGACTCGCTGCCTGAAAGCAAGGATTTCAAGATTTTAGATAGATGCCGAAGATAAAAATAGCTGCAATATAGACGAATAAGACTAAAAATCTCAAATTGGTCATCTAAAACCTAAAATTTTCTGGGTTCAATAAGTTACTGACGGCCGATCGCAATTTGAACTACTGCCCACAAAGGAGGAAGCAGAAGTGCTGCACCGACGATGATCGCAGCCATTGCCGATACCAGAACCGCTCCGGCACCGCAGTCTTTGGCAATTTTGGCTAGTTCGTGGTAAGATTGCCCGACTGTCAAGTCTACCACCGATTCGATCGCCGTATTCAGCAGTTCCATTGCTAAAACTATGCCAATGGTGACGCCGATCACAGATATTTCTACAGGTTTGAGTTGCAAAAATAGCCCGAGTCCGATCGCCAATGTTCCTATAACTGTGTGAATCCGAAAATTGCGCTGAGTTTCAAAAGCATAACTCAGACCCCCCCAAGCGTATCTAAAACTGGTAGCTAAGCTAGATGCGATTTTCCAGGACAGCTCTCGGTTGTATTTCAAGGCTTTTTTAGACTCGTGGACTGTCTGGCTAGAAGAGTCTTGAGGCATGGGCAGGAACTGTGCGATTTGTGATGAAATTGAGGGTCTATCTAGTGTCATAAAGAACCAACTTTAATTTACAGAGATGAATGAAAGCTAAACTTTTCAAATTAACTTCATCTAGTCTAGGTAACTTTTCTAAGTTTTTACTAAAGTTTTGGTGTAATTTCAGAAAGTTATGTTGGGCTTGACATGATTTGTTAAGTAACCATCAACTTAAGTTATGCTGTTTGGATTGTCAGACCGATCGCCCGCAGCAATGTTTCCTGTCGATCGAGCATTTGAGCCAGACTTTCTTCATCCGGGTGATCCCAGCCCAAAAGATGCAGAAAACCGTGGGCTGCCAGCCAAGCTAGTTCGGTCTTCAGGGGATGTCCTTGCTGCTGGGCTTGTCGGTTAGCTGTATCGATCGAGATGACGATATCACCCAAGTATAGGGGTTCAGATGACTGCATTTCCTCTAGCTGAGGACAGTCTACCTCTAAAGCTGCGAAAGCTAGTACATCGGTCGGTCGATCTTGCTGGCGGTACTGGAGGTTGAGGGCTTGCATCTCCGTATCGGCGGTTAAACGCAGACTGACTTCGTAGCCCGGTGCCGCTGGCACATCCGCCGCCTGGTTTTCCAGCCAAACGCTAAACCAATTTTCCCAGGTTTCGGCTGAAATCTCCCCGCTGGCTGCAATCTCAGGGAGGTTGGAAGCGTCGGCTGACTGCTGGGCGATCCCGTAACAGTCTTCGACGTTCACCTCTATTAACATTTTTTTGCTCTCCTGTCAAGGAATATATTCAATTTTTTTACAAATTCCAATTGCGCGATCGAACGGCAGGGGATTTTGCTGTTGCTGGCAAGATACAGTAATCTGTTAGAGATTGCAACAGGCAGGCAGAACAATCAGCTTAACTCCCGATCGAGAAAGCTTAAAAATATCAGCAGAAATGAGAGGCTGATTGTTAGAATCCCCGATTAAGAATTGAAATAGCGATCGAGAAAAGCCAAACCGACGAGTACGCCTAAAAGTCCGATCGCTGTCAAGGCAAAATGAAACAGAGAAGTGGCCCGCTTGCGAACCATGTTCCGCATCGCCAGCTTGACATAACTCGGTGGAGGTGCAGTGTTTGTCGGCGCTGTCTGGGTTTCGGCGGACTCTTCCGAGGCGGGAATGGCTGAGGGAGGTTGACTCATAACGGTTAGTTTAGAAGGTTAACAGAGAGGCTGCTGAAGACAGACTCGCCACGATATTAACAAATATGTAACGTTTTGTGTAGGTGTTTTGAGTTTTTCGAGCCTCGCCACCCTATATTTGTGTAGGGGTCACTTCTGTGACATCACAAACCGCCAAAAATTATCATAAACCCGCCCTATACCTGGGAAGAATCTACTTGCCCTCTTTCCCCCAACAAAGCATCCGCCCAAACAGCATCTGATTCTGAAAGCGCAGGTACGGGTGCGGCGGTGTAATCTATTCTAAAGTCATAGGCGGCGCGATCGTAAACCCCATTTAATAACGCTTGTAAATCTACAATTGGTTCCTCGTCGCCCGCGCGCAAAGGCAATGGAAATGCAGGAATCATATCGGGTAAATTAAAAAGGTACAAATCTGCCAAAGGCCTTTGATTTGCCCGACTCACCAAAATTCGATAACTTGCCTCAATATCGTTATCAAAAACTAACATGGGTTGGTAACTTCGCAGCAAGTCAATCTCAACCAGATGAGTGCGACTACCAAACACCTTTTCTCGCTTTGCTTCATACATTTCTCGCCCTTTTCCAGGGCGCTTATTTGTTGGAGAAAGCACTTCAATTACAGTCACTACCTTTTTAGTTTCAGTTTCGATGACCTGCAAATAACTTTCTTTTACTTCCACTGGCCAAGGTATTCTCACCTTCAAAGACTGGGTGGGCGGAGCGGCAACGGCGACATTAGAAGTAGTCTCGGTTGTTGGAGCTAGTGAGCGTTGTATTGTGACATCGGGAATGCCAATTACTAAAGCATCTTCGCCGCTGAGTTGATAAATTCTTTGTTCAATATCTACTAAATATTTAGGCAGCAATTGCGGAGTTAACAAATCTGCGATCGCCACTATTAACCTATTGTGAACAGAACGCCACAATTCAGGACTTTCTAAATAAGGATTCATCCCTGGAAACGGATTAGGCATTAATTTAGCTCCTGTTAATTTACCTACTTCTATTATCCCCTTAACGCTCTCTCCCGCAACAGAGAATCGGCCCAAACAGCATCCGTTTCTGACAGCGGGGGTACTGCATCGGCTGTATAATCAATTTCAAAATCATAACCTGCGCGATCGTATACTTGATTAATCAGCGCCTGTAAATCCAGAACAGGCTCTACATCTTCGGGACGCAAAGGCAAGGGAAATGCAGGAATTGTATCGGGAAGGTTAAATAAGTATAAATCTGCGATCGGGCGTTGATTGCTGCGGCTGACTAAAACGCGGCAGTCGCTTTTATAGGAATGTCCGAAAATTGGCAAAGGTTCCCCAGCCCGCAACAAGTCTATTTCGACTAAATGGGTACTGCTATCAAATATTTTATTTCGCTTATTGTCATACTTTTCTCGACCTTCCCCCCAGCGTTTATTTGCAGGCGAAAGCACTTCAATAACGGTGACAACTTCCTTGGTTGCCATATCGATTACTTCTAAATATCCTTCCCTAAATTCTTCCGAGACTGGAATTCTCACTTTTAAAGGCTGCACAGTTCGGGAAGCGACGGCGACAGCATTAGATGCGATCGCACTTGCGGGACGGCGTTTCTGTTGGATAGAGACATCAGGAATCGCTACTAATAGAGAATTTTCACCTTTGATTTCGTAAATTCGCTTTTCAATAGCAACGCGGTATTTAGGGCGCAATTGCGGAGTTAACGACTCCTTAATCACACTAATCAGTAAATGATGGACTTCTGGCCAAAAATCAGGATGTTCTAAATAAGGATTCATCCCCGGAAAAGGATTAGGCATGAGCGTACTTCCCGTTTACCACTACTATTTTAGCAGCTCAATTAAAATAACGCAGACAATATAAAACTATCATCTGCGTTAATCCGCGTGCATCTGCGATTAAAAGCCCCTAAAAATTCCCGTAACTGCTAATCGCCCCCTGCAACCTCCCAATCACTTCATCAACCGAAATCGCCCCCAACTCCCCAGAAGCGCGAGTCCGAATATTCAAACTATTCGCCTCAACCTCCTTCGCACCCACAACACCCATCACCGGAATTTTATCCTTCTCAGCATTGCGAATCAACTTGCCCAAACGCTCGCTATTCTCATCAGCTTCAGCGCGAATATTTAGCGCTTTCATCTTCGCCGCCACTTCCTTCGCAAACGGCAAAAAGTCGGCGCTTACAGGCAACAACCGCACCTGAACCGGCGCCAACCACAGCGGAAAATCGCCCGCATACTGCTCGATCAAAATCCCGATCAAACGTTCCAAAGAACCGAAAGGAGCGCGGTGAATCATCACCGGGCGCTTGCGAGTGCCGTCTTCAGCAACGTATTCCAAATCAAAACGTTCTGGCAAGTTGTAATCTACCTGAACAGTTCCTAGTTGCCATTCTCTATCCAAGACATCTTGGAAAATGAAATCGAGTTTCGGCCCGTAAAAAGCGGCCTCCCCAATTCCTTCAAAATAATTCATGCCCAAAGTTTCCACCGCGCGGCGGATTGCACCTTGAGCTTTTTCCCAAGCTTCATCGGAACCGATGTATTTCTCTAAATTGTTCGGATCGCGGAAACTCAAACGCGCCTTAAAGTTTTTCAGTTGCAGACTCTTGAAGACTGACAGAATCAAATCCACCACATTCAAGAATTCAGCATCCAACTGTTCCGGCGTGACAAATAAATGGGAATCATCCACCGTAAAGCCGCGCACCCGCGTTAAACCGCCCAATTCTCCCGATTGTTCGTAGCGGTAAACTGTGCCGAATTCCGCCAACCGCATCGGCAGTTCGCGATAGGAACGCAATTCGCTTTTGTAAATTTGAATGTGAAAAGGGCAGTTCATGGGTTTCATCACAAAACCCTGTTCGTTTGCAGCAGCTTCCTCATCTTCTGCCATCAGCGGAAACATATCTTCTTTGTATTTCTGCCAGTGACCGGAAATTTTGAACAAATCGACTCTAGCGATGTGCGGAGTCACTACTTGCAAATAGCCGCGCTTGATTTGTTCTTGTTTCAAGTAATCTTCTAAAATACTTCTCAAAACAGTGCCTTTCGGCGTCCACAAAGGCAAACCCGGGCCCACCGCATCGGCAAAAATAAATAAGCCTAATTCTTTGCCTAACTTGCGGTGGTCGCGCCTTAATGCTTCTTCTTTGCGGTGTTTGTATGCTGCTAGCTGTTCGGGAGTTTCCCAAGCTGTGCCGTAAATGCGCTGCAATTGAGCTTTGGTTTCGTCGCCCCGCCAGTAAGCGCCTGCTAGGCTTTCTAGCTCGATCGCCTTTGGATTCAACTCACTGGTATTATCCAAGTGAGGCCCGGCGCACAAATCCCACCATTCGTCGCCCAAATGGTAAAGAGTAATCGGTTCGATCAAACCTGCTAAAATTTCTAATTTGTAAGGTTCATTAATCTCCTTAATTCTGCGTTCCGCTTCCTCGCGGCTGACTTCTTCCCGAATTACAGGCAATTTACGGTTGATGATTTTGATCATCTCTTTTTTAATGGCTTTTAAATCCTGTTCCGTAAAAGGTTCGGGAGTGTCAAAGTCATAATAAAAACCGTTTTCAATCCAAGGGCCGATAGTCACTTGCGCCTTGGGAAATAACTTCTGCACCGCCATCGCCATAACGTGGGAGGTGGTGTGGCGAATTTTTTTTAGTGCCTCCGACTCACTCGTGCGGGGCAACTCAATTTTAGCGGACTCTTCTGGAGGGGACATGGATTCTGAGCTAGACATCGGCTGAATTAGCAATTAATTTAGTTGCAGTTGCTTCTATCTTACCTCGATCGGCGGGAATGCCCCCGCTATAATCTTTGATTTAGCGGCGGGATAAAAGCCAGGTTTATTTTGTCAGATATCTGACCAATGCTGAAAGCCTGGGAAGAGATACTGACAAAATAAACAATCTCCTACATAACTTCACGACAATTTTATACACACCATCCAAACGTGTGTTACCATGAATCTATAAACACGGTAGAAGTCGCAACCAGTGTATCACGCAGTCAAAGTCAGAATCTATCCCACTCCCGAACAAGAGCAATACCTAGCTCAATGTTTTGGTAATTGTCGTTGGTTATACAACCGAATGTTGAACCTAACCACAACGACTTACAAGGAAACTGGGAAAGGTATGAGTAAAGCTGCAATGGATAAATTGCTACCGGGATTGAAAACGGAATTTGAATGGTTGGGAATTGCTTATTCTCAATCATTGCAACGGGTGACATTCAATCTCAGTGCAGCATTCGTAAATTTCTTTGAAGGTCGTACTAAATATCCGACGTTCAAAAAGAAAGGAGCGAAACAATCGGTTTCATATCCTCAGAATGTCAAGCTGATGGTTTCAGAGAAATCGATTAAATTTCCTGGTACATTGGGATATGTCAAAACTAAGTTTCATCGGAGCTTACCTGATGGTAAGCAAGGTTGCGTCACCATCTCACAAAACACAGATGGCACGTACTTTGCATCAATACTGTTTGAAGTGTCCAAACAAACATTAGAACCAGTAAACGATGCAATCGGTGTAGATATGGGATTGAAAGATTTTGCGATCGCCTCTAACGGAGTGAAGCATAATCAGCCTAAAAAAGCTCAGAAAAAGCTACAAAAACTAGAACGCAACAAAAAACGCAAACAACGTAAATTAGCCAGGAAAAAGGGCTATTCTAACCGTAGAAAAGCGAAATTGCTGGTTGCAAAAGTGTGTAGCAAGATTGCCCGAATCCGCGAAGACTTTCTTCACAAGCTATCCCGCAAGATAGTCAACGAAAACCAAGTAATTGTGACAGAAAATCTCTCAGTCAAGAACATGGTCAAGAATCCCAACTTAGCCAGAGCTATTTCCGATCGAGGATGGGGAAAGTTTTGCACCATGCTCAAATACAAAGCTGAACAGTTGGATCGAAATTATGTCGAAATCAATCGATTTTTTCCATCATCACAGCTTTGTTCAGAAACGCTGCTACCGATTCCTCAACTTCAGAAAGGTTGGGATAGTCTGAAGGTACGTTATGTAGACTGCCCAAACTGCGGAAAACAACACGATCGTGATATCAACGCCGCGATCAATATCAGAAATGAAGGCTTGCGGATTTTGGCGTTAGGAACTAGCGCTTCTGCTTTCGGAGGGGGTGTAAGCCCAAAACGATCTGGACGTAAAAAATCTACGATCGTCGAGGCAATCCCCCGTGAAGAAAGAAGCCTACACCATACTGCTCCGTGCAGTTAGTGTAGGTAGTTCACTCAGATTGGGACAGCAAGCGCCGACTTCCGGCTGGGGGACACTCCGGGAAATTACAGCAACGGCCCGTCAATCGATTGCGCGATTTTAGATTTTAGATTAAAGAATTGAAGCATTGACTTGCGCGAGATGAATCCGGGGGCTTGTATCCTGGATGCTTTCGTTCAGGGTTGCGACGTTTAGTGCGGGACGCACTCCGACTCTCAGAAACCGGGTTATTTAAAGTATTGCCTGAAAAAACCCGTTTTTTAACCACCTGTGAGCTCGCGAACTAATTTGGCAGAATTTGGGGATTTTGACTCAAAAATCGCTGCTGGCACAGTTAAATTTATTTACACCCACCTGCTAATTGTTATTAAATTATTGAATTTTTGTTAAAAATATGTTACAATTTGTAAAGACCGTCTAAGACTATAATAGATAAATAACCCAATTTTGATCCATGCTTAATTCCAATTTGCCCGAGCCAGAATTGCTCAAAGCGTTACTGGAACCGCTGTTAGAGGATTTCAATTACTGGTTCGACCGATCGGCAAAGCTCTTAGAAACTGAGGAAATTCCCTTTCTGGGCGACGAAGATCAATCTGACTTGCTGGCGCGAGTCAAACAGGCTCAGCAAGAAGTAGGCGCAGCTAAAGCTCTATTTCAAGCAACCGGAGGTCAAGTTGGGATTGAAACAGCAGCACTGATGCCGTGGCACAGACTGCTCGCCGAATGCTGGCAAGTATCGGCACGCTTTCGCTCACTGCAGTCAGCTCCCCCTGGAAAATAAGGAAGCGAGTTCAAGATCAACTTGCAGTCAAATCCCAAACTTGTGGAAATGTGGCGGTTGACTTGACAACCTCAAACAGATTTCCAGTTAATAAGTTATTACTTGCTGAAACACTTTTGTAAATTGCTGTGTGGCTGTTTAGCCCGGAGGAGAAGATAATGTTGCACCTGCTTTATATTTTAGCTTTTACCGTTCTTGCGTTTTTGGCAGTCGGTAACTTAATCCGCAGTCTAGTCACGGTAGGTATGGAGTCCCAGCGTCCTCAACAGTTCAGGGCAAATAACCCCTACGCATCCTATCCTCGCTCTCAATCGGTGCCGCATCCAGAACTTTTAGATGAATACGGAAACATAGTCAATGAGCCGCTGTTAGTGATGCGTTCGCTGACTGTCCAAGACGCCCGCGAACAATTAGATGCTCTCTACAAATCATCTCCGGGTGGCAGCGACGAAGGGGGCGAACGAGTCTAATACAACCACAGCCGCAGCATTTATACTCAGGCGCGATGCCTCAAAAAAATATAGGACTTATACGCTAGGTGTCCGAAACCCTTTTTCTTCATACATTTTGGTGAAAATCGTTTCCGCGCTCGATCGGAATAACAATTTTCCGAGTTCAATGCGAGCTTAAGAGCTCGGGAGGATGCTCGCACCCTTGGCATCATTCCGCATCTAACCAGATTGGATATGAGTCCTCAAAATAATTGGCCGTTAGTTTTTAACTAATGGCCAATTATTTGTGATTTTGGAAAGTTTAATTGCCTATTAGCCAGATCGATCGCCAAAAACTGGTTCGCCAAAAACCAGTTCGCCAAAAACCGATACAGATGGCACTGATATCAAATAGCTCAAGAATAGTATAATGCAAGAGATCCGCAAGCGGTGCCTAACAAGTCTGAATGGTGAGAGTGCTAACGCCCGAATCGAAGCCTGAATAGATGAGTTGGCGTCAAAACCTAGAGGTAAAAACAGGTGACTTTGGGATGAACTCAAGGTCTTGGAGGGATACCTCTGCTTAGATTCGTCTAAATGATATAGCTAGCATGATATGACTTAAACAGTCGTGTGATGAAGCATAAATGTATCAGATACTGAAAGGGATCGCTCTAAACCTCCTATCGATCCTGTTTTGTCATCGGCAAAAATGCACGTTTAAGGCTAGATGATCGTCCCTATTTCGCTACTGGCAGAACTTCTGCAAGCTTTGCCCCAACTGCGGGCACAAATTTATTTCAAATCTTCCATGACAGCCCTGTCTCACGCGATGGAAGACTTAGTTTTGGCGGGTTCCGACGACGAACCGCTAGTCATTGCCAGCTTTCAGCGAGAGCGCTTCTACCGCCAGGAAGCTCACCGCTACCGGCGAATTGCCTCACGCTCGTCTCAGGTATACGTGCTGGCAGCACCGGAAACTGACTTTAAAAATGCTTCGGAGTGTCACGAAACTGTGGCGTTTGAACCGGAGGACGGATTAAGTAAAGAGTGGCACTTAGTGGTACTGGGGGAACACTACTCAACTTGCCTGATTTGTCAAGAAAAAATTGTGCCGATCGACAACCAGGACGCTGGCGGGCCGCTGGTGATGGATCAAGCTCGCAGATTTGAAGGAATTTGGACGTTCGATCGCGAGGTAAGCTCCACAGCGGCAGCATTGTTGCTCGATAGAATTGTCAAATATCGCCCGGAATTGGCCGAAAAGATCGATCGAGCGCGAACTACTTACAAGCTAGTCAAAACACCTAAAAAAACGAGGAAATCAGCCACTTCCAAAGCCACCAAACCCGACATAAGTACGGCAAAAAACTCAAAAATTCCCAATCCCAAATTGAGCGATGCTTTTACCGAACGCTTAGTAACCTACTTGCAAGCAGGCCAGCACAAACTGCTCAAAGCATACAGCGCCATCGCCGCTCAGGAACGCAAAGAACGCCTGGTAAACTTAATCACCACGGCAATGCGGCAGTCTCTCAACCCGCAAGAAATCGTCGAAGTCGCAGTGCAAGAACTGGGAACTGCCCTGTCGGCAAGCCGATGTTTGATTTATCGGTGCAAGGCAACAGATGTGGCGGTCAAAATCGATCGCGAGTTTTTGGCTCCCGGCGCTAGTTCCATGCTGGATCAGACTTGCCTGTTGCAGGAAAATCAAATATGGAGCTACGCGGTGGCGCGGCAAGAGCGAGTTTACATCCAAGACACATCACAACACCCGCTGATTGTCAATACACAATTCCTGGAAAAAACTGTAAAAAATTGGCAAATTGTCTCTTGGTTAATGGTGCCAGTGCTTTATCAAGGGCGGGTTTTGGGAATGGTGGAAATGCACCAGTGCCGATCGGTTTTACCTTGGGAAGAAGACGAAATTGCTTTAGTAGAGGCGATCGCCACCCAACTCGGGGCAGCCTTAATTCAAGCAGAAACCTACGCTCATTTAGAAGAACTAAACCAACAATTAGAAGCATTAGACCGCACTCGCAGCAATCTAATTGCCATCACCGGACACGAACTCCGCACTCCTCTTTCTACGATTCAAGTGTGTTTGGAAAGTTTGAATTCCGAACCAGATATGCCTGCAGAATTGCGGCAAATCATGTTAGAAACTGCCCTCGGCGATGCAGATAGAATGCGGAAACTCGTGCAGGATTTCTTAACTCTTTCTCACTTAGAAAGCGGGCGAGTCCAATGGAATGTAGAATCGCTGACGCTGCAAGAATGCGTTGATTTAGCCCTCAGCAGCGTGCGATCGCGCGCGGTAGATCGACAGTTACCGGAAATTATCGCCGACGTGTCCGCAGAATTGCCTTTAGTGCAAGCTGACGGAGAGTGGTTGGTGGAGGTGCTCTCCAAACTGCTAGACAACGCTTGCAAATTCACCACACCTCAAGGAAGCGTGACCATAAGAGCAAAATGCAACGGTTCTCGGATGGTGGAGGTGCTCGTAGCCGATACGGGGAGGGGAATAGAGGCGAACAGTTTAAAAGTAGTGTTCGATCGATTTTATCAAGAAGAAGGAGCTTTGCGCCGCAGCGCCGGCGGTACCGGTTTGGGATTGGCAATTTGCAAGCAGATTGTTGCCGGCTGGGGCGGTAAAATTTGGGTAGATTCCGCAGGAAAAGACCGAGGAAGTGAATTTCACTTTACTATTCCCACTGTTTAGACTCAATTGATACAGCGTATTCCAGGCTGATGAGGTACACCCCAGAAACCGGGTTTATTTACAGTTCTCGCATGATTACTGATTCTGTTCAATAAACCCGGTCGATCGCGATCTACATCTAGATGGAATATACTGTAAAAAACCTGGTTTGGGGGCGTCTGAGCGCGCAAGTATCGATCGAGTTATATCAAATCCGGCTGCGCCGGAATGATATCAAATCCGCGCTTCCGGAGTCGGGCGTAAAGTCGAATCCCGAGGCCAACAAATCAGGAGCGCAATTTTCATTTTTTTGACTCACAGTCAACCGTCAACAGTCAACCGTCAACAGTCAACAATGATAAGGAGTGCAGCCGGAAGCGATATTAATCGATCGACCGAGATACGATAGCACAGAAAAGTTTTCACTGCAGAACCAGCCTCCCCTGCTACACCCTCTCTCATATCAATTGCGGTAGCACCGTCAGGCGTAAAATCCAGTCAACAGTCAACCACGGATGGTGCAACCGGACTCGATCTAATTCATCTGCGTTAATCGGTGTCGATCTGCCCTCATCTGCGGTAAAAAACAGAGAATGTATTAACCGCCCCGGACAAGGAATTGAGGCTGATTGACGCAGAGGTCGATCGGAGAGATCGGAATAATTCCGATGCTAACAAATTTGATATGAGGGGCTATTTAAGCCGGACTTGATATTAAATACTAATCTACAGTCGTCTTGAGACGACTTGAGCTATGAGGCAGGGGTTGAAACCCCTGTCGGACTTAACGACTAATATTAATGCCGATTGCATCGGAATGATTTAACCACAGAGAACGCAGAGCTCGCAGAGAAAAAGAAGAGAGAGATGAATAATTCCGATGCCAACGGAAAGGATATCACCCTCATTCCTCACCCTGTGAGATAGGCCTTAAAGGTGATGTGGCCGCGCGGTGTTCAGCTTTAAAATCGAAAGAATCAAAGCAGATTCAGGACGCGCTTGCCGTCTTAAACCCGGTTTGGCGACAGAATACCTAGGGAGGCTGCCGAAAATTAATATCAGTTTAAACAAAGAATCCAACTGTAGGTAAGCTGCAAACCCCGATCGCAATCAGTCATGCCGAATCTAAAATCTACAATCTAAAATCTCAAATGGTATAAGTCTCTTGTCCACAAGTCGTGAGATGGTAAAAGCCGATCGAATCTGTTGAGGCACTGCCGACGCCAGTGTTGATTCGTGAAAAGTTGAGGATGCAAATGTTTTGCCCGGAAAAAGTTTTTTTCCATAAGAATACTCAAACCTAGAGGTTAGGAAAATCGATTATGTCACCTACAACCCAGATGAAATCTACCCAAGCTATGGCCAACAAGCCACAACTACAATTAGGTTCTCAAGGTAAAGCGGTATTGGAACTCGAACAACTGCTAACAAAGTTGGGCGTTTACCGGCACCCTGCTAAAGGAATTTTTAACAAAGCAGTTGAATTTTCTGTGAAACTGTTTCAGTTTCGGGTTTTCTTGTCGCCGGACGGCATTGTCGGCCCCCTGACTTGGCAGGCGCTTTATACTGGAGCTCCAGTTAATATGCCGGTACTCAAATTCGGCAGTTCTGGCGAAGCAGTCGCTACTGTTCAGGAAGTTCTCAAAACTTCCCAGCATTATGGCGGTAAAATTGACGGCGACTTTGCTACTTTGACGGACAAAGCTGTTCGCGCATTTCAAAAAAGCTTTGGGATTGAAGCCGACGGGATTGTCGATCGAGAAACTTGGACTGCTTTGAGCCAAATTCCGCGCGGCTATGACCCTAATAGGTTCTTGACTTAGGGTTGGCGCGGTAAATTGTTCGATCGTGTGTGGGGGGAATTGGGGGGAATGTGCGATTATTCTGGTGCCCCACAAGCACCAGAATAATTGCTGGTTTTTTTGATTGTTTTTTCGGGATTCGTGCTGCATAATTCAGTTTTTCAACTGTGGTGGAAATTACCAATTATCAATTATTAATTACTAATTATCAATTATCAGAAAAGATCGATCGCGCAAAAACTGTTAACTTTCCTAACAATTTCGACAGCCGTGTCGCGTCATGATGATACGATGCCGTAAAAATCCTTTGGATATGTTTATGGCAGAAGAACTCACTGGACAACCCCCTCTTTTCGGCGGCAGCACCGGCGGCTTGCTGACCAAGGCGCTAGTTGAAGAGAAGTACGCGATCACTTGGACTAGCCCCAAGGAACAGGTGTTTGAAATGCCGAGTGGCGGCGCTGCGATTATGCGTCAAGGCGACAACTTGCTGCATCTTCCCCGGAAGGAGCAGTGCATTGCTTTGGGCGGCCAGCAACTGCGGGCAAAATTCAAAATCACGAACTACAAAATTTACCGCGTCTTTCCCGACGGTTCTACTGAGTACCTGCATCCCAAGGATGGGGTGTTCCCTGAGAAGGTGAACGAAGGTCGTCCCTACAACGGTAAGATTGACCGCAATATTGGCAGCAATCCCAATCCGATTAAAGTCAAGTTCACCGGTAAGAAAACTTACGATCCTTAGACCATGACTGCATGGCTGAGCAAAACATAGGTAATATTCCCTGTAAGGCTCAGCTTGTAAACTTGTTTTTGCAGTAGTATTTGGGCGCGGGAGGCTAAGCCCGCAGCGCCAAAATACTACTGCAAACTTCTAATCTAATTAAAAGTTAATCGTTAAATTAAAAATGAATGTCGCAATCAGGCGAGCGCAGCCTTCTGATATCGATGTTTGCGCTCGCATTAATTATGAAGCTTTTAAAGGTATTTCCGATCGCCATCAATTCCCTACAGATTTTCCGACACAGGAGTTTTCAACTGAAATTATTGGTCTTCTGATCGAAAGTCCGTTGTTTTTTGGGCTCGTAGCCGAGAACGAGGGTGCGGTTGTCGGCTGCGGGTTTATGGACGAACGCAACTCGATTCGCGGTATCGGGCCCGTCAGTGTCGATCGAACTTTTCAAGGCCGCGGCACGGGACGCGAAATCATGAAAGCTTTGCTGGAACGCGGACGGGATGCTGTGGGCATCCGTTTGGTTCAGGAATCTTTTAATATGGCGTCGCTGTCGCTGTACGCTTCTTTGGGTTTTGAGGTGAAGGAACCTTTCGTATTAATGGAGGGGAAGTTTCGCAGCCAGCCTCCGCATGGGTTTGAGGTGCGGCCGATGACAAGTGAGGATGTTGCTGAATGTGCCGCTTTGTGCGAAAAACTGTGCGGGTGCGATCGAACTTCGGAGATTGAAGACGCCCTGAATTTCTTTTCTCCCTTCGTTGCTTGCAAACAAGGTCGGATTGTGGCTTATACTTGTGCGGTGTCGGCTTTGGGCCACAGCGTCGCGGAAACTGAAGCCGATATGCAGGCTTTGCTCTTGGGGGCTGCTGCGTACAGTTCCGAAGAACAGGTTTCTTTTCACTTGCCGGTGCGTTACGCAAGTTTGTTTCGTTGGTGCTTGCAAGAGGGGCTGCGCGCCCTCAAGCCGATGGCGGTGATGGCACTTGGCGAGTATCGGTCGCCGGAGGGATGTTGGTTTCCGTCTTTTGTTTATTGAACCCAAGACGGTTAGGACGCTTTTAATCCCTGAAATCCTAGGATTGCATTTTCCCTCTTCCCTCTTCCTGACATCCGTTACATCCGTTACATCCCGTACAGTGCTCGTTGCCGAACTTCCTTCTTCCTTCTGATATATATGATATTTCCCGATTTCTCACAATTTTCGGAACTGGCGAAACAAGGCAATTTTGTACCCGTGTATCAAGAATGGGTTGCTGATTTGGATACGCCCGTGTCTGCGTGGTATCGGGTTTGTGCGGGTCAACCTTACAGTTTTCTGCTGGAGTCGGTGGAAGGTGGGGAAAAACTTGGGCGTTATAGTTTCTTAGGGTGCGATCCGCTGTGGATTTTGGAGGCTAAGGGATCTCGCACAACTCAAGTTTACCGCGACGGTTCCGAAAAAGTATTTACGGGCGATCCGTTTGCGGCTTTAACTGAATGTTTGCAGTCTTACAAACCGGTGAAATTGCCGCAGCTACCGCCGGGAATTGGCGGGCTATTCGGTTTTTGGGGTTACGAGTTAATTAAGTGGATAGAACCGCGAGTTCCCGTGCATCCAGCCAGCGAGAATGATTTGCCGGATGGGTTGTGGATGCAGGTTGATAATTTGCTGATTTTCGACCAGGTGAAGCGGAAAATTTGGGCCGTCGCCTATGCGGATTTGCGGGAGGTTGGCGTTGATTTGGCCGAGGCTTATCAGCAAGCGTGCGATCGCGTTGGCAACTTAGTTCAGAAGCTGCAATCGCCGCTTTCCCGGCAATCTACTCTCATAGAATGGACACCTCCCAATAACGCGCAAGATGCCCGTTCCACAACCGGAAATACAGAATTGGCTTACACGAGCAATATTACCCGCGACAAGTATTGTGCCAATGTCTTGAAGGCTAAGGATTATATCAAAGCCGGAGATATTTTTCAAGTAGTTATTTCCCAGCGTTTGGAATCTGAATACAGCGGCGATCCTTTTGCACTTTACCGCTCTTTGCGTCTGATAAATCCTTCTCCGTACATGGCTTATTTTCATTTCAGAGATTGGCAGATTATCGGTTCGAGTCCCGAAATTATGGTGAAGGCGGAAAATACTGCTGATGGCAAGAAGATTGCAACTTTGCGGCCGATTGCCGGCACTCGCCGCCGGGGTAAAACTCCTCAAGAAGATGATGCTTTGGCGGATGAATTGCTGCAAGATCCGAAGGAAATTGCGGAACACGTCATGTTAGTTGATTTGGGCAGGAACGATTTAGGCAGAGTTTGCCGAAACGGTACTGTAAAAGTTGACGAATTAATGGAAATTGAGCGTTATTCTCATGTGATGCACATTGTGAGCAATGTGGTGGGAGAATTGGCCCAGGATAAGACAGCTTGGGATTTGTTGAAAGCTGGTTTTCCTGCGGGTACGGTTAGCGGTGCTCCGAAGATTCGGGCGATGGAGATTGTGCACGAGTTGGAAGGTTGTCGCCGGGGGCCGTATTCTGGGGTTTACGGGTATTATGATTTTGAGGGACAGTTGAATAGTGCGATCGCGATTCGGACTATGGTGGTTCGCTCTCAAGGAGAGGATAAACATTCAGTTTCTGTGCAAGCAGGTGCTGGTTTGGTGGCCGATTCTAACCCGGATATGGAGTACGAAGAAACGCTCAATAAAGCCAGGGGAATGTTGGAGGCAATTCGCTGTTTGAAGTAGCGAGGCGGAGCCTCTGGATCTCTGTTACCAGGCTCTTCCTGGTAACAAGAAATGGCGAGAAACAGCAGTAATTATTGCATTATTGTCCAATTTACCTAAGCCCCTAATATTCGAGCGACCGAAACTGCAACATCAGGAAATGCCAGCGGATTAATATTACCCTGAGTCAGAGTTTCTCTCGATTGATATCCTTCATTGGTAGGCTCTCGAAATACTATTAATTCCATAGTTTGCAAATTGACAACCCAATACTCAGAAATGTCGGCCTCCGCGTAAATCTTGCTCTTGATTCCCAAGTCTTTGCTCAGAGTATAATCAGAGTATTCTATCAGCCAAAAGATGTTTTCTGGATAGGGATGATGTTCTCGGTAATCTTGTCCCAAACGTTGAATTACAGTGATATCGGGTTGTGGCTCGGAGTTGCTTGGCGGCAAGATAATCGGTTTACCTTGGCGGATTTTAGCCCGATCGCCCAGCAAATAAATTAGGTACTCTCCAGCCTCATCGCTAGAGTAAGCATGAGATTCTCCTTCGGGAGCCATTTCGATTATTTCTCCACCTATTAATTCAACGTTTCGCCCTTCCAGAATGCCGGCTGCAATGATGCGGTGGTAGTCTGCAACCGTCCATTTTACAGTCGTGACGCTCACGGCGATTACTCCTATGTTTTTATGGTTATTTTACAGGCGATCCGTCTTACTCGGCGATTGTGATACTAAATCCTCCTGTTTGAGGAGTTCTGCATATTCGCTGATTCCGAAATCGATCTAACTCCCTCCAATCGCAGGAAATGCACCCGGCCCGATCGATCCCCCGCTACAACTGTCACTCGATCGGGGGCGATCGCACAGCAATCAAACTCGGCATCTCCGCTGAAACTAGCAATTTCTTTGCCGCTAAGCAGATCCCAGATTTTTAGGGTGCGATCGAACCGGAAACCGCTATTTTGCGGTTGGGTGCGATCGCGACTGCTGATACCCAGCCAGTAAGATCGGTGAGAGTTCTCAAACATCCTTCTCCCGGCCGCTTTAAATTAGCCCTCAAAGGCCACAGCCAAGGACTATTTTTCGACTGCTTGGCCTGTTCCAACATCCCGTGAATCTCAGCTATTTCAAAATCTAGCAATCTCCTCAATAATTGCCCTGCTAATTGCATTTTATAGCGTTTTTAAACTCACTCATCAGTACAAATCCCTCAACAAATTATTACAAATCGCTGTTTCTATTAAATATTGCCAATTTTAAGCGATTCTTTAAACTGTGCCAAATCGTTGCAGTGACTCGATCCATAAATCTGCTTTGTTGCGATCGATGTAAAATATCAGTTGTCGATCGACTTTTACCAAAGGCATAATTATGAATTTTTATATAGTTGACGTGTTTGCGGAGTCAAAATATGCTGGCAACCAGCTAGCTGTATTTTGCGGTGCGGGAGTTGCCGAACTATCTGAGGCCCAAATGCTACAGATAGCGAGGGAAATCAATTATTCAGAAACTACGTTTATTCGATCGCCCGATCCGCGAGATGGCGGCTATGACGTGCGGATCTTCACGCCCAAGAAGGAATTGCCCTTTGCCGGTCATCCGACTTTGGGCACTGCGTTTGTGTTGCAGCAAGAGATTATTCGCCAAAAGGTCGATCGAGTAATTCTCAATCTAGCCGTCGGTCAAATTCCAGTTACTTTTAATTATCACAATGAATCAGCAGATATTTTGTGGATGCGACAAAACTCGCCTAGTTTTGGTCAAGTTTTATCAGCCGAAAGTCTGGCAAATGTCCTGAATTTAGCACCAGATGAAATTGATCCAAACTTCCCAATTCAAGAAGTTTCGACCGGAGTGCCGTTTATAATTGTCCCATTAAAAACTCTCGCCTCGCTCAAAAAAGCTCAAGTAAACTTAGATAAATATTTTGAGCTAATTGATAGAATGGAAGCGAAAGAAATTTTGATATTTTGCCCAGAAACCTACAGCGACCTTAATGATTTAAGCGTGCGAGTTTTTGCCCATTCATTAGGAATTCCAGAAGATCCGGCTACTGGCAGTGCTAACGGCTGTTTGGCGGGATATTTGGTAGAATATGCTTATTATGGGGAAGCAAAGATTGATGTCAGAGTTGAGCAGGGTTATGAAATTGAGCGACCTTCTTTGCTGTTATTACAAGCAGCCAAAAATGAAGGGGAAATAGCAGTTTTGGTTGGGGGTAAGGTGGTGATGGTTGCTAAGGGAGAATTTGTGTAGAATATTTAATGGCAAATTATTAACCGCAGATGCACGCAGATATACGCAGATACAGCCGATTCCACGTTTGTGAAGAATACCCCCGATCGCTCTATCCCCGCCGCAGGGACACGGCAAAGCGGTGTCCCTACTTCATAAACCTGGAATACGCTGTATGAGGTAGCTCATATTCATTGATTCGCGCGATTGTTAGGCTAAAAAAGTCATCTATACCAAAGACTTTCCAATGCTGCAAACATTTTCGCGGACTTTAAATGTATCCCCTGACGCTTCTGAAGCCCTGCTATCACTGCCATTAACCAGCTTGCTCGATTCACCGGAATTCAATCAATTATTGGGAAGTCTCGATACTGTTTTACTCAAAGAAACTTTGCCAACAGCAGGAACTGTTTTAGCTCAAAAGCTGCCGCCTTTTTACGACTGGTTGCAAACAGAACTAGGAATTAAAAACGTCCCTGAAAGTCCAGATCATACTACGAAATGGGTAGTCGGTTTTTTGAAGAATCAAGAAAGTTTAACTCGTTTAGTCGATCTGCACAAATCAATTCCCAGACCAGCATTAGAACGAGCGATCCCTCGTTTAGTTAGCGCCTTTGATGAAGTTCAACCCACCGCCGTAAAGCAAGAATGGGAAAAAGCGATCGCAGCACTTTGTCTGGTTCTGGCCGTCGCAGCGCGGGAAAACCAGCCATCTGCGGGCTGAAGCAATCCTGTCTGAATTTAAACAAAGCGCTTTTTTCGGAAAATTTGCAATTGAGTGCGATCGATCTGAACGACTACCGGCCGCCGTTTGTTCAGGACGATCGCATTGTGTCTGTTTAGCAAAAGCAACTGAGCCAATATTGCCACAATCGCGCGCCTTTTGAGAAACTTGCCTTCAAAACGCGCCATTCGGACGATCGCCTCTTCGATTTTATAACAACAGTTGTTGCCTTTCTGGGAAATCACAAAAATCGTTCCCGGTATGTAATCGCCTTCATTTGCCCAGAAAGCATACCTTTCGCCTAAAGTAAAGTAGTGAAAAACATTGTTAGCGGTGGAAGTTTTAGCTAACTTTTCCGAAACGCCCAAAGAATTAAAAATTACAGTCGATCGAATATAATCCGGGTATTTTGCGGCTATTTGCTGAGCAACTTTGCCGCCCAAACTTTCTCCGATGACATCGGGCGGATTGCCGCTGTAAAATTGCTGCTTTATCCAATCAATAGCACCCACAGTTTGCGCCGATTTTAACTGGCGTTCTAGTTTTGCCATAAATACATCTGGCGTATCTTCCAAAACGCGATCGAAAGGATACCAAGAACCGTATCCGCGAATCACGAAAACAGGCGGATTATTGCCAGAAATAGGAACGCGACTTTCAGCATAAAAACCAGTGCGAGAGTCTTCAAACACTTGTTTTATGATATAATTTCCATCAACAACTTGCCCTGACTCGTGCCGAATGTAAATAGACGGGTTATTGGGTTTCAAAGTATCGTGCAGTTGGGGTTTGGCAAATTTTTCATACAGGGAATCTAGCAAGTGCCTTCCCGTTTTGCCATCGACAAAATCCAATTTAGTTGTTTTCATCCCAAATCTCATTTTTAACTGATTGTGAGGGGAAAACCCGGTATTTTTGCAAATACCCAGATTTGGTAGGGGCGGGTTCACCCACCATATCTAACGATTACCGACAATCTAGATAAACCCGCCCCCCACCACCGATAACCTACGTCAACCAGAAATTTGCATCGCATCGGCAAATGTACATGATGATTTATGGTTCGGTTCGGGCGGGTTTTCGAGATTGTTTGTTTCAGGCAATTATTGTTTGTGAACCCGCCCCTACAAGCACCCGGTACATCGCATAGGCAAATGTACATGATGATTTATGGTTCGGTTCGGGCGGGTTTTCGAGATTGTTTGTTTCAGGCAATTATTGTTTGTGAACCCGCCCCTACAAGCACCCGGTACATTCTGATTTATGCTTGGGTAGGGGCGGGTTTTAGAGATTGTCAATTATTGGCAAATATTCTATGTGAAACCCGCCCCTAGCAAATCACTTTTACAAAACTCGCAACGTGCTAGCAATACTATCTACTGCTTCCATCGCGCGAATTTCATCGAGTGCTTGTTGAAAATTCCCTTCCCTAACATCGTGAGTCACGACGACAATTTCTGCTAAATCGCCGTGAATTCCCGTCTGCACAACTGATTCCAAACTAACTTTGTGGTTGCCGAAACAAGTGCCGAGTTTGCCAATTACCCCCGGAGTATCGCGCGTCAGAAAACGAGCGTAAAAGCGAGTAACAAGTTCCTGCATCGGAGCAATTTTGCAGTAGTGTTGGTGACTGCAACTCAGCAAAGGATGGGGAATCGGAACAGTTTCGGTTTTCAGGATGGCCGCCACATTCATAATGTCGGATACTACGGCGCTAGCTGTGGGGCCCGCACCGGCGCCGCGCCCGTACAGCATCAATTGCCCGATCGGCTCTCCTTCGACTAAAATTGCATTGTAAACCCCGTTAACGCTCGCCAGCGGATGAGTTTTCGGCACAAAAGTAGGATGCACTCGAATTGACAGCAGTTCGCTTTCTGCCTCCGCTTGCTTGCCATTGTAGCGGGAGGTTTCTCGAGCAATAGCCAACAATTTGATCGCAAATCCCAGCTTGTCGGCGTAGTCAATATCAGCCGCACTAACTTTTCTGATACCTTCGCAGTGAACATCTGCTAATTTGATGCGTCCGCCAAAAGCTAGCGAGGCTAAAATAGCAATTTTATCGGCAGCATCTAATCCATCTACATCTGCTGTGGGGTCAGCTTCAGCATAACCTAATTGCTGGGCGTCGGCGAGCACTTCGGCAAAGTCTGCACCTTCTGTTTGCATCCGCGTCAGGATGTAATTAGTTGTGCCGTTGACGATGCCGGTGACACTTTTAATGCGGTTTGCAACTAAGGATTGTTTGAGGCTTTGAATGACCGGAATGCCGCCGCCGACAGCAGCTTCTAGCATTACGTAAACGCCTTTTTTGTTGGCGGCCTCGAAGATTTCATTACCGTAGCGGGCGATAACTGCTTTGTTGGCAGTGACGACGTGCTTGCCGCTGGCAATAGCTTGCAGAATGAGCGATCGCGCCGGTTCCAATCCGCCAATCAATTCTACTACAATATCAATTTCCGGGTCAGTTGCGATCGCTTCTAGGTCTGTTGTCAGCACATTTTCTGGCAATTGTAAAGACCGAGTTCGAGAAATATCGCGCACTCCCACCCGATAGATTTCCAATTCCTGCAACAGCGGATGGCGGCCGTCTGGGGAGAGCAAAATCTCTGCTGTTCCCGCACCAACTGTACCCAAACCTAGCAAACCAATTTTGAAAGCCACGACTTTGACCCGTTGAAACTCACTTCATCTAGAATCATTGTATGATAACCGCGGCTTCACTGAATACCCAGAGACCCGACTTCTTAAAAAAGTCCGGGATCTACATGACTAATTAATCCAGATTTTACATGGCAATTTAAAGTTCTGTATCCATCTCTATCCCCATTTCTCGCAGCCGCTGCGCCAATCTTTCGCCCCGCTGCCTTTCTGCATTAACTTGCTGTTCTAGTTGCTGATTTTGCTGTTCTAGTTGCTGTAGCTGTGCTTGTTCTTCTCGAATTAAATCTTCAACTAGGGGCGGACATAGCACTTGATTCACCGATAAAATAAATTCAGCGAACTGTACAGACTGAACTTGCTGTCCCGGCAAAAATTCCTGATGAGAATAACTGCCTTCATTTTCCGGGCGGCTGCATACTCGTATTTTCGGTTGATTTGGGTCTACAATCCAATATTCTGGGATATCAATTAAGTCATATTCGGCCCGTTTGCGAATGTAGTCGTCCCGCCAATTTTGACTGGTAACTTCTATAACTAACAGCGGTTTTTCTTCAAATTCCAGCACTGCAGAACCAGGTTGCGCGCCGACTTGTTCCCACAGACTCTGAGTGCAAATCACAACATCAGGAACCCGACAAGAGTTTTCCTCAGTTCGGACGGCGGCAGTCACAATTGCAACTAGCGGTAGGTTGTGTGCTGCAAAGAAGCGCCGGAACTGATAAACTAAAAATTCACAAATTTTGATATGTATTGCTGTAGGTGTTGGCATTTCGATTATATTGCCCCGATATAATTCATAACAAACACCTGATTCTCCCTGATAGTTCAGATATTCTTCAAAGGTGAGTTTTTGGGTAGAAATTATAACCATGTCAGTTATCTCCCTTTTTCGGTGAGCTTACTGTATATTTTACACTTGTATTGGGTCGACCAGCCCCTCAAGACTCAAAACTGTTTCAAAAATTGTAGGGCGAGCCAAGCCCACCCTACAAATCAGATTAAATCAGGTAACACATTAATAAGTTTCAACGTGCCAACGGTGTTCTTTCTTCAATTGTTTCTGATAGCCAGCCCAGTCAACACCGAACTTGCTAGACGCTGCAGACATTCCCTCATCAATTCCGCCTTCCATACCCTTCAAACCGCAGATATAAGTGTGAGTATTCGGCTTTTGAACCAATCCCCACAGTTCGTCTGCGTTCTCTTGAATCCGGTTTTGAATGTACATCTTGCCGCCCTCAGCATTCTTTTGCTCGCGGCTGATGGCATAAGTCAAGCGGAAGTTATCGGGGAACTCGCGCTGCAATTGCTCCAACTCTTCCTTATAGAGAATGTTGGGAGTGTAAGCAACTCCAAAGAACAACCAAGCTAAACCTCTGAATTTGTAATCGGGATTGTTTTCTTTAAACATCCGCCACAAATAAGCCCGGAAAGGAGCAATGCCCGTACCCGTAGCCATCATAATAATGGTGGCTTCCTCGTCGTCAGGCAATAACATTTCCTTGCCTACAGGGCCGGTGATTTTGACATCATCTCCAGGTTGCAAACCGGTGAGAAAAGTCGAACAAACACCAAAGACTTTTTCACCGGTTTCTGGGCTTTTGTACTCTAGGCGGCGGACGCACAGAGAGACTGTTTTGTCGTCTACATCGTCTCCGTGACGGGTGGAGGCGATCGAATAAAGCCGAATTTTGTGAGGTTTGCCGTTTTTATCCGTCCCATCGGGAATAATCCCGATACTTTGACCTTCGAGATAGTGTAACTTGCCTCCAGAAATGTCAAATTTGACGTGACGGACTGTACCCTCGCCGCCTTCTCTGACCAATTCTTCTGTAGAAATGCACTTACCAATATAGGGATTGGCCGGCTTGTAGAGGTTGACAGGAACCTGAACTTTTTCCTTGGCTTGAGTCATGGGCTTAGTTTTTTCTCCAGATTTCTGACTCTGTAGCCCTGCTTCTGGTGCGACTTTGCCATTTGTTTCGGGAGCGCTGTTTGAGGGGCGGATGCTGATAATTTTGCCACCCATCCGAGCAATCCGGCGCATTTCCTGATTCATGCGATCGTAGGGCACGGAGATCAATACGCTGCCACTACGGCGAATCGGGTTACTTGTTTGGTCAGTTGCTTGGCTCTGACGCATACCCTCCACTTCGTAAACAAAGATGCGGCTGCCTGATTCTGAGTTGGCCGCCACACCAGATATGCTTGGGCTGTACATTTGTTGCTTGTCCTTCACGATACAGAGTTATAAAGAAAGAGAATGTGACGTTAGACTCAATTTACTTTTTTCTTAAGGCCATCGGGACTAATTGGCCTCGCCAATTTTTGGGCCTCGCCACGCCGGCGGGAGTGTTGAAGTTGCGATCGCTCGCGTATCAAATCCCTACTAGCCGAACGCCGCGCTCACCGAGCCCGCTTTGCGTTCGGCCGTTGACCTATAGCTATTGTTGTCTGCGTACTGCCAATATTTTACCCGATCGGGGGATCTGACCCGATAAGTCCTTCTGATTTGGAGAGCGCCCCACCCGATCGAGGAAGATTCGAGCAGTTTAATGAGGTTGAGCTTGTAGGGGGCGGACGCATTCTGGTAAGATTAACCACTAAAGTTAGTATTAATTACTTGCCTTGAAGATTGCTTGGCTCTTCCCGGGCAGGCAGTCAACTCACTGCTGTATGCTGGTGAGAACTCGATGCTCTCGGGGTAGCAAAGCAGCACAAAGCCTGCTTATCGGTACCTGCGGGCTGAAATTTTGTGGAATCTAGACTTGAGTTAGTTAGTAAACAGTGATTTTGTTAGAGGGAAACTATGACAAGTAAGCCGGATCGCGTGGTTTTAATTGGCGTTGCCGGAGACTCCGGATGCGGAAAATCTACTTTTTTGCGCCGATTGACAGATTTGTTCGGGGAAGATTTCGTGACTGTAATCTGCCTTGACGACTATCACAGTCTCGATCGCAAGCAGCGCAAGGAAACAGGGATTACTGCCCTTGACCCCAGAGCCAACAATTTTGACCTGATGGCCGAGCAAATGAAGGCCCTCAAAGAAGGTCATGCGATCGACAAGCCGATCTACAACCACGAAACCGGTATGATCGACCCGCCCGAAAGGGTAGAGCCGAATCACGTGATTGTGATTGAGGGGCTGCATCCGCTGTACGACGAGCGAGTTCGATCGCTCCTCGACTTCAGCGTCTACCTCGACATCAGCGACGAGGTAAAAATTGCTTGGAAAATCCAGCGCGACATGGCGGAACGGGGCCACCGTTACGAAGACGTGCTGTTTGCGATCAATGCTCGCAAACCGGATTTTACGGCCTACATCGACCCGCAAAAGCAATATGCTGATGTGGTAATTCAAGTGTTGCCGACCAACTTGATCAAAGACGACAAAGAGCGGAAAGTTCTGCGCGTGCAGATGATCCAGCGCGAAGGCATCGCCAATTTTGAGCCTGCGTATTTGTTTGACGAAGGTTCAACAATTAACTGGGTTCCTTGCGGCCGCAAGCTGACTTGTTCCTATCCCGGAATTAAGATGTACTACGGGCCCGATGCTTTCTACGGTCACGAAGTCTCGATTTTGGAAGTAGATGGTCAATTCGAGAATCTCGAAGAAGTTATTTACATCGAAAGCCATTTGAGCAAGACTTCTACGAAGTATGAAGGCGAGTTAACTCACCTGTTGCTCCAGCACCGCGAATATCCCGGTTCCAACAATGGAACTGGTTTGTTCCAAGTGTTAGTCGGATTGAAGATGCGGGCGACTTACGAGAAGTTGACTGCAAAAGAAGCGAAAGTGGCTGTTAGTGTTTAGAACGCAGACATGAAAGATTTGAGAGGCGCAATTGCGCCTCTTTTTTTGTGGGAAAATGAACCGCAGAGGGCGCAGAGGGCGCAGAGTAGAGTTAGGGGAGGGTGTTGGGAAGTAGAGAGGTTAAGAAGGTTTTTCCGGCTTCATTCAGGTCGCTATCTAGGGAAAAAGTTAGACTGCGAACTCGGATATCGTCATTTTTTATATCTAGTGGCTGTTTGAGGTTTTGCGGGTAGACGAGAATTGCATTTTGGCAATTTAAGGCATTTGCATAAGCAACTATTTGATGACGGTCATCACTGCCTACTTTATCGGGAGCTTTGTATTTTGTATCGAGGACGTATTGGACTTTTTTTGTTTCACTATCGCACAGCAGTAAGTCAATCCGATCGAAATAGTTTTGGTCGTGGGTGACTCGGTGTTGTTGTTTGACAAAAAAGCCTTTTGGTGTATTTGCTTTGAGCCATTCAGCGACAAATTGTTCATATAAATTAGCCATGTCTATGAGAAAAGGGAGCATTTCGCGATCGCCAGTTTCGTGACTCGGCCCTGTGTGATCTAAAAAGAATCGACATAAGGCGTGTAAAAGTTGATAATCTTGATTCAAACGGTGATAATTTCTATCAATACAAGCTTCTGATTTAAAAGGTTTTAATGTAACAAATCCTTGGAGTGCGTGAAAAGCTTTTCGCACAGTGGATGAAACAGATTCACGGCACAAACCGCTGCGGCCAATGATGAAGAGTGTCCAAGCGAGTATTTGATTATCTTCGATATCGCCTGTTTGTTCGTTATAGTGGCATTTTAGTTTAACATCCCAAGGTTTTTGCAGGGCTGACCGCAAATCGACGCGGCCGCGAATGTAGGCGAGTCTTTCTGTTTTGGATAAGTAATCGCGATATAATCCTTTGCGACAGCGTTCTAGGATTTTATGGGCGAGAATGTTAGCTAATCTCTCGTAACTTTCTTGTAAAGATTGGCACTGAATCGAGCCTTGGGGAAATTTTATCTTAAGGTTGTAGGCATAGTCAATCATTCCGAAGAGGTTGTTTATGGGAACCTTGGGGCGGATGGCGATGTGAAATTCTGGAGTGATGGGAATGTTGCCCACTCTGCCTTTAGATTTTAACTTCCATTGATATTTTGTTTTAAAGTTGGGAAATTCTATCTCGATTTCCTTGTCATAATTCTGGTATATTTTTTCTCCTAGTGATTCGGGGATTAAGTCTCGATCTAAAATTCGTAATTCATATTCTGTCAGTTCGATGATGTGGGGTAATTCTCGTTTCATAAATTATGATTTGCTCAATTTATCTTTGATTTTCTTCCAGAGAAATTCATTCATTTTTGCCTGGTTATCAAAGAAGTATTCTTCGAGGTATGGCTCGATTTCCATTTGCCAAATATCTTGGATATCTTCAGCTAAGGTTTTTGTCAAAAAGAAGGAGATGCCTAGTTCATAGTGTTTGTTGTTAATTGCGCGATTGACATCTTTTAGAATGCTAGTTAATTTATCAACTGGGAAACCTGTTTTCTCTCTGTGGTGATACTGTCGCAGCACTTCATAGTTAGGATAGACGGGAATGAATGCGAAACGGCGGCGGAGTGCGTTATCGACTAAGGCAATAGAGCGGTCTGCGGTGTTCATTGTGCCGATGATGCGGACATTTGTAGGGATTCTAAATAGTTTACCGCTGGCTAGTGTAATAAAGCGTGCTGTGTCTTGTCGGTCATCTAGGAGATACATTAACTCGCCAAATACTTGAGATAGATTTGCGCGATTAATTTCATCAATAATGAGAACGCAAGTGTCTTCACGGGCTTCGGCTTTTTCGCAGAATTCTAGGAATCTACCGGGAACTATTGAGTAGGTTAATTGTCCGTTTTGAGTTATTGGGCGGAGGCCTTCGATAAAGTCTTCGTAGGTGTAGGCGGGGTGAAATTGGATAATGTCTGAGAAACCGTCACCGCCGCCGATTAAGTGTTTGGCTAGTTTTTCGGCTATGAAGGTTTTTCCGGTTCCGGGTGGGCCTTGGATGATGGCTTGGCCTTTGCGGTTAATGGCGTGTATCCATTGGGTTAGTTTGGTTGTTTGAAAACCAGTAGTTTGTGAAATTTCTTCTAGTTGATGCACTGGATTAAATTCCTTTTCATATACTGAAAGATATTCCCGAATATAATAAAGGAGAAAGTTGTCCTTTGCATCATCAAAACGACGCGTATCATACAAATGACACTCCTCATCATCATAATAAGATATCAACAATAATGGAAATACCTTTTTAAAGGTTTGTGCTATTTGGTGAATTAACTGTTTGACCGAAGATCCTAATATTCCTTCTGCTTCAAGTGAGATAGCAAGCTGAATATTAGTAATTGTTTTTCTAACTTTATGGGTGGGTTTGGTTTGACCGTAGCAGTAAAAGTACATATTTTCTAATAATTCATAAATTGTTTTTTGATTTTTCAGTATTATACTACTACTAAATTCCGCTGCCTCGGAATTACCACGAATTATTTTTAATGTAAAAGAGCAATGATGTTTATTTGGAAGTTTGTAACGAGCGAGGATTTCTCTAGCATCTAGTTTGTCCCTCAAAAAGCATTTATAATTGTTTAACATATCAATTAAATAGTAATTGTGGACTTCAAATCCAAAAATTAACTTGTGGTTTTCAAGTCTTAGCATTAACTGAGATCGATCGAGAGAATTTATCTCTTGACAATCCAACGCTATATTGTAAATAATTGATTGCGAACTGTCTTTTTCAGTGAAATATCCAAATCTATCCCACCTGATATAAATATTGTTTTTTATATAATCAGGCAATAACTCTTCCACCTGGCTAAAAATATACTTTAATGGCTCTTCTACATATTTTAAGAAATCTTTGTGGTGTGCCATGTAAAAATCTGAACTTGGGTCTTCATAAAATTTTTCCAATAGGTTAAATGTGTTTACTGAAAAAGGGCATTCAGGATGTACAAAAACTTTTTCCATGTTTTCTGTGTTTTTCAGGTGACTCAATGGTTGTTCTTAACTTATTGTAGCCGATCGCCCTTCCCGACACCAGATATCTGAGATGCGATCGCACCCACCATCCTTACCCACATCAAATGCCCTGCCAAACCAGTAACACTGGCAAAACCGCTAACAACAGTTCCCGGAAAAGTTAAACTTGCGCCGAGTGACTCAGATTTACCAAATAGTGTCTATACTAGATAATTGAATCCGGCGATCGCGACTAATAACGGGTACATTAAGGTACAAAGCAGTAGCAGCAATAATGCGATCGGGCAAATCGGGAATTTGCGATCGGTCAATCGATTTTAGATTTTAGATTTTAGATTTTAGATTGAAGCATTGACTCCACGGATAAATTCGGGGGGCAAGTTTCTCGGATAGACGTTTTTTATTTCTCCGTCCTGAGTCTGCGAAGGAATGAATCCGGGGGCTTGTACTATCAAGAAATTCTTGGTCACTGAAAGTCGTGAATCGGCAAAAATATACCAGATAACAGCATGAGTATCCGCTACAGAACGCAGCATGAGAAATCCTCCCTTGGGAAATTCGCCCATTCTTCGCTGCGGGCTTCATCTATATCAGCGGCAGAGGGTGCAATTCCCAAGTCAGCACATAAACCCCACAATGATTTGCGGGGAGTCTGCCCAACAACTAATTGTCGTTCTCTTTCAGGAACAATCCACTTAATCAATCGTAACTTTTCGGCTAGAGACAAGTGCCTAACAAGATTTAAAACCGCCTCAAAAGTCATGTTTTTTATGTTTAAATTGGTGATAGATGTAATTGTAGCATTTTGGCTGCCAAGGACAGCATCACCAGGTTTGGGTTGAGAAGATTCGTTTACCACGGTTCCCGGAAAAGTTAAAACTGTGTCGAAATTATCTAAACGTGCTATATTCAACTCCGTAAACCCTGAACTGCGCTTTCAGGTAATGCAAATTTATAAACGAGTCAACTGAATGCTCTCTACTTTCAAGAAATTAGCTTCAATTGCAATCATCTTTGCCGCCGTAAAACTTTTACTTAATTATCCGCCTTTCAGAGAAATAGAAAATTATATCGCAAATAGAGACCCAGCAAGTGCTACCTTAGACGCTGGAACTCCGCAGCAAAAATCCAGCAGCCCGCCTCCGGTAACTCCCAAAAAATCACCGGAGCAAAAGTTTGATGTAGTAGTATATGGTGATGAAGTACCGGGGATATGTGCGGCGATATGGGCTAAGAAGACTTTAGGCGCAAAGGGCAAAGTTGCGATCGTGCGATCGAACTACGGAAGTGCTCCTTTGGGCGGCTTACTCACCCGCGGCGGTTTAGCTTACATCGATTTAGATAAAATCCCAGGTTGGTACCGCCAACCCTACGCCCAATGTTTTACGGAATTCTTAGATAAAGCGAATGCGCCGGAATCTTGCTTAGACCCAAAAAAGGCAGATCGAGCTCTCAAACAGATGCTTTCAGCAGCCGGAGTCAAAGTTATTTCCAACTCAACTCTTACTCCCCACGTCGTAAATAAAAAAATCGAATATGCCGAAGTCAACGGCAGAAATTTAACAATTAAAGCCCACTCTTTTATTGACGTAACTCAAGACGCAGAATTGGCAAGAAAAGCCGGGTTATCTTATTATACAGGATATGAATCTCAAAATATAAAATCAAAGAATGAAACTTTAGCGGTCTCTATAGTTCCGACAATTACAGGTATAACGATGTCCGAATTCCGCAGCATAGAAGATGAAATTCTCTACAACAAGCCTTTGGTAAAAAAAATTAAAGAAAGCATTATGAAATCTAAAGATCCGGCTACTGCAAAATTCTGGATGAGGAATTTCTGGAGTACGATTTATCAGCCATATACAGACGGTTACGACATCAGAAGCGTAGCTATAGGTGCAGCGTATCACATAGACAGAAATCTGCCCTTCAGCCAAAATAAAGGATTCTTTTTTGATAAAGGCAATGTCTGCGTTTATAACAAAAATGTGCTCTCATGGAACGGGTTTCTGTTTAAATACCAAGTTGACCAAATCATGAAGATGGAAGCTAACGGCAGAAAACCGACTCCTGAGATGATTAAAGAAATGTCATATCTCCAATACTGGCTACAAAAGAAGTCTGGTAAAGATGTGAGAGTATTTCTTCCAGACGAGATTTATATCAGGCAAACTTTGAACGTTCGCGATGTGGTAGATCCGCTGACGGGGCAGGAGATTATCAAAGGAGGAACAGTACCCGAAAAGTCGATCGGCAGTTTTTCTTACGATTTCGACGTGCGGGGCGGAGTCAAGAATTTATCTGCAAGAGTTCCGCCGCTGCCAGTGTATAATTTCGGGATAGAAAGTGCTTTGGCTAGCAAAGTCAAGAATTTAGCCATTGTCGGGCGATCGTCCGGGTATGTCGGTATGGCTGTATCCGTCGGGCGAATTGCGACGGTGAATATTTATCAAGGACAAGGTGTGGGCGTGGCGGCTGGTTTGGCTAGCAAGTGGGGCGTCCCGCTGAATACAATTACTTCTGCTAAAACGAGAGCAAATTTGGAAGCTTTGACGGGGAAAACGACGTATTTGTCGGGGAGAGATACGAGTTACGGGGTGGATTATAAGGAAGTGAAGTAATCGACATATAGCAGTCGCCCGTGTTGCTATACGATGTTAAACCAGCCTACAAACTATAAACTTTTGTTTGAGTTTGAGAACAAAAAACGCAATTCCTGGAGTTTGATAACTGTTATTCATTGCGAACCTTAATTATTGCAAGTTGTTTTACCAGTAGGACTAATACAAAAAAACGGTCGATCTGCAAACAAAATCGTGGCTTTCTCCGATAGAATGCGGGTTTTGGATTAGGGATTTCTGTCAAATAAGATATTAAAAGGATTTTACCACTGAAGATGTCGAAACCTCATATTCGACGGCGCAAGATTCCCCAACTCTTAGATATCCTCTCGATCTTCGCTCTGCTGCTGCTCGTATTCTGTAATAATGTTCTGAATATCCTCTGCTGCAATATCCACTTGTTCGGATTTAGTGTAAAGGGTCAGCAAAATGATTCCCGTTGCTGTTTGGACGTAGTAAATTAAACGGTATCCACCACTTTTACCTTTTTGAGTGTCGCTATTTCGGACTCTCAACTTGAAGACTGCATAACCCACTCCAGCAATTCGATCTCCTGGCAGTTCTCCCCGTGTGAGTTGTTCGATAATAGGTTGAATATCATTGCGAATGCTGCGGTATTTTTTTGCAAGAGTGCGTAAATTGCGATTGAAGGTTGGTGAAACTATAACTTGAATTAAGGGCAAGTCAGTCATTTTCAATTCCTTCCCACATTTGAGCAACCGAAATGGTTTGCCCAGTCATGGCTTCGTGCCAAGCTTGCCGAAAATCTTGTAGAAGCGCTGCTTTACATTGACCCTCTCCGTCAATTTCTGATGGTTCTGGAATACTAAAAGAATTAGCAGGAGGCATCTCTAGAATTTCTGCTGAGAAAACCTCTGACAGATTATTTTGCGAAATGATTACCCCCTGACGTTGCTTTTGGCTTAGAAACTCTATAAAACTCGCAACTAATGCCAGATGTTCTGGAGAGAGTCGATCGAGCCATCGATCGATTTGATGTCGAAGTGCTGCTACATTCATAATGCCATCAAACCTTTTAATTTTACCTTCATTTTAACCTAAACCCGCCCCGCCTTGAATATCGCTCTTCCCTCTGCGTCCTCTGCGTCCTCTGCGGTTCACAACTCTTCTCTTAATCAAGTGCATTATAAAGAGGTGAAATAGATATTAAGAGAATTTTACCGCAGAGAGCGCAGAGAGCGCAGAGAGGGGAGGGATGAGAGGTTTTTTTACGACAGGATGAGGCGGCGAATTCCTTCTTTTAAAAAGCGGACATTAAAGTTGATGAGAAGGGCTAGAGGATAACCAGTCATTTTGAGGTAGGAGATAACTTGAGCCTCATGGATAGGAAGTAGAGTTTGGACTGACTTTAATTCAACTACGATAGTGTTGGCAACCAGCATATCGTATCTGCCTTCCCCAACAACAACACCTTTATAAGTTACATTTACTGTAGGTTGAGGTTGAAAAGGAATTCCCCGGCGCGAGAGTTCTTCACGCAACGAATTCTCATATACCGCTTCCAAAAACCCCGGCCCCAACTCCTTATGAACCTCCATCGCCGCCCCAATCACAGCATAAGTCAACTCATTCAGATCATCTTCCAACTCTCCTCTCTCCTCTTCTCAAACCAATAATCACAATCATAATCCAAAACCCTCCCCACACTCTTCCCTCTGCGCCCTCTGCGCCCTCTGCGGTTCAAAACTCTTCTCTTAATGGAGTGGATTGTAAAGAGGTGAATAGATATTAAGAGGATTTTACCGCAGAGAACACAGAGAGCGCAGAGAGGGGAGAGATGAAAGGTTTTTTTACGACATCCAAAACCCTCCCCACACTCTTCCCTCTGCGCCCTCTGCGCCCTCTGCGGTTCAAAACTCTTCTCTTAATGGAGTGGATTGTAAAGAGGTGAATAGATATTAAGAGGATTTTACCGCAGAGAACACAGAGAGCGCAGAGAGGGGAGGGATGAAAGGTTTTTTTACGACATCCAAAACCCTCGCAACACTCTTCCCTCTGCGCCCTCTGCGCCCTCTGCGGTTCAAACCTCTTCTCTTCCCCCCGCTGTGGCACAATCTTATATATAAAACCTGCACCCTCTCGCCAATGACCGCAAACCTACCCCCGCAATACGACCCCCAAGCCACCGAAGCCAAATGGCAAAAATACTGGGAAGACAACCAAACCTTCAAAGCTGACCCCGAAAAAGGCGGCGAACCTTACTGCGTAGTTATCCCGCCGCCCAACGTCACCGGCAGCCTCCACATGGGACACGCTTTTGAAGAGACGCTGATTGATGTCCTCGTCCGCTATCACCGCATGACTGGACGCAATACCCTGTGGTTGCCGGGAACGGATCATGCTAGCATCGCCGTTCAAACTATTCTCGAAAAGCAACTCAAAGCAGAAGGCAAAACTCGCCACGATTTAGGCCGAGAAAAATTCTTGGAACGGGCCTGGGAGTGGAAAGCGGAATCGGGCAATATTATTACTAATCAATTACGCAGTTTGGGCGTGTCTGTCGATTGGTCGCGCGAACGCTTTACGATGGATGAAGGCTTATCTGCTGCGGTTTTAGAAGCGTTTGTCCGCCTGTACGATGAGGGGCTGATTTATCGGGGCAATTACCTGGTGAATTGGTGTCCGGCGAGTCAGTCTGCTGTGTCGGATTTGGAGGTTGACCAGCAGGAAGTTGACGGCCATTTGTGGCATTTCCGCTATCCTTTGACGGACGGTTCTGGTTATTTGGAGGTGGCGACGACTCGGCCGGAAACGATGTTGGGCGATACTGCGGTGGCTGTGAATCCACAGGACGATCGCTACAAGCATCTTATCGGTAAAACTGTCACTTTGCCGATCGTAAATCGGGAAATTCCCATCATTGCTGATGAGTTTGTCGATCCGACTTTCGGAACAGGTTGCGTCAAGGTAACACCCGCCCACGACCCGAATGACTTCGAGATGGGTAAACGCCACAATTTGCCGTTTATTAACATCATGAATAAGGACGGCACTTTAAATGAAAATGCCGGAGTTTTCCAGGGACAAGACCGATTTGTTGCCCGAAAAAATGTGGTGCAGCGGTTAGAAAATGACGGGGTTCTGGTTAAAATAGAAGATTACAAGCATACTGTTCCCTACAGCGAACGCGGTAAAGTTGCAGTCGAACCTTTGATATCTACGCAATGGTTTGTCAAGATCGATCCTCTTTCTCAACGCGCTTTAGACGCATTAGATCAAAGCAACTCACCAGTCTTTGTTCCTGACAGATGGACAAAGGTTTATCGCGATTGGCTGGTGAAGCTGAAGGATTGGTGCATCTCCAGGCAATTGTGGTGGGGACACCAAATTCCGGCTTGGTATGCTGTTAGCGAAACTCAAGGAGAAATTACTGATACAACGCCGTTTGTAGTGGCGAAAACAGAAGCTGAAGCTAGGGAAAAAGCTACGGCTAAATTTGGGAATGACGTGCAGCTAGCAAGAGATCCAGACGTATTGGATACTTGGTTTTCATCTGGGTTGTGGCCTTTCTCAACTTTGGGATGGCCTGACAAAACTAAAGATTTGGAGTTTTACTATCCGACAACTACTTTGGTTACGGGTTTTGATATCATCTTTTTCTGGGTTGCTAGAATGACGATGATGGCAGGACATTTTACTGAAAAGATGCCTTTTGATACTGTTTACATTCACGGTTTGGTGTTGGATGAAAACGGTCAAAAAATGTCTAAGAGTAAAAATAACGGCATCGACCCGCTGCTGTTGATTGGCAAGTACGGTACTGATGCTTTGCGCTACACTTTGGTGAAGGAAGTGGTTGGGGCAGGTCAAAATATTCGCATGGAGTACGATCGCAAAACTGATGAATCGAAATCGGTAGAAGCTTCGCGGAATTTCACGAATAAGTTGTGGAATGCGGCTAGGTTTGTGATGATGAATTTGGAGGGACAGACTCCGCAGCAATTGGGAATCCCTTCTGTAGAAAGTGGTTTGGAATTGTGCGATCGCTGGATTCTTTCTCGCTACAATCAAGTTGTACAACAAAGCCGCAATTATTTGGAAAATTACGGTTTGGGGGAAGCGGCGAAGGGACTTTATGAGTTTATTTGGGGCGATTTCTGTGACTGGTATATTGAGTTAGTCAAGTCTCGCTTGCAAAAGGATGCTGAACCAAATTCTAAGAAAGCGGCACAACAAACTTTTGCTTTTGTGTTGGAAGGGATTTTGAAACTGCTGCATCCTTTTATGCCGCACATTACTGAGGAAATTTGGCACACTCTGACTCAAACAGTTGATGGCGAATGTTTGGCTTTGCAAGCTTATCCTGAAGCCGAACTCTCGCTAATTGATGCTGAATTAGAACAGCAGTTTGAGTTGTTGTTCGGGACAATTCGCACTATTCGCAATTTGCGGGCAGATGCTGATATCAAACCCAGTGTGAAGGTAAGGGCGATTTTGCAAAGCGAAAGCGAGAAAGAACGCCAAATCATCTCAGATGGAGGCGTTTACATTCAGGATTTGGCAAAAGTAGAACATCTGACAGTTACGGCTAGTTTGGATGCAGATTTGGGACAGACAATTGCTGGGGTTGTCGGTACTGTGCAAGTATTGATTCCTCTGGCTGGGGTGGTCGATTTGGCGGCTTTGCGTGCTAAATTAGAAAAGAAGTTGAGCAAAGTGGAAGCTGAAATTAAGCATACTGCGGCGCGCTTGACTAATCAGAAGTTTGTGGATAAGGCTACTCCGGATGTGGTTCAGGGGGCGAGGGATGCTTTGGCGGAAGCCGAAAAACAGGCGGAGATTTTGCGCGATCGGCTAAAGGTGTTTTAATAGTTGACAGTTAACTGTTGACAGTGGCGGGGGCGGGTTTACGAGATAGTTAGTTTCAGGCAATTATTGTTGGTAAAACCCGCCCCTACGGGTTCACAACTCGTACAACAAATAACTAATAACTAATAACCAATTACCAATCACTAATTACCCTCATGTTATATTTAGCCCAAGTACAAAATCAGGAATTTGTAGGCGAGATAAGTCTGCAATTGCTGGCTTGCCAAAATTCTGATGATACTTGGGCTATTGTTAGTGAAAAATGTTTTTTGACATTACCGAAAGATTTTGATCGAAATCAAATTTACTCTGCAACTAATGTTTTAAATGAAGGAATGCTAGTATTAGCAAATCTTGACGAAAATAGCCAGGTTTTGCATATTCAAGCAGCTACAAACTGGGTGCTACAATTAGTAGAGAAATATTTAACAACAGGCTTTACTCCCGATTTTTTGCAGCAAGAAGCCCAGAAAGCAGAAGATTGGAGGCAATCTCTCACTTTGCAGAGTCAAGAATTGTCTCGCCGCTTGATTGAAGTTGAAGCCCGCCGGGAACAAATTCAAAATTTAGAAGCCAAACTCCAGCAGGAAAAGCAATTGTTGGAAAGTTCGATCGCCCAATTGCAAATTCCGCCCGCTACTCCACTAATTTGACTTAAATTAACACACCAAACGTAGGGACACGCTACTAGCGCGTCCCCACAAACCTAATATGCAATTTGCTGGAGATCATATAATTTGTAACTTGACAAATACCCCTTACCAGTTGCTGAATCGCCCGCAATACGGGCTGCGGCTAAAGCACTTTTGACTTCAGCCAAGCGGTGGGGAGGCACAGCAGTTTCTGAGAATTGCGAACATAAGCCCGCTTCTGAAACACATCATATTGATTGCGTTCGATCGCATTTAAGATCCTGCTGTAGAGCATAGTAGCAGCCCAAACAGTCCAGCGGATATCGGGACTGAGCACTTTAATTCCGGGCTCGGCGCTGGCGTATAATTTGCGAGCTCGCTGAATTTGAAACCGCATCAATTCCCGCCAGCGGTTGTCAATCACACCGTTGAATAAATCTTCTTCAGTGTAGTTAAACAAGGCTAAGTCTTCTAAGGGAATGTAAATGCGACCGCGGCGGGCGTCTTCTCCGACATCGCGCAGAATATTAGTCAACTGCTTGGCAATACCGAGGGAGACGGCTTCTTCTTTGGGAATTTTATTACCCCAGTGCCAATTCCACTTAGCAGCGGGATTCGACTCGTCCACACCCATCACAGACATCGACATCAGCCCGACAGTACCGGCTACTCGATAACAGTAAAGATTGAGCTCTTCAAAAGTTTCGTAGCGGCTGCGGTACAAGTCCATTTGCTGCCCCGCAATCATCTCTCGAAACGGCCCAATGTCGATCGGGAAACGAGACAGCGTATCCACCAAAGCTACGTCGTAGTCGTCGTGAGGATGGCCGGCAAACACAGATTCTAGGCGTTTTTCCCACAGATTGAGGGTTTCAGGGGTCGTTGCATCAGAACCGGGCCCGTCTACGAGTTCGTCGGTGCGGCGGCACCAGACGTAAATCGCCCAAATCGCCCGACGCTTCGCTTCGGGCATGAGTTGAGTGCCTAAATAAAAATTTTTGGCATAACTCGCCGTGACTTGGCGGCACAGTTCGTAAGAGTCATCCACAGAAGCCAGAGTTCTCATGCACTGGAGTTTTGACAGTTGCAGCATCCGAGAATAAGAAATTTAAAGATTAGAACTGACATTCCCCCGTTTAGAAAACGGGAGATTCTTTTACGTTTTTATGAAAAATTCTTAATTTTTCATTTGTTATTGGCCGTCGAAATAGCCTGCGCTGTCAGCTTACCAGAAAGCACGGCACCTTCCATACTCGCAAGATAACGCTGCATTGTATAATCCCCCGTTAGATAGAAATTGCTAATGGGAGTTGTTTGTGCGGGACGGCACTGCTGGCGTCCGGGAGTGGCTTTGTAAACGGAACGTGGGGTTTTGACTACGTGATATTTGAGCAGTTTGGCTGGTTCTGGGATTTGATCGGGAAAGAGTTTTTCTAACTCGACCATTGTGGCTGCGACGATATCTTCGTCAGATTTGCCTATCCAGTCTTTGGCCGGTGCTAAAACCAGTTCCAGCATGGATTTGTCTGGGCTGGCATATTCGCGGCAGGTGTTGCTCATGTCGGCGTAGACGCTCAGCAGGGGCGATCGCGAGAACAGCAAATGGTCGATATCAGTTAATTTGCGATCGAACCACAAGTGTACATTAATGACGGGTACTCCCTCCAAGCCTTCGAGCTGTTTGAAATAATCCATTTCGCCCCAAGGTTTCGGCATCATCAACTTCAGCGGGTCAACCGGCATCGCGGAAACGTAAATATCGGCCGTCAGAATTTCTGAATCTGCCCCTTTTACTCCCCGAATCTGGAAGCCGCGCACCGTGTTGTCATCGTTGAGCAAAAACTCTTTGATGGGTGCATTCAGCCGCACTTCACCGCCGCGCTCAGTTATGTAGTCTACCATCGGCTGACACAACCTTTCTGTCGGGGAACCGTCTAAAAAGGCCATTTTCGAGCCGTTTTTCTCTTGCAAGAAGCGGTTGAGGGCTGTCAGCAGTATGGTTGCAGATATTTCGTGGGGGTCGATGAAATTGAGCGCCTTGGACATGGCGATGAATACTTCTTTTTCGACTCTGGGGGGGACGTTTTGCTTTTTCAGCCAGTCGGAAAACGAGTATTTGTCCATTGCTTCGACATATTTTTGACCCTGAAGCATTGCGGGAATCAAACCGATGCCGAAGCGGATTTTTTCGGGCCAGGTGAGCATATCGTTGTTGCCCAGGATGGCTGCGACGCCGTTGAAGGGGGCGGGAATGTCGGGAAAGTCAAAGCGGGAATAGGTTCCGGGGGTTTCCGGCTGATTGAAAATCATCGAGTGTTCTTTCCATTGCAGCCGGTCTTCGATGTCAAGTTCTTTGAACAGTTGGAGCATATTCGGGTATGCGCCGAAGAAGATGTGCAGCCCGGTTTCATACCAGTCGCCATCTGCATCTTTCCAGGCGGCGACTTTGCCGCCGAGTACGTCTCGACTTTCTAGGACTATGGGGGTGTGGCCCGCGTCGGTGAGATATTTAGCGCAGGAAAGTCCTGCTAAGCCTGCTCCGGCGATCGCAACTCGCATTTGATACTACTTGGCCTCTGTGTTCGCTTCGATTTAATTATACTTTACAACTCGTTACATTTTTTGGGAAATCTGTAGGGACACGGCAGTGCTTGGAGGTGTCGGCTGAGCCCGAAAGTCCGCCAGGGAATTAATTCCCTGTCTCATAGCACAAGTCCTCTCAAAGAGGACTAATGAGTTCTTCAGTCCTCGGAAGCGAGGACTTTAGCTTTGAGGCAGGGGTTTCAACCCTTGCCGGACTGCGGGTCTGACCTGAAGTGCCCTAGTGCCCTATGCCCTAGGAAACGCAATTAACGGAAATTTAGCAATTATTGCTATCATAAATTAAGAGCGAATTTTGATGAATTGCTTAAATTTATGGTACAAACAATTCAATCTAGAAATGTCGCACTGAAGGATTTGGAAACCCACTTCAAAATAGAGTGGGTTGAGGACGATCAATTTTTTCGCGAGTGGCAAGATGATTTGCAAGAAATCAGCGATCGTGAAAAACAACGATTAGACAGAGTGAAAGCAAGTTACAGGAATTTGCTCAAACATCCGCCGCTGCTCGAAAATACAGTCAAAATGGTGGTGCTGTCTCCGCTTTTGGATTTAGCTGATTTTTATCTGGCTCCTTTTCATGTTACTGCAGAAAAGTCTGTAGAAATTGTTGAGGAAGACGAGGGAGTGATTGTGAGGGGACAGTTGGATGTTTTGGCTTTGTTTCAGGAGTTTTGGGTAGTGGTTATCGAGTCCAAGCAAGCGGCGTTTTCTTTGGAGGTAGGGATTCCGCAGTTACTGGCTTATATGTTAGCTAATCTCAGTGCCGATCGACCTACTTACGGATTGTTAACGAATGGGGCAGATTTTCTATTTGTCAAGTTAGTTAAGCGGGAAAAAGCACAGTACGCTTTTTCTCGGAAGTTTTACCTTTTCAATCCGGGGAATGATTTGTACAGCGTGCTGAGTATTTTGAAGCGCCTCGGTGAGTTGAATGTTGGTAATGTGAGTTAGAATATGAACCAGTCGGCGCAGGCAGACTTTGTTTGAGGTAAAGCGGTTTCAACCGCCGAATCATAACTGTAATGCCATTCAAGTCTGTACTGAAAATTCTTCACAATCGATTCCCCAATTCACCCATTTAATCGCTTCTCTGGCTGAGTTGATATCGGGCGGCACTCGCAAAGCGTGAATAAATCCGGTGCTGGGACAAGTCATTTTTAACAGATAAATCGGCTCTACGTCAACGTTTGTATCAATTTTTAATAAGGTGTATTCTTGCCAAGTATCTAATTCAACGGCTGCTAATTCGCGGGCTATGCGATCGTAACCAATTCCTTGAATTAGCACTCGCTTGAGTTCGGCGTTTTCTTCTGATAAAAGCCATTGGGGTTGCCACTCGTTGGGGTGAATTTTTCCGTATTTTTCGGGTAAGGTGACGCCGTGATAGGAATAGAGGCTGTATCCGTCAGCAAATTGAATGGCGGGCCCTCCTTCGGCGTGGAGGCGGTGTTGGCTGTCGAAGGAGAGGATGCGGGGGCGATCGCACACAATACAAACTTTTTCATAGGTAAAAATCCAGCCGCATTGAGTTGTCAAAGACTTAAGCGCTTGCCATTTTATGGGGTTGTATTTGCACTTTAAGACGGAGAAGCAGAAGTCACAATCTGCCGCAAATTCTGCCCATACTATAGAATCTAGAGGCTCATAATTTTCGTCATGAAAAAATTCTTCCTCACCAAGGCTTGCTTCCAATAGTTCCTGAAAAATATCAGAAAATCTATTCCATGCTTGCGGGTAAAACGTGCCCGACAACTCATCTGAAAGCTGTTCGCTTATATTTTCCCAAGTCTCGTTGTACAGTTGCTCTGCAAATTTCTCAAAAAGGTTGGCTCCGAATTTTTTATATAGCTGAGTAAGTGATTCGCAGCTCATAAGAAGATTAGCGGCTTCGTAGGGGCTACCGCAAAAAATAATTTCCGGTTCTTTTTCGTCAATTGCGAGGTAAGCTTGTTTAACTGCCTCTGCTGCTTTTTCGCGATCGATCGGCTCAGTGGAGTACATGATTTCGCACCACTTTTCATTATAAACTAGCATTAAATCTTCTTGTTCTGGAGTAAGTTTTTCAATCATCGCTGTCCTTTATATCTGCAAGCAATTTCTCTAAATCTTCGTAGTTATAAGGCGGACGTTTCCGCACAGTGAATACGTCTACAATTTTATCAGCTTCAGTAATTGCATAAACTATCCGCCAGTTATCAATTCGCAGGCGCCACAAATCAAGCTCAAAAGAAACATCAAGCTGTTTGCTCTGAGGTGGGCGAGGATTTTCTGCTAATTCACGAATTGCTTGTCGCACTCGCTGTCGGATATTCCCCGGCAGGCTTTTGATTTCTTGAAATGCCTGGGGTCTGATGTAAACTGTGTAATTACTCACTCTAGCTCCGATTCCACATCATCCCATTTCAACCAACCGGCACGAGCGCGATTTCCACCAGCAGCTTTTAACTCCTTTAATGCTTGTTTGGCAATTTGCAAATCTTCTAAAGTCTCTAACCATTCGATGAGTGCTTGCCAAGTTTCGATATCTAAGACAGCAACTTGTTTGCCTTTTATCTTGAGAAACTCAACTGACTGCAATACTTCTAATCCGGTCATTCAGGCTTCCTGTATTTTGATAATAGGTATAACTTAAGTATAGGTGTATCTCATTAATTTTGCACGCGAACCCTAGTTAATCCAAAACCAATTAATCGCGCTGGAATATTTCGCAAAATTGGTAACTGCAAAAAAGGTGGCGGTGTAAACGGTCGATCGCTATTTAATGCCCCTTTAATAATTTGCTCCTGTATCAAGGACTGAAATGCTTGAATTACCCGCGTGGGTAACTCCCGCTGTCGCTGCACTTCTGCCAAATCCCGCAGATGCACGCGATCGTTTTTCAGGGGGGCGCTGAGTACATTGGCGGCGACGACAGCATCTTGAATAGCATAGTTAATTCCCACGCCACCTACGGGCGACATGACGTGAGCGGCATCCCCAATTAACAGCAAACCGGGACGATACCAGCGGGGAAGGCGACTGGATTCAACGGACAGAAAAGAAATTTGCGACCAATCTTTCAGTTGCTCGACCCTATCTGCAAATTCCGGTGCTAATTCAGCAACGGATTTTTGCAAAGCTTCTATTCCTGATTCGCGCAATTTCTGATAGCTGCCTTTCAGAATAATGTAACCGAGTTGCCAATAATCCAAGCGGTCGATCGTGACTAATAAATGACCTCCAACAGCTCGACCTCCCACGCCGGAATCTTTGACATCATGCGGGCTGCGCGGCAAACGAAACCACAGGACATCCATCGGCGGGGAAGTTTTAATCGCTTCAAAACCTGCTAATTGGCGAAGGCGAGAAAAGCGACCGTCTGCACCGACTGTGAGGGTCGATCGCACTTCATGCCATCCCCCGCGTCCTCGGTATCGAATGCCGCACACAACGCCATTTTCGACGATCGTTTCTTGTACGTTAGCTCCCATTACTAGCTGAAAACTGGGGTAGCGCTGCGCTTCGGCGGTGATAAATTCGAGAAACTTGACTTGGGGAAGAATAGTGATGTAAGGATACTTGGTTTTGAGATATGCAAAATCTACGAGTGTGGCGGTATTGACCGCAGCTTGGATGGTGAGGCGGCGCATTTTTGTATGGGGCAATTCCAGCAATTTTTCGGCTATTCCCAATTGCTCCATAATTTCCATTACTGACGGATGCAGCGTATCGCCGCGAAATTCTCGGTCAAAATCTTTGTGTACTTCTAGCAGCATGACGGGAATATTTTGCCGCGCTAAAAGTAATGCTAAAACAGCACCTGCCGGCCCACCTCCGACAATGCAGCAGTTGGTATGCTGCACGTCAACTATCGAGTGTTCTTGACAGGTTTCTGAATTTTGAACAGAGTTGACAGTCATATTTTTATGTTCCTGTTTGCTCAACAATTCTGCTAGCTGCTTTTAGTTTAGCAAAACGCAGTAGTTAATTAATTCTCTAATTTTTTTTGCTCTCAAAAGATGGACATACACGGCTTTCCCAAGTTGACACTCCTACTCCTAAAGGCGATCGCCAATCCACTCTTGGGATCGATCGCACCCAGCCAACCCCAGCCTCAGCCGCAGGTGAGGCAATCCCCCCGCAGCCCCCGCTTCTCGACGCGGTACAATAAATGCAATCATACTTAACGCTTATATTGAAAAAGCTACACACAACGCCACAGGAGATAACTGACGCATGGGTAAAGTAGTTGGCATTGACCTCGGAACAACAAACTCAGTAGTAGCCGTCATGGAAGGCGGCAAACCGGTTGTGATTGCCAATGCAGAAGGGATGCGGACAACTCCCTCGGTAGTCGCTTTCACAAAGGAAGGAGAACGCCTTGTCGGACAGATGGCCAGACGCCAAACTGTTCTCAACCCGCAAAACACGTTTTACGCCGTCAAGCGGTACATCGGACGCAAATATACCGAACTGACTCCTGAATCGAAGCGCGTCCCTTACACAACTCGCCGCGACGAAAACGGGAACATCAAAGTCAAGTGTCCCCGCCTGAAAAAAGATTTTGCCCCAGAGGAAATTTCGGCGATGGTTTTGCGGAAACTGGCCGATGAAGCCAGCCGCTATCTGGGACAAGAGGTGACGGGGGCTGTAATTACTGTTCCGGCTTATTTCAACGATTCGCAGCGACAGGCGACGCGGGATGCGGGACGAATTGCCGGACTTGAAGTCAAGCGGATTTTAAATGAGCCGACAGCGGCTTCTTTGGCTTACGGTTTGGACAGGCGAGAAAGTCAAACTATTTTAGTGTTTGATTTGGGCGGCGGTACTTTTGATGTGTCGATTTTAGACGTGGGAGACGGAGTATTTGAAGTCAAAGCAACTAGCGGCGACACTCAATTAGGTGGCAATGATTTTGACTCCAAAATTGTTGATTGGTTGGCAGATCAATTCTTAGAAAAAGAAGGAATTGATTTGCGACGGAACCGCCAAGCTTTGCAGCGATTGATGGAAGCGGCAGAAAAAGCCAAGATTGAGCTGTCGGGAGTCGGTGTCACGGAGATTAATTTGCCGTTTATCGATGCAAATGAAGACGGGCCTTTGCATCTGGAAACGCGACTGACTCGCGGTCAATTTGAGGGGCTGTGCACAGATTTGGTGCAGCGGTTGCGGCGGCCGGTGAAACAAGCTTTGGCCGATGCAAATTTGAGTCCTTCTCGCATTGATGAAGTTGTGCTAGTCGGCGGTTCGACTCGCATTCCTTTGGTTCAGGAAGTTGTTCGCAGTTTGATCGATCGAGAACCGAATCAAAATGTCAATCCCGATGAAGTTGTGGCGGTGGGAGCAGCTATTCAGGCGGGGATTTTGGGGGGGGATGTCCGCGATGTGCTGTTGTTGGACGTGACGCCGCTGTCGCTGGGTTTGGAAACTATCGGCGGGGTGATGAAAAAACTGATTCCTCGGAATACTACTATTCCAGTCAGGCGATCGGACATTTTTTCCACTGCTGAAAACAACCAAACTGTGGTAGAAATTCACGTAATCCAAGGAGAACGGGAATTAGGCAGAGATAATAAGTCTTTGGGACGGTTTAAACTAACTGGAATTCCGCCGGCACCGCGAGGGATTCCGCAGGTGCAAGTAGCTTTTGATATTGATGCTAACGGGATGCTGTTGGTGACTGCTTTGGACAAAACTACCGGCAGGGAACAAAGCATTACCGTGCAAGGTGCTTCGACGCTGACTCAGCAGGAAGTGAATCAAATGATTCGCGATGCGGAACAGTTTGCTCAAGCTGATAAGTTGCAGCGGGAAAGGGTAGAAAAACGCAATCGGGCTGAAGCTTTAGCTTATCAAGCCGAGCGGCAGTTGCGAGAGGTGGCGCTCGATCGCGGAATGCAGTTTGCTCAAAGAAGCCGCCAGCGAATTGAAACTTTAATTCGGGAATTGCGAGACAGTTTGGAACGCAACGACGAGCGGGGAGTTGACCAAGTTGGTTCGGATTTGCAGGATGCTCTTTACGATTTGAGCCGGGAAGTTTCCGCGTTTGCGATGGATGACGATGATGACGATTTCTTTGAGTCTGTGAAGCGGACTTTTACCGGTGACAGTACCAAGCGGCGCAGCGATGATAGCAGCTATTATCAAAATCCTAAACCGTACAGGCGATCGACTGTCGATCCAATTCCCGATCGTTCCTACGATCGTTCCTACGATCGTATGAACGATCGTTCCTACGATCGTAGAAGCAGTGCTAATCGCCCCACTCGCCCTTATCAAAATCAAAGCGACGATTGGGATGATGACGACGATTGGTTGTAATTGAAGGAAGAAGGAAGAAGGAAGAGGGAAGAAGGAAGAAGGAAAATAGTGGATTTTATGCAGATAATTTGTGACGGCTGTTTTCCTAATTCTTCTGGGCTCCTTTCTTTCTCCTCTCCTACAGTAGATTTCTTTGAATTAGATAAAGATTACTAGGATAAGTAAGGAGAAAATTATGTTGTATGACCCATAGAGAACAATACATCTGGCAGCGTGGTATTTATTGATATTTGTCAACTTTGCTACGAATTAACTAAATCTTTTCATTCGTCTGAACTTTATGGTATTACCAGTCAAATTCGTCGTGCATCTGTATCAGTACCAGCTAACATGGCGGAGGGATATGGGCGTGTTACTAGACAAGAGTATATTCGATATTTGCGAATAGCTCTCGGTTCGCTCAGAGAACTGGATACTCATCTAGTGATTTCTGAAAGAGTAGGGTTAGCAGCACCAGAAAAAATCTCACCAGTTATCAAAGAAGCAGATGAACTCACAGGATTAATTGTCAGTACAATCAACAAACTAGAAGGATAAAACCTCATCCCTCATCCTTCTTGCTTCATCCCTCATCCTTCTTCCTTCTATCCTTTACATCCGTTACATTCGTTACATCCCGTACATTGCTCGTTGCCGAACTTCCCTCATCCTTCTCTAACTATGCAGAATTTTCGCAATTACTATCTAATTTTGGGAGTGCCCAAAGATGCCACGGCTGATGAAATAAAAAAAGCCTATCGACGGCTAGCCAGACAGTTGCACCCTGACGTGAATCCGGGGGATAAATCTGCTGAAGATAGATTTAAGGATATTAATGAAGCTTACGATATTCTTTCCGACATCGACAAGCGAACTCAATACGACCAATTTAGTAAATTCTGGAAGCAAAAGGGATTTCAAGGAAAGCAAGGGGTGCGACTTCCCAATTTCAAAACTTGGGGAAACACTAAAACTACCCGCAAAAAACCGGCCGAAGATGTCGATTTTAGCGATTACTCGGATTTTAATAAATTTCTCGACCAAGTGCTCGGAAGGCGCCGGGAAGTGAGGATGGCGACAGCGAATGATGCACCGGGCTTTGCCTCCTCTGAACCGTGGAGTACGGCTTCTAAGAAAACGAGTTATGTGGCTAATTCTCGCCCGCCTAGAAGGGATTTGGACGATCGCGAAATGCGACGGGAAACAGTCGATCGCGAAATGCGACGGGAAACAGTCGATCGCGAAATGCGACGGGAAACAGTCGATCGCGAAATGCGACGGGAAACAGCCGATCGCGAAATGCGACGAGACATTGAGGCCAGGCTAACTCTGCCTTTGGAAAGGGCTTATTCGGGTGGTACCGAGCGAATTCGTCTGGAAGATGGGCGAGCGATCGAGGTAAATCTGCCTCCTGCTATGGTATCAGGCCAGCGGATTCGCTTGCGAAATCAAGGTATAGGCGGCGGAGATTTATATTTAAAAATCACAGTTTCTCCCCATCCATTTTTTCGATTGGAAATGTCGGATGTTTGCTGCGAATTGCCGCTGACTCCCAGCGAAGCGGTGTTGGGTGGAGATGTGGAAGTACCGACGCTGGATGGTAGGGTGAAAATGAAATTGCCACCGGGAGTAACGACTGGAAAGCGGTTGCGGCTGGCTAACAAGGGCTATCCGACCGGAAATGGCGATCGGGGCGATCAATTGGTAGAAATTCAGGTGTTAATTCCCCAGGAAATTAGTGAGGAGGAACGGGAATTATACGAAAAGTTGCGACAGGTTGAGTCTTTTAAACCGCGTCAGGATTTATCGGTTTAATTTAGAGTACGCAATGCCCCAGTTGAATTTTGTAGGGGCGCAATAATGCGCGCCTTACTACTAATGCTGTACGAAAAATTAGGAGATGCTTGGCTAAATTTTACTGACATATCACATTTAGCCACTTGGCTGTAAATAGATGATATGAAATCCGTGGGTATAGCAATTATTCATCTCTCTCTTCTCTTCCTCTGCGCCCTCTGCGGCCTCTGCGGTTTAATAATTCCCAAACAACCGTAAACGATAAGATTTGTCGCCAGAATAGCCGTTAGCGCAGCCCGCCCCTACGGGGGCTACGCCAACGAAGAGGATCGCACTTTCAGCAATCCTGGATCGCATAAGTAAAATTACTGTTGTGATTATTCCTGAACTAGCAGAGAATTAACAATAAGGTAATTTTCCCACAATTAGGAGCAGTCTGCAGCGATGACTCAAATGCCCCCTCAATGCAACAATCTGCAAGAGCAAGTTGACTCTTTACTGCAACTGCTGCGTCAGGAATCCTCTTTGCGACAACAAGATATCACGGCGGTACAAGCTTCTCTGAAAAAGGCAATTTCTCCTGAGTTTGAAATTGTGTTTGCTGGCGCTTTCAGTGCGGGAAAATCTATGTTAATTAATGCTTTGCTGGAGCGGGAATTGCTCTACAGTGCTGAAGGACACGCGACTGGTACGGAATGTTATATCGCCTTTGCTGAGCCGGAAAAAGAGCGCGTTGTTCTCACTTTTTTGAGCGAGTTTGAGATTGGCCAGCAAGCTTCTGTGCTTTGCCATCAGTTAGGTTTAGCTACTGAACTTAATATTAATCAAACAGATGTAGTGTCGCTGTTGTCTCAGGGATGTAACATAATTATTGAAACGGAAGGCGGCGAAAATAAATCCGAGGTAGCCAAAAAAGCTAAGGCTTTGATGCTGCTGTTAGAAGGTTTTGAGGCAAATCGCGATCGCATCCAAACTCTCGAAAACGCTACCTACTCGATGGAACAGTTTAACTTTTCCAATCTCAAGGAAGCTGCTAGTTATGCCCGTCGCGGTAGTAACAGTGCTGTACTCAAACGAGTTGAATATTACTGTTATCATCCCTTGCTGCAAGATGGCAATATTATTATAGATACGCCGGGAATTGATGCGCCGGTGCAGCGGGATGCAGAATTGACTTATGATAAGATTGAAAGCCCCGATACTTCGGCCGTTGTCTGCGTTTTGAAAGCAGCTTCGTCTGGGGAAATGACGACGGAAGAAACCGAGTTGATGGAAAAGACACGGGGAAATCCGGGAATTCGCGATCGGCTGTTTTACATTTTCAACCGCATTGACGAAACTTGGTACAACACGCAACTGCGACAGCGCTTAGAAAATCTGATTAATTCCGACTTTCGCGATACTGCGAGAGTTTACAAAACTAGCGGATTGTTGGGATTTTACGGGAGTTTGATTCGAGGGACAACAGGGCGCGATCGCTTTGGTTTAAATACAATCTTTGCCACCAGTAAAGGGCGAGTTTTTGGAGACGATAAATTAGATTCAGAATTGCTCGGTAATAGTGAAGAAACTCCGCAATTTGTTAGTGAATTTAATCGCTACTGCGCGAATTCCGGCAAACTGTCTCCCAGCCGATTTCGGATTTCAGTTAACAGCTACGAAACACCAAATGAAAACTACGTGCGGATTCTTGCAGAGCAAGGACAACCATTAATTGCTCAATTAATTCAAGATAGCGGCATCGAAGATTTTCGCACAGCCATCACCCGTTACCTCACCGAAGAAAAACGCCCGCAACTGTTCAAAAATTTAGCTGACGACTTGGAAGACTTGTGCATTCAACTGCGGAAATACTACCAAACAATTCAGCGGAATTTGGACAGCCAGCCCCGCGAAATTGAGGCGATGAAAGCACAGGAACTTTTACGCTTAAATCAAGAATTGCAGCAAGTCGGACAGGATTTTCGGGAACATATCGCCGAAGAAGTCAATGAAATGATTATGAACAGATGCGATATTTTCGATATAGACTTTCGGCAACTGCAATCTCGGATGATCCGCCGCTTGGATGAATTGTTAGACGGATTTTCTGTTGAGGCGGCTTACGGACGCACTTTGCGGAATCATCCCCGCAATGCCACAGCACCTTTAATTGCTGTTTTAGTTGAAGCACTTTATTATTTAGCGAATCAGTTGGAAGATATTTTAGTAGAGGCTACTAAGTCACTGGTTGATAATTATTTCCAGTATTTGAAAGATAGCGTTCGCAAGTCGGAATACTATCGATTACTCTATCGGTTGTTGGGGAACGACGGGGGAATTGAACAGCAGTTAGAGGAGTTATCAAAGCGGGTTTCTGATGCTTTGGTAAATGCGGCGGGTGTTGAGTGCGATCGCTACGTGCGAGAAAGTCCCCGTTTTTACGACGAAGGCACATTTTCGATTTATCAATTCCGCGAAACATTGCAGCAAACATCTCAAGGTTTCGACTGCGAAAATATGGTGGACGCCCAACCGGCAATTCGGCAATTATTGCGGCTAGATTTTGAGCCGAAAGTATCTAGAACTATTCGGCAAACTTTCCGCCAAACTGTCAACCAAACCCTGAAAGAGCATTTGTTGCCACTGGCCCAAAAGCAAGCTGATGATATTTTGCAGAAATACAGTCAAGCCCGCGATTATTTAGAGCAAACTTTGGCACAGGAAGCGGAGGAAAAGATTGCTGGGAATCTGCGGCGGCAAGCTGAGAATGAAGAAAAGATCAAAGAGTACGATCGGGCGGTTTCTGGGATTAATAGTTGTTTGCAGGCGATGAAGCTGCACGAGCATTTGTTGCCTGTAATTGGACAAACTGATAGCGTTTCGGTAGATGGTGAATGATTCCAATTCAGGTGAATTATATTCACCTGGTTTCTTTCTTGTGTTTATTGTGCTATAATAGCCAACAAAGAGCGACTTTACTCCTATGAACCTTCGCCAAAAACTTATAACAATAATCGAGCAACTTCCAGAAGATAAGTTAGCAACACTTCTGAACCTAGCCCTATTCTTGAAAAGTGGAAAAGAATCCGTTCAACCGCTGCTTGTATCCCAAGCTTATCAAGATTGGCTGAGTGCGGAAAATGACATTTATGACGAATTATTTGCCGATGAACTTACGGCGCGGTGATGTAGTCTTGGCTCAAGTACCCAATAAACTTAAGCTAAATAACACTTGTAGAATTCTTACCAAAAACCATTATAATTACACTAGCCCAAACCGGAAATAAAAATGAATGATAACTTTGACTCACTGAAACGTGACGATGTTGTGTCTGTATATTCGGATCACATTTTAGTCACTAACCGCACGTTTACAATAAGTGAGTTTATTGCAGCGATGATGACTCTAATAAAAGAGCAAAAAAATCAAGGTGAATGGACAGAATTAAAAGAAATGTGGTTTAGAGAAGGAATAGATTGTAAAATACTGAAGCCGGGTGCTAAGAGTTGGCAAAGAGGAAAAGTGAGAATTACTTTAGAGTTTCAGCCTGAAGAGCTTGAAGTTGCAGAAGTTACTGAAATTGGAAAATCAGCAGATACTAAAGTAGTTTCTCCCCTGGACGATTTGCGTCAAAAAATGCCTAAAGAGAGTTAGCAACACAAGATGAGCAAAACCCCTAGAATACCGATTCCCCCCGAAGTCAGAAAATATGTATTTACTCGCAATAAATACCAGTGCCAAAGCTGCGGCCAAACCAAGCTAGAAACCCAACTGACGATCGATCATATCATCCCCCTAGCGCGCGGCGGCAGCAACGACATCAGCAACTTGCAAACCCTCTGCGGCACCTGCAACCAAAAGAAAACCGACAAACTAGACCCCCGCTTCAGGCGACACTTTGACCTGTGATATTTAACAGTATAATAAAATCAGCAATTTAAGCTTGAAATTGTTAACCTCTGTTCGATCGCACTTTTAATCCCTAGCTTGGATAACTGCAATGCTGACAAAAACAGTTGACGTGCAAGAAGCACAGACAAATTTAAAAGAGTTATTATCTCTAGCACTTAAAGGCATAGAGGTTGTTCTCACAGAAGGTGGCATTCCCCTTGTCCGTTTAGCGCCGATCGCATCCCCAACTAAGCAGCGTACAGCAGGATTGCACGCAGGAGCAGTCTGGACAAGTAATGATTTTGATGAACCGTTACCAGACGAATTTTGGACAGGGAATCTATGAAATTACTGCTGGATACTCATACCTTTATAGGGAGCATCTCATATTTGTAAAAACACTTCTTCTGGCTCCTTCCTTCTTCCTCTTTCCTCCTGCCTCCTTCCTTCTTCCTCTTTCCTCCTGCCTCCTGCCTTAAAACTCCAATTTCTAGCTTAACTGCAAAAGTGAGATGCTCCCCCTTTATATTGTACTTTTACCTTTAATATCACGCCTCAAATCATTCATAACATCCGCGTTAATCCGCGTTAATCTGCGGTAAAAAAATCCTACCATCGATAATACCGATAAGGATCGTCTCCCTTCTCAAAATCGGTTCTGTAATCCCAGTGATAAAACTCCCGACTCGAACCGTTAAACACAGATCCATCCGCCTTAAAACTCGCCCCTAAATTAGCCAAAATCTGAGCATTTGCCCGGGTTTGCCGCCAGCGAGTAAAACGCAAATAAGTCTTAGTATCAGCATTCAAACTGTCCGGTTCAATCTGAGAAAAAATCGCCACACCCTTGCCAACTTTTACCCGGCTTAACAAACCGTCAGCACCCATTTCTCCCCCAGACTTAATCAACCAAGTATCATAAAAAGAGCGCGATCGCAAATCTGAGGCGCTAACCCCCTTCACCTCATCCCAACTCGGAACCGCCAGCGAACCCCCGAAATCCTGCGCTTGCTGCAAACCGACGCCCAAACCCGCCACAGGCACTTGACGCGGCAAGAAAAACGCCTTCCCGCCAGCATTCAAATAACCGCGCAAAGCTGCATCTTTTAGATTCGCTTCTCTCCCCACAATGACCAAATCAACATCATTAGAAAGCGAACTAGCGCGCTGATAAATTACCCCCAAACTGTCCAACTTTTGGGCATCTCCATCTCCCCCTATTAAAACCACTTTATCCGGCTTTCCAAGTACCGGAGAATTCATCCCGTAACTCACAATTTGTTGCACTAACTGCGCCGCCCCAGCATCTACAGAATAATGGTCTTCCAAATCCAACTCGTTTAAAATCAGCCGCCCTTTTCCGTAATCTAATTCCATCAGCGGCGAATAAGCTAAATCAAACTCAGATTCCAAAATAGGGCGCCAACCGCTGCGGTGCGGCTTCTCAATAGAAGCGCTGCTGACACCGCCGCGATTTCCCCAACGCCAGCCGTACCAAGGTTTATTTGCCGGACTCAAATTAGCGCCAGTTTGGATCGTATTTGGATAAGCTTCAACCAGGGTGCTTTCCCCCGCCCAATCCCGCAAATCTTCACTGTCTAAACCGCTAATTGCCGGATGGTTGCTGTCAACTGGAAAAGCGCGGCGGCTGACGTGGGCAGCAACCCGGAAACCCGTATTTTCCAGCCATTCCCGGCGCTGAGGAAACACAATTGCTTTGCCGCCGTTTCGCACAAAACTTTCTAAACTTCCCGGCAAATTTTCCCCGCTAGAAAACGCTTCCCTACCGATAATTAATAGCGATGCAAGTTGCGAACCATTCCACGGTACAAGCTGATGACCTAACTGTTGTAACATGGCCGATGTTTTGCCCGCTGGATCGAAGATTGTCAGCGTATCCTTGCTTTTGGCTTGATTGGGAAAAACCCGGAAAGCAAATGTATCAGAATGCGATCGATCGCCCACCCGCGCAGTCAAGCGAATTTCGCCGTCAGCCTTGCTAGAAATGGTATTTGGCAAATTTAGCTCAATTGGGAAAAACAGCGTACCTGCCGACTCAATCGTCCCTTTTTCCTCGCCTTTTTTTACTTCTTTCCCGCCCACCAAAACTCGCCAATTAAACGAAAATTCTTGCGCTGCCCGCGTATCGTTAATTAACACTACTTGCTTAGCCAGTTTTCCGCCCACAAACAAATTGCGATCTTTCGCAGTAAAAACCGGACTAGCACCAGCAATCCAAGCCAAAGTAGAGCTATTATTATTCATAATTGCCTCGCCCCCAGGATGAACAATATAAGCTTCGGGCTGCAAATAATTCAAAAGATTATTTGAGACTTGCTTCAAATAAACTCCCCGGCCACCAGGTTGAAATGCCCCAATATCCACCTTTTTTTTGCCCGCTTCGGAAACTTCCCAACCGTGCCCGTCATTCCAAGGAATCATCCCCCCAGAGATTCCAAAAGTCCGCCAACTCCGCCAAGTATTTGTACTGAATAACTGCTGCAACTTTTGAAAAGCGGGTGCAAAATCTAACTCTTTTTTAAAATGCCAGCTTTGATACTCCTGACCCCTGAAAAACTGCTCGCGAATTTTATTTTTATAAGCGGCAGTTTCCAACTCGTAAGCCTGCTTACCAAAATAAATGGCCGCAAACTCAGTCATCCAAGGTTCGCTGAGAATCGCCTGACCAAAACCTTTGCGTGCCCGCATCATCGTGGCGTGCAGAGGAGTCCCAAACTCGACAGCCATGTAGGGCATTTCCCCGGTTTTACTCCACTCAGAAATCCACTCTTCCCGTTCTTGCAAGGGAATCATATTTAAATAAGTATTCAGCGCGTAAACATCGCCGAAGTATGCGCCTTGGTGTACCATCACAGGTCGGGTTGGGTCAGCCGATTTAATGGTAGCTATAGCGTCATTTCCTAGGGGAGTGTTGACCCGCAAACGCTCGTTTTCCGAGGGACTGAGAGTTCCTTCTACTTTGCTTTTGCCGATGCGGCGGGGATTTTGGTCGTCAGCATTGCCGAAAAAATTAGGACTTGTTGCCCACATTAATACTGATGGATGATTGCGGTAGCGGCGCATTTCAGTCACCATTCGGGCTTTCCAGCGGTTTTTCCAGTAAGGGTTTTTCCACTTGCCGTTCCAAGCGATAGGACTAATATCTAAAGCGGGAGCCATAATTGGAAAACCTTTGAGGTCTGCTCTTTCCGAAAATAACTCTCGGAAGTGCCATCTACCCCGTTCGTCGTGATTCCAAGGCCACATTTCTGTTATGTTAAAACCGGCTTTTACGTAGCCATCAATTAGGCGGTCAGAAACTTCTAGTATGCCGCCTTGCCAAGTATCGGAGTGCAAGATTGGTCGCAGCCGAAATTCAGTTCCGTTTAAGAAAAATTTGCGCCCTTCTATCCAAAATTCGCGGAAGCCAAAAGGTTGGTGGTATTGCGTATCAATGCCGCTGCCTTTTACTGCTAATTGCAGGGTGTAAAGGTTTGGTTGCCCGACATCCCAAAGACGGGGATTTGGCCAATTCCACTGGACTTGTAAGGTTTGAAGTGGTTTAGCTTGAACGCTGGCATTTGCGGTGAATTGTTGTTGTACTTTGCCTTTTTCGTCGAGCATTTGCGCGATTAATTCTACTTTACCGTTTTGGGCAACGTCTTTGAGTTCTACATCTAATTTAACTTGCTTTTTTCTGGTGGAAGTTTGGACGAATACGTCGCTAATTAGCGGGCCTGGGGGAAGGCTCAGAAGCCGTACTTCACCGATGATTCCCCGCGATTGCAACTTGGATTTTTCTGTGTAGATTTCTGTGGGGCCCATGATGACGGCTTTTTCCTTTTCATCGGATACTGCCACCACTAAGATGGATATGGTGTTTTGACCTAGTTTTGCTGCTTTGGTAATTTCAATAGTGCCGTAGGGCCAGGGGATTTGACCGCAGTTAATCCCGTTGACAAAGATGACTGCATCGGTGCTGACTCTGGCTAAGTCGATAAAGATGCGGCGGTTTGTCCAGTCGTCGGGAATGTCTATATTTTTCTGATACCAAGCTTTTGATAGTTGTTTACTGTTGAAGTTTTCCCAATCTTTGCCGCTGCCGCGAGTGATGATTCCGGGTACCGATTCGTTGTTTTCTTTTTGCCAGTCTCCAGGTACCGAGATGGAACCCCAATTTGGGGAGACGGGGGGGTTTTGGAGGTTGCCAACTGCGGGGACAAATTGCCAAGTTCCGTTGAGATAAATTTGGGATCGTTTGTTGTCGATCGCCCCGCCGGCCGCGATGGTAAGATTGGGGGAGCCGATCGACATCGCACAGTTGCTGGCTAAGTAGGGATTTTGAAGTGCGTAACCGACGAATCCAAAGAGGGTGGCGGCTGCGAAAAATAATCCGATAATTTTGGCCAGCTTGTGATTCACTCGCTTATTGCTCCCAGAAATTAGATAATCTAATTTGTCCCTGGATCTATGATAGCAGTTGATTCAGCACCAATCCCGCACTCAATCTGTCTCTGGGAAGATGGCACAGAGCCGACAAATGTGGTTTTGTATAGAAAAAATAAACACTTAGTTTTAATTAAGTTTTAACCAGGTTGTTTCATCGACATCAGCAATAGTACGATCGCGCCATCGCTACAGGTCAACAAAAATGACTCGGTTTCAGGTCTTGCCCTTATCAATTAAATCTTACAGTATTGCTACATTGAGCGCTTGCACGGCTTTACTGCTGACATCTCTGTTACTTTTGTCCTTCCAGCCAGCTCCTGCAATCTTACTTTTGGCCGCTGCAATGGTTATCGCTTGGTATGGGGGCTTGAAGTCCGCAGAACAAGAACTAGAAATAGAACGTAATATTATTTCAAAAGTAATTGACACGACAGCTTGCTTGATTGTAGTTCTCGACAGCCAAGGGCGGATTGTCCGCTTTAACCAAGCTTGCGAAAAAACTACAGGCTACTCGACAGCCGAAGTAATCAATAAATATCTTTGGGATTTGTTCTTAATTGCCGAAGAAATAGAGCCGGTTAAAACAGTTTTTACCAAGCTCAAAGGCGAACATTTTACCAGCGAATATCAAAACTATTGGCAAAATAAAAATGGGGATAAGCGCTTAATTTCTTGGTCGAATACTGTGACGACCGATGGCGATGGTTTGGTCGAATATGTGATAGGAACTGGTATCGATATTACCGAGCGGCAAAAAGCAGAAATAGCCCTGGCTTTATCCTACACCAACCTAGAAAGCCGCGTCCTACAGCGGACAGAAGAACTGACACTAGCTAAAGAAGCGCTGCAAGCTCAAGAAGAACGATTTCGCTGTTTAAGTTCCTGTTCGCCTGTCGGCATTTTTATCGCAGATTGTGAGGGGCGCTACACCTATGCAAACCCGCGCTGTCAGGCTATTTGCGGCTTGAGTTTGACAGAACTTTTAGGAGATGGTTGGGAGAATTGCATTCACCCGGAAGACAGCGATCGCGTATTGGCCCGATGGCTAGATTATACTCGGCAAGGTGGGGAATATGCGATCGAGTATCGCCTGCAAACACCAGAAGGAATTGTGCGCTGGATTAACGTTTGTTCCTCGCCGATGTTCTCCGACTCCGGCGAACTCATCGGATACGTGGGTACGGTGAGAGATGTCACCGAAAGACAACAAGCGCAAGCAGCATTGGCAAGCAGCGAACAGCAACTGAGAACGCTGCTAGAAAATACGCCAGATATAATTATCCGCACGGACAAAGAACTGCGTGTTATTTATGTAAATCAAGCAGTTGAAAGAAGCCAAGGAAAACCGTTTTCATTCTTCCTGGGTAAAACCTGTCAAGAAATAGGAATGCCGCCGGAAGTGTGCCAGATGTGGGGTGAAACCCTGCACAAAGTGTTAGAAACAGGTCAAGAAGAAATTATCGAATTTCAGGCTTTCTCAATCAACGGCCTCCGAAGTTATCAATGCCGCGTAGTTCCAGAATTTGATAAAAATGGCGTACCAGAATCAGCCTTAATTGTCGCCCGCGATATCACAGAAATAAAACTTGCGGAAACTCAAAGATTGCAGTTAACAATCGAGCAAACAGCGAGAGAAAAAGCGGAAATAGAACAGCAGCGCTCGGCATTTTTAGCAGAAGTCAGCAAAATGCTGGCTGCTGCGTTTGACGGGGAAACGCTTCTGCAAAAGGTAGCAGAATTAGCAATAAATTCGATCGCCGACGGGTGCTGCATTCATTTGCTCGAAACCGACTCAAAAGTCCGTCTAGTCGCTGTGGCTCACGCAGAACCCTCTATAGTTGAGACTATTAATAACTTCAGCATCCGCAGTTCGATCGCGGACAATGCTGTTAACGGCTATCCGCTGGTAATCTGCAGCGGAAAATCCCAACTAATTGCCGAAGTGGATGAGGAAATTTTAGCAGCAGGAGCCGAAAATGCAGCAGAAATCGAAAAATTGCGCTCGCTCAATATCGGAGCTCACGCTTGCGTACCGCTGAGGGCTCGCGGGCGGGTAATGGGTTCCATCACTTGCTTTACCTCAAAGTTCGGCCGCCGCTACAGTGCAGAAGACATGGCAATGCTAGAAGACCTAGCATATCGCGTCGCGATCGCCCTAGACAACGCCAGACTTTACACTGAAGCGCAGCAAGCACTATCTCAAACATCGCAATCCTTTGCCTTAATTGACTCGCTGTTAGAAGCATCTCCCCTAGCGATTGGCTTTCTCGATCGCTCCATGCGCTTCATCCGTATCAATCAAATATTAGCAGAACTCAACGGTTTGCCGATAGAACAGCATCTCGGCCAAGACTTCCGGCAATTGTTGCCAGAATCTGCTGCCAAATTTGCGCCGATAATTCAACAAGTTTTAGAAACCGGCCAGCCTGTTTTAAACTTAGAAATGAGCGGCGAACCTCCGGGAAAACCACAAACTTTAGGCTACTGGCTCGCCAACTACTACCCAGTGAAAAATGAAAGGGGAGAAATAATCGGAGTCGGCCTAATTATCACAGATATTACCGCAGCTAAACAAACAGAATTAGCTTTGCGGGAAAGCGAAATGCGCTTCCGCAGCGTGGTAGAATCTAACATGATCGGCATCGGTTTCTGGGATGTCACCGGCGAAGTTACGGACGCTAACGACGCCTTGCTGGAAATGATCGGATATACTAGGGAAGACTTAGTTTCGGGACAGATCCGCTGGCCAGATCTCACGGCGCCGGAATATCTAGAACTAGATCGCATCGCCGTCGCGCAAGTCGAAGCCGAAGGAAGTTGCGCGCCTTTTGAAAAAGAATATCTCCGCAAAGACGGCACGCGCTTCCCAGTTTTAGTCGGCGGCGGAAACTTCCAAGGATGCACAGACAAAGGAGCATTCTTCGTACTCGATATCACCGATCGCAAACGAGCCCAAAACCAACTTCGAGAAAACGAAATACGCATTCGCCGCCAACTAGCAGAACTCGACTTAGTTTACAAAACCACACCGGTGGGGCTGTGCTTTGTCGATACCAATTTGCGCTACATCCGCCTGAACGAATGCCTCGCTGCGATCGACGGCCGCTCGATCGCAGAGCACCTCGGGCGCACCGTTAGAGAAGTAATTCCCGAAATGGCCGATACGGTAGAGCAGATTTACCGCCAAGTGCTGGCGACGCAAACCCCCGTGCTCGACTTGGAAATTAAGGCCGAAACCAAGCAACAGCCGGGAGTTTTGCGGGATTGGCAAATCAGCTTTTACCCCGTGAGCGATGAATCCGGAACACTGCTGGGAGTCAGCACCGTGATTGCCGAAATCACCGATCGCAAACAAGCAAAACGGGTAATGCAGCAAAGCGAAGCCATATTCCGGCGGCTGTTCGAGTCAAATATTTTCGGAGTTGCGATCGGCGATTTTAGCGGCCGCATCGCCTACGCCAACCAATCCCTGCTCAACATGGTCGGCTACACCCGCTCAGACTTGCTCTCCGGTCAAATGCGGTGGGACAGGATGACCCCCCCCGAATACCTGCTCCTCGACGCCTTAGCGGCCCAAGAACTGCGGGCTAAGGGAGTCGCAACTCCTTTCAAGAAAGAGTACATCCGCAAAGATGGCAGCCGCGTGCCGGTTCTGATGGGCGGAACGATTCTGTCCCCGGACGATCGCGAACCAGAGACGATCGTCGCATTCTACATCGACTTGACCGAAATCTCGCGGGTGGAAGCAGAACTCAAAAAGAATCAAGAACGGCTGCAAATCGCTCAGCAAGCAGGCAAAATCGGAACTTTTGAATTGAACGTCCAAACCGGCGAGCTCGCCTGTACGCCGGAGTTAGAGGCTTTGTACGGGCTGCCCGCCGGCGCTTTAGACAGCTATCAAAGTTGGGCCCAAATGCTGCATCCAGACGATCGCGCTGTTACCGAACAGCAGGTAAAAGCTGCGGGGGCGTCCGGGGAGGAATTAAACATAGAGTTCCGCATCTGCCGCCCGGACAACAGCGCGGGCTGGATTGCTTGCAGGGCTAAGGTATTTCAGGACGATCGGGGTTTGCCTTGGCGGGCGATCGGGGTGAACGTCGATATCACCGATCGCAAACAAGCAGAAGCAGCGCGATCGCACATCAATCAAACTTTAGAAGCCTTGATTCAGGCTTGTCCCCTAGCAATTACCGTTTTGGACTGCGACGACGGCACTGTGAAAATGTGGAACCCAGCAGCCGAGAGGATTTTTGGCTGGCATGAATCAGAAGCGCTAGGTCAATTCGTGCCCAGCCTTCCCGCAGACAAGCGGGAGGAATTCACGGCTAATTTGAAAAAAATTCGCGAAGGAAAGGCGATCGCCGGCATGGAAACCCAGCGCCAAAGGAAAGACGGCCGCTCGATCGACATCAGTTTGTGGGCAACTCCAGTCCGCGACAGCAACGGCAACATCAACTGTATGTCGATCGTCGCCGACATCAGCGATCGCAAGCAAGTCGAGGCCGGGCGCGCTCAGTTGCTGGAGCGCGAACAAGCCGCGCGGGCGGAAGCAGAAGCTATCAGCCGCCGGAAAGACGAGTTTCTAGACTCTCTTTCCCACGAATTGCGAACGCCTTTAAATGTGATTCAGGGGTGGGCACAGATCCTGCGCGCCCACCCCTACAACGAAGATAAATTCGCTTCGGGTTTGGATGCCATCGAGCGTCAGTCGAAGGTGCAGATCCAGCTAGTGGAAGATTTGCTCGACGTTTCCCGGATCGTTCAAGGCAAGCTGGCCCTGAAACCCGGCTGGTTCTACATGGTAAGGACGATCGAGGCGGCTCATAATTCAGTTCGTTCGGCAGCCGAGGCCAAGTCTGTCACCGTTTCGTTAGAACTTGACCCCGCAGTCGGCTTGATGTGGGGCGACGCCCAGAGGTTGCAGCAGGTAGTGTGGAATTTGCTGACTAACGCCGTGAAGTTTACGCCTTCGGGGGGAACTGTGCAACTGCGCTTGTCTGCGATAGCTGTTAGCGATTCCTCATCGCCCAATTACGTGCAAATTACTGTCAGCGATACCGGAAAGGGCATTTCTGCTGAGTTTCTGCCCTACGTGTTCGATCGCTTCCGACAAGCAGACGCCTCGAAAACTAGGGCTGATAGCGGTTTGGGACTGGGATTGGCGATCGTCGAGCACTTGGTGCAACTCCACGGGGGTACTGTGACTGCGGAAAGTCCAGGTAAGGACCAGGGTGCGACATTTACGGTGACACTGCCACTCAAACAGCCTCGGAGTAAGAAGGGGCAGTTGAGAGGAGAAAAAAAATCCAATCCCCAGCCTCCGGGTATTTTGACTGGTTTAAAGGTGTTGGTAGTTGACGGCGAACCCGACAACTGCGAGTTTTTGATGGTTGCCCTCGAACAGTGCGGGGCGACTGCGACTGCGGCTGCAACGGCTGCAGAGGCGATCGACATTTTGCAGCAGTCGCCGCCGGATATTTTAGTCAGCGATATCGGTATGCCCGTTGAGGACGGCTACTCGCTGATCGGCAAAGTGCGATCGTCCGAATCCGACAAAATCAAGCGCTTGCCGGCCGTGGCGCTGACAGCTTATGCTAGCGAAGAAGACCGCGATCGGGCGATCGCCACTGGTTACGACGAACACTTAACAAAGCCGATCGAACCCGCTCTCTTCGCCACCGTTTTAGCCAAGTTAGCAAATGGGCATGAGGGCGATCGGGTTCGATGAACGCACAAATAATATCATTTCCGTTTGATTCGGATTTGTATGATGTTAAATCTTGCAGGGGCGGGTTCACCAATAATAATTGCCCATAACCTACAATCTCATAAACCCGCCACCGCTGGCTTTTCATTAACGAAATGATTGCCGATAGACACAAAGAAATTAGAAAATTTATCACAGTTTTCGTAAGTAAAAATGAATCAAATGCTAAACAGCTAGAAACAGAAATTACAGAAGCAAATTTTGACAGCCGCGCCCAATCTTCCCTAGTAGTTGGCTGTATAGCAATACGCTTGGGTTAAGCTCGATCCCCCCAAACCCCCCTTAAAAAGGAGGGAACCGGAAGCACTTAAAGTCCCCCAACAACCAGGGGGATGCGAGGGGGAACTCCGAGAAATAAATAGTTTTAAATGAACCGTAGTTGGCGATATTGAACCTGGCGGAAAATTTCACAGTTTTTAGGGCGCGCCAATTGCCGGTAAAGGCACGCTACAGCAGTTAAAATACGACTATCAGCCCAATTGGTTCACACCCATGCCCATTTATCACTTCAACCGCCTAACCGCCAATTTTTTTAGCAAGCTTCCCCTGCGAACAGTTCTGATTGTTCCGTTTGTTTTGCAAACGGTAAGTGTAGTTGGGCTAGTGGGCTATCTTTCTTTGAAAAGCGGTCAGGAATCAGTCGAGGATGTAGCGCATCAGTTAATCGAACAAGTAGGAGAACGGATTAGCGATCGCCTCACCGATAATGGGCCCTCGGCAATCAATACCTTTCTGGCTAGGCTGCACTTATCGGCGTCAGGACAAACTTTTATTATTGATCGATCGGGCAATCTGATTGCCACATCCACACTAGAAACACCCTTGGCAACGCAAGCAAAAAACCAACCGACGCCATTGCTAGCCACCAACAGCAAAGATGCCCGAACGCGAGATATTGCTCGACAACTCGCCAACCGATTTGGCAACTTCCGCGCGCTGCAAACAACCGAGAAATTGACCCTGGCGGGCAACCGCGATAGGCAGTTTGTCCGCGTCACTCCCCATCGAGATGTCCGCGGTTTGGATTGGTTGATTGTGGTGGTGGTGTCAGAGTCTGATTTCACGGCTCGCATTCAAGCAAATACGCGCAACACATTGTGGTTGTTGACCGGTACGCTGCCGCTGGCGATCGCGATCGGATTGTTGACTTCCCGTTGGGTAACAAAACCAATTATGCACTTGAATACCGCCGCCAAAAATGTTGCCAAAGGAAAATGGGATCGAGCTTTAGAAATTAGGCGCTGGGATGAAGTCGGAGATCTCGCCAATTCCTTCAATTTTATGGCAGCGCAACTGCAACAGGCTTTTGCAGACCAAAAATCTTTAAATGAAGCTTTAGCGCAGAGCGAGAGCCAACTCAAGCAATTTCTCGAAGCCATACCTGCGGGAGTATCTATCCACGATGCCTCGGGTAAAGTCGTGTACTTCAACCAAACTGCCAAGCATTGGCTCGCCGTAGAAACTATTCCCGATTCGACTTTAGAAGAAGCAGTAGAAGTTTATCAAATCTACCGCCAAAACCAGCTTTATCCCACTGAAGAACTGCCCGCATTCCGAGCACTGCGCGGCGAAACAGTATTCCTTGAAGATGTAGAACTGCATCGAGATGGGAAATTTATTCCTTTTGAGGTGCGCGCCACACCAATTTTCGACGAAGGTGGAAACATTATTTATGCCATCAATGCTTTTTATAACATCGCACAGCGCAAACAAGCTGAAAAAATATTAACTGACTACAATCGCACTTTAGAATCCGAAGTGGTCGAACGTACCGGCGCCTTAGCTCGTACTAACGAACTATTACAATATGAAATTGCCGAACGCAAATTGCTCGAACAAAAACTTTACACTTCTACCGAGCAAATTGTAAAAATATTTGATTCTATCGCAGATATTGTATTGATTTTTGAGTGCGAAGAAAAAACAATTCAACTTATACCCACCAAGGGAATTTTTCAATACAACCATCAGACGAATCAGATCGACTCCATCATCGAACAATTTTTTCGTGAGGCAAGCGAGGAGATTTATTTTGCTCAAGTTAGACAGGCATTGGAAACCCAACAAACTATAAGTTTTGATTACAGTCTGCCGATTAATAACCAAGAAGTTTGGTTTGCTGCTAAAATTTCGCCGCTGTCCGATAGCTCCGCTGTTTGGGTAGCGCGCGACATTAGCGCTCGCCAGTTGGCGGAATCCCGACTGCTGGAAGCCCAAAAAATTGCCCGTATTGGCAGTTGGGAACACGATATTGCCACAGCAACAACTACTTGGAGTGAAGAACTCTATCGCATTTATGAGGTCGATCCGACTCAAAAACCGCTGCCAAACGAACAATTAATCGAGCGTTTTCATCCAGAAGATCGATCGCGCTATCTGACAATGGTGCGCGATCTAGCTATGTCGGGGCAAAGCTTTGAAATCGATCTGCGGCTGATCCGAAGAGATAGCTCGCTCAGTTACATTGAAGTCCGAGGGAAACCTGTTTATGATGAAAAAGGGCAGTTGCTCCGTTTGTTAGGCACTGTTTTGGATATTAGCGATCGCAAACAAGCCGAGTCAGCTTTGCGAGAAAGCGCCCAGGGAGAACAAGCCATCGCCCGATCGATCGATCGCATCCGCCAATCCTTAGATATTGACACAATATTCAAAACCACAACCTCTGAACTGCGACAAACCCTAAAATGCGATCGTGTCGGTATCTATCGCTTTAATCCTGATTGGAGCGGGGAATTTGTTGCCGAATCAATGGCTCCGGGCTGGATATCTCTGATGCAAAAACCCGACGATTTTAAGGTGCCAAACACTCTCGTCGAAGACTCTCGCTGTACCGTGAAAACTATGCAAGCCTCCGGTGAACCAGTGTTCGATACCTATCTACACAGAAATCAAGGCGGTATGTATGCTAGAGGCGTTCCTTACCGCATAATTGAAGACATATACACCGCTGGGTTGAGTCCTTGTTATCTAGAACTTTTAAAACAATTTCAAGCTAGAGCCTACGTTATTTTCCCCATATTTTGCGGCAGTCAACTTTGGGGTTTGCTCGCCAGCTATCAAAATTCTGCACCCCGCACTTGGCGCGAAGCAGAAATCAATATTGGGCTGCAAATTAGCACTCAACTGGGAGTCGCCTTACAACAAGCTCAATTGCTCGAAGCCACTCAACAGCAAGCAGTACAGCTTCAACAAGCCGCGTGGGCCGCCGAAGCCGCCAACCTTGCCAAAAGCACTTTCCTGGCAAATATGAGCCACGAACTCCGCACCCCGCTAAACGCAATTCTGGGATTCTCTCAATTGATGCAGCGCTCTACCAACCTCACTCGCGAACAACAGGAAAATATCCGCATCATCAACCGCAGCGGAGAACACTTGCTAGCTCTGATCAATCAAATATTAGATTTAGCCAAAATAGAGACCGGACGCATTACCCTTAACCCAACAGACTTTAAATTAAGCAGCCTGCTGAACGAGGTGGAAGAGATGTTTCAACTCCAGGCACGGGAGCAACAATTGCAGTTAATATTTGACTGCTCTAGCGATATTCCCGAATACGTGCAAACCGATCAACTTAAGTTGCGCCAAGTTTTAATTAATCTGCTTTCTAACGCCATTAAGTTTACAAATGAGGGAGGTATTGCGGTAAGAGTAAGGGCGGTGAGGGAGGGTGAAAATCAGCAATTACCCATCATTAATTACCAATTATATTTTGAAATAGAAGACACGGGTGCCGGCATAGCTGCTGATGAGTTAGATAAGCTTTTTCAAGCCTTTGTGCAAACCACAACAGGAACAAAATCTCAGCAAGGAACAGGCTTGGGGCTGGCTATCAGCCAACAGTTTGTCAAGCTGATGGGCGGCGTGATTACTGTACGCAGTGAAGTAGGAGGCGGCACCACCTTCGCGTTTGATATCCCCGTCAGCGCCGTTGATGCCCCCGCGACTCAACCCGTACAGCCACCGCGTCGGGTGATGGGGCTCGAACGCAATCAGCCGCGCTATCGTATTTTGATTGTGGACGATCGATCGGACAACCGCCAACTCCTGATCGAACTCCTCGCTGCCTTTAACTTTGAACTCCAAGAAGCCAGCAACGGCATAGAAGCTATTGAAATGTGGTCGAGTTTTGAGCCACACTTAATTTTTATGGATATGTGGATGCCCGTGATGGATGGACATGAAGCAACCAAACGCATTAAAGCCACCGTTAAAGGTCAAGCTACCGCAATTATTGCCGTGAGTGCCGGTAACGCCGAGGAAGCGCAAACCGTTACTGTCTCAGATGATTGCGATGACTTTATCCACAAACCCTTTCGAGATACAGAAATTTTTGCCACCCTGCACAAACATCTGGGAGTGCGTTACATTTACGGTGAATTGGAGAGTGTTCCCGAGTCAACTCAAATCGAGGCTCCGACTCCAGAGACTCTGGCAGCTTTACCCGCAGATTGGCTGGCAGCTTTAGAGAAAGCCACAATTGAGTGCGATTTAGAGTTAATTCTGATTCAAATTGAGCAAATTCGCGATCGCAATGACGCTTTAGCTAGCGCTCTAACTGTATTGGCTAACGAGTTTCAGTTCAATCAAATACTAGCTCTCATCCATCCCGAAACCAAGTAGAAATCATATTATACCCGGTTCGTAGTGACTGCGACCGTCCTCATCAAACCCGCTAGGACGATCGTACTCACTACAAGTTTATAGAGGTTATGTTACCGAACTAGATATGAATTACGAACCAACTCCCGTCTTAAAAGGGAATATTTTAATTGTTGATGATATTCCGGCTAATTTGCAACTTTTAGCTCAAATACTCTCGCAGCAAGGGTACAAAACACGCACCGCACCCGACGGCAAACTAGCGCTGCGGTCGATCGAATTAACTCCTCCTGACTTGATTTTGCTCGACATCATGATGCCCGGTATGGACGGCTACAAAGTCTGCCAAGCCTTGAAAGCTTCTACCACAACCAAGGACATTCCAATTATTTTTATCAGCGCTTTGAATGAAGTATTAGATAAAGTCAAAGCCTTTGAAGTTGGCGGTGTCGATTATATCACAAAACCGTTTCACGAACAAGAAGTTCTCGCCCGCGTCTCAAATCAACTCGTGCAGCGCCAGTTGTTCCAGCAAACACAATCCTACGCCCAGCAACTCGAACAAACCGTAACTGAACTCAAGAAAACTCAAGCTCAGTTAATACAGAAGGAAAAAATGGCTTCTTTAGGTCAGCTAGCGGCAGGAATTGCTCACGAAATCAACAATCCCGTCAGCTTTATCTACGGTAATATTGCTCTAGCGGCGGACTATGCACGAGATTTGCTTCGCCTCCTCGAATTGTACCGACATTACTACCCCCACCCCGTTGCAGAAATTATCGGCGAATTGAACGAGATTCAACCCGAATTCATCGCAGAGGATTATCCAAAACTGCTGAATTCGATGAGAGAGGGTGCTTCTCGGATTACCGAAATTGTGATGTCTTTGCGGAAATTCACCCGCCTTGGCGAACAAAAGTACAAGCCAGTGGATATTCATGAAAGCATTGACAATACTTTGGTTATTTTGCAGCACCGGCTGAAGGGAACAAACAAAGCTGGTGAGATAGAGGTCATTAAACACTACAGCCAACTCCCAAGAGTCACCTGTTACGCCAGTGAATTAAATCAGGTGTTCATGAACCTGCTAAGTAATGCTATTGATGCCCTGGAAACTCAACCGTCTCCCCGAAAAATTACCATCAGCACTTCACTAAGTTGTGAGTCAGAATCGGCACTGCACAATCAAGATTCAAAATTAGCCACTCACAACTCTAAATCCGTTGTTATTCACATTGCCGATAACGGTTGTGGGATGAGCGAGGAAGTGCGCCACCAGATATTTGACCCCTTTTTTACTACGAAGCCTGTCGGGCGCGGTATTGGATTAGGGTTGGCAATCAGTCACGATATTGTAGTGGAAAAACATCGAGGTCAAATCAGTTGTATTTCTGCTCCGGGCCGAGGAACCAAGTTAATTGTGCAGATTCCGATATCTGTTAAATTTTAATAAATTTCAACATTTTAAAATTTAACATACCTAGAGGATATATCAGATAGATTGTACGCGAGCATCTGTTTAAGGTAAAACCGATATTCCGTCAGTCCGTCAGGGGTTGAAACCCCTGCCTCAAAGCGAAAGTCCTCGCTTCCGAGGACTAATAAATTATCCAGTCCTCGGAAGCGAGGACTTTCGCTATAAGCCCCGTGGAATTCATTCCCTGGCGGTGTGCCGGGTGAGGGGGAGGACTGGCGGACTAAAGGCTTAAGTTGAGACCAACGGACACGGCACCGTCTCGAAAGCTGTGGGTAATATTAATTATAATGCTACCGGATTTGATAGGAGTCCTCATTACAAACAGGGGCTGATTGTGGGGAATTGACCAGAGAGCGTATTTACTTTAAATCCAGCAATCCGCTAGTTTTCAGCTTGGGATTAAACCGGATTTCTTCAGTTACGCCGCGAGCTTTCAGCAGCGCGAAAATTTCATTTTCCACGCGCCGCGCGACATTTTTTAACAATTTATCTTTGGCAATTTCATCGGCGAAGATGCCTTCATAATTTGCCGTTTCTTCGGCAGTCATTACAGTTTTGGTGTCGATGGGATCGTTCCACTTGGCAGCATCGACACCGTTGCCTTGGGGTTGGGAACCGTTTTCGGCAATCCAACTGGATCGGATGCTTTCTAAAATAGTGCGGCTGGGCTTGTCAATAGTTTGGACTTTCAGCCAGTAGCAATATTGGGTTTGGCGTACCAAATGCTGTTTGAGACTGAGGTAAATGTCGCGAGAATAGCCGACAAATTGCAGGACTTTCTCGCTGTCAAAAATCGCGTAAACGCCGATTTTCCCCTGGACAAAATCGGGCAATTTACCCTCGGAGTCTATGTATGGAATGAATTCTAAGCTGGCGAGAGATTGAATGTCTTCTGTCATCCGATTTTAGATTTTAGATTTTAGATTTTAGATTAAACCACAGATTAACGAGCCTTTACTTAACTCTTGAAAACTCGATAAATTGCACAGAGGCGGCTGGGTTTAAATATTTTGGCTTGGAACATGAAATTAGGCGGGACGTTGACGATCGCAAAATCGCTCGATTCATGATACTTTTCAAACTCCGCAGGCATTCCCTTCGGCGTCTCGGTGCTGTAAGGGACTGGTTGAAAAAGTAACTCGGCAAACTCAACGCGCGAGCACTGCAATTGTAGCGCTACTTGTTGGCGAAAGCTTTCACCGGTTAATAAACCGAACAGTGCAGTTTTAGCATCGGGTTCGAGGACAAAACTGCTATCGTAGCTTTCAATAATCTTGAGACCCATTTTCTGTATACTCCTGACAGACGGCGGTTAACGGTTATCGGTTAAGTGTTGAGCGATCGACTTAATCCTGAATTTTACCTGAGATTGACTTTTTTGAAGGCAGAACGTATTCGGCAGGAGGTCAATCGATTTGAGATTTGAGATTTGAGATTTTAGAATTGAAGGATTGACCCAGCCCACAAACGGATACCATGCCACGTACAGGAGTCGTAGAAAGATAAAAATTTTAGACCCTAGTTCAAGTTCCCAGATTTATCTGTGGGGTAAATCTAAAATCTCAAATCTCAAATCTCAAATCGACTGACTTGCGCGAGATAAATTCGGGGCCTCCTTTATCGGATACAGGTTTTTTATTTCTGGACGGATGAATTTGGGGGCTTGAATCCTGGATGCTTTCGGTCAATAAAAATACCACAATCAGGAAATTTTGACAAACAGCCCTGATTTATTTGCCGATCGCTTTTATCATGTCGGTATCGCCATCTATCCGACTACGACTAAAAGGCTATGCAGAAGATTGAAAAATCATCATTCCCAGCTTCCAGAAGTGTCCCGAACCAGCCGGACTGGCTAGAATTGGTAGAATACGCCTCTGTTGCCGGTTCAGCGATTGGCACGATTGCAGCAGGATTGTCGGGCCAAATTGTCTACGCTGCCGCCCCCTTAACCGCAGCACTCTCGCTAAATCTTGCCAATCGCCAGCGTTTCGAGCAACAAATGCAACAAAAGGCAAATTCTGCGATTGCGGACGTACAGGCCGCAGTAGAACGTCGCTCGCAGCAAGTTCAGATACTACCTGGAGAACCTGCGGAACTCTACACTGCCGTCTCCGACTTGCAGCAGAAACTAAGCGGCTTGGAATCCGGGGCCATCGCCGAGGTACAAGCTGCCGTAGCCTCCCTCGAACGCCAAGCCCAGGCGCTGCCGGCCGACTCTCAGGAACTCTACACGCAACTGTCCGATTTGCAGCAAAAACTCCGCCTTTTGGAAACTAGCGCCCTCAGAGAGCATGATTGGGAAAATGTCAACGTCAGATTTTTATTGATGGGCGAAAAGTTAACTGAAGTTAAAACTATTACGGCTCAGTTACAGGAGCGATCGAACGAAGTAGACTTGGATACAATCCAAGGGTCGATCGAGCAATTGCAGGACTTGCTCGATCGACCCACAATAGACACAGGGATGCTGCAAACCGAGATTCAGCATTTGCAACAGCAAGTTTCCGAGTTGCAGAGGCAAAATCAAGAAATATTCAAGCCTTATTTGCAGCGTCTGACTCGCGCCGTGAAGAAACTCAGTCAGCAGTCAGCAGTCAGCAGTCAGTAGTCAGTAGCCAACTGTCATTGTAGCCATAACCTTGTTCCCAGGCAGAGCCTGGGAATACATACCCGGAGGCTCTGCCTCAATTACCAATTCTCAATTACCTTTACCAATTCTCTATTACCCATTACCAATTACCAATTACCCGTTACTAAATTTTTGCCAAGCTTGCCAGAAAACATAAATCGATAATACTGCCAAGAACGATCGAAAAGCTAAACTAACAATACGATCGGGCAATCTCGGCAAAAACCGCGTGCTCACCTGCGCGCCCAACAAACCGCCGCCGCCAAGAATTAACCCCACAACCCACAAAACATTCCCGCGCGCCGCGTGTCCCGCCGTCGCCGAAATTGCCGTGATGACGATGACGCCCAAGCTGGTTTGAATCGCAGTTTTAATGCTTTCTCCTAACAGCAAAATTTGCAGGGGAACCATAATCACGCCGCCGCCTACGCCGAACAAACCCGCTAATAAACCCGCGGCACTGCCGGTAGCAATTTTAGCAAAAGTTGGATGGAATATAATATTTGAATTATTGGGTAATTCGTGATTGGTAATTGGTAATTGAGCATTTTCTTCTTGTCCCGCTTGTCCTCCCAGTTCCCCTGGTTCTAGTTCCGCTTTCTGCTTAGCTGTCAGGTGCTTGCGAACTTCAATCAAATAAATATTCAGCCACAGCAACAGCCCAAAAGTAAGTAACAGCAAGTAAGGCGGAAATATCCCCGCCAAATAAGCACCGATTTGTGCTGTGATGACGGCGGGAAATCCGATGCCTGCGACTTGGCTCAAGCTGAGGTAGCCCATGCGCCAATTCTGGATGCTGCCAGAAATAGCTGTAATGACGATCGACAAACCGCTAGTAGCAACCGCTTGCACCGGAGCGTAATTGAGAGCCACCAACAAAGGCACGAGCACCGTACCGCCACCGATACCCAACAATCCAGCTAGAATTCCGGCAAAAATTCCCGCCGCACCCAACATCAATAATTCACTGATAGTCATTAGTCATTAGTCATTAGTCAACAGTTAACAGTTAACAGTCCACAGTCAACAGTTAACAGTCCACAGTTAACAGTTAACAGTCCACAGTCAAATTTTAAGAATCATTAGTTGTGCCGTCCGGCATAATTGCCCGCCTCAAATCTGCATCGCGGAAGTTAGTTCGATTGAGATTAGCATCAATCAAAACAGCTTCCACCAAAACAGCGCCGCTAAAATTAGACCAGCACAGCTTTGCCCGGTACAAATTAGCACCGCTCAAATTAGCTCTTGCCAGCGTTGACCAACTCACATTAGCAACTCTCAAATTAGCATTGCTCAGATTAGCTTCGGTGAGATTAGCTCCAACCATAGTTACTTGGCGCAAGTCTGCACCAGTCAGGTTTGCCCCGCTCACCATCGCCCCGCTAAGAATTGCCTGAGTCAGATTAGCTCTTTCTAAAAGCGACTCGCTGAGGATGGCATTTGTCAGGTTTACCGCTTTGAGAGTTGACCAACTCAAATTTGCCTTCATCAAATTAATGCGAATCATGCTAGCGTCGGTTAAGTTAGCCGCAAACAAATTCGCTTCGGTAAAGTTGGCTTCGGTCAAATTAGCTTCGGTCAAATTAGCCTTGGTCATGTTGACTTCTCTCGCCATTGAGCCGCGCAGGTTTGCTCCCATCAGGTTAGCCCCGCTGAGATTGGCACGGCTCAAATCGGTACCGATGAGATTTGCTTCGCTGAGGTTGGCTTCCGTCAAGTCCACCCCTGCCAATTTCACCTCGCGCAAGTTCGCTCCTGTCAGGTTAGCGCCTTTGAGGTTTGCGTCTTGGAAATTCGCTCTGGTAAAGTTAGCCTCGCTGAGGTTTACCCCTTTTAAGTCGGCCCCCGCGAGGTTAATTTCTCGAAAATTTCTTTCTCCGGCCGCATATTGCCTCAGAATTCGATCGGCCTCCATGTCATTCGCCTCGCAATTTTTTTTAAACGTTAGAGTGATGGGTGTTACCACATCATCCCAGATAACTAGGGTATTCACTCTGCACGCTGTAGTATCTGTAAAATCTTTGCACTGCTTTGGTGGCACTGCTGTGCCACTCCCTCCGAAAAGGCCTGACCAAAAAAATGGGATACAAACCTCCCCCTTCTAGGGGGACTTTCGGTTCGGAATCTCTCAAGCAAGGTTTTTGAATAAACAGCACCGCATTTATTCAGGTTGGCTCTACAATGATTGTATGTTAAATCTAACCTACGAGTACAAGCTCATTCCTACCGATACGCAACGCCAAACTTTCGACCAGTGGCTCAATATTTGCCGCAAGGTCTACAACTTTGGATTGCGAGAACGAAAAGATTGGGTTAATTCTCGTAAGTGTGATATCAACTCGTGCAGCATCAAGCAGGAATACATTATCCCGGATGATGCACCGCGTCCAACCTTTGCGGGCCAATGCAAATCATTAGCATCCGCAAAGAAGTTAATTCCTGAGTTGAAATTGCCTCACACCCATGTCTTGCAGCAGGCGTTGCGCCAACTAGAGGCAGCGTTTGTGGCGATGTGGGAACGAGGACACAGTTTTCCTAGATTCAAAAAACGGATGCGCTCATTTGTGTTCCCTCAATTGAATCTAGAATCCGTTAAACGATTTGATGGTGCCGATTGGGTCAACCTGCCCAAGATAGGGCTGGTAAAAATGCACCTGTCGCGTCCAATCCCTCAAGGGTTTGATGTCAAGCAAATTCGCGTGATTAAAAGGGCATCTGGCTACTATGCCATGCTCACTTTGCAATGTGATGTCGCCGTACCTCAAGCCTCACCTTCAGGGCATGGATTAGGGATTGATTTAGGGTTAGGACATTTTTTGGCAACTTCTGATGGTGAATTGATTGATAGACCTCGATTTTTTGTGGATGGACAACGCAAGCTGAAATTGCTGCAACGTCAACTCAATCGCAAGAAAAAAGGCTCTAGAAAGTTTCGTCAAATTCATCACCGAATAGCCTTGCACCACGAATACATCTCGAACAGTCGCTCATATTTTCATTTTAAGACCGCTCATCATTTATGCAACGCAGCCCAAACAGTATTTGCTTCTGATTTGAACCTCAAAGCAATGTCAGCCGGAATGGTTGGCAAACACACGCTTGATGCAGGGTTTGGTCAGTTCTTGAATATCTTGAGCCATGTTTGCTTTAAGCGAGGTGCGTACTTTGCGTCTGTAAACCCAAACGGAACAAGTCAAACTTGTCCCAGATGTCAAACTCATACAGGCAAAAAAGAACTATCCGAACGGGTGCATAAATGTCAAACCTGTGGCTATGAAACAAATCGAGATGTGGCAGCCGCGCAAGTGGTGTTGCAGCGCGGATATACAGCGGTTGGGCAAATCGCAGTGAATTTTGGGGAGGGCAAGCTACGTGAGTAGTCCCAATGAACCAAGAATCCTCGTGCCTTCGGGCCGAGGAGCTGTCAAAAATATCAACGCTTCTGAGAAAATCAAAAATAGCGTAAAACTCTCGGCACTCGGCCGTCAGCCGCCAGCAGCAAAGACAGGACTAAGGCAAGCGTGTCACCCTTAGTAAGGTACTCTACTATCCGAAACCCTTGATAATCCGTTCATAATCGAATTAGTAGAGCACCCTACAACTTGAGGGTTCCCATGCCCGTGGCCCTTAGTCCTCAAAGCAAAACAGCGACAGACAACAGACAACTGAACAAGAGACAACAGAGAAAGGAAATTTTAAAATGCCTGAAAATTTGAGAAGCCAAGCTGTGACTGGAGGCGTGCAGCGCGCGCCCAACCGGGCAATGCTGCGGGCAGTCGGTTTTGGTGACGGTGATTTCACCAAGCCGATTGTGGGGATTGCCAACGGGTACAGCACGATTACCCCCTGCAATATGGGATTGAATGAACTCGCACTGCGGGCTATTGCGGGTGCAAGGGAAGCTGGGGCGATGCCGCAGATGTTCGGTACGATTACTATCAGCGACGGGATCTCGATGGGAACTGAAGGGATGAAATATTCTCTGGTGTCGAGAGATGTGATTGCTGATTCGATAGAAACTGTTTGCAACGGCCAAAGTATGGACGGGTTGCTGGCTGTCGGCGGTTGCGATAAAAATATGCCGGGGGCGATGATTGCGATCGCCCGCATGAACATTCCTGCTATTTTTGTTTACGGCGGCACGATCAAACCAGGACACCACAACGGACGGGATTTAACCGTTGTCAGCGCTTTTGAAGCAGTCGGTCAATTCAGCGCGGGCAAAATTGACGAAACAGAACTCAATGCAGTGGAACAAAAAGCTTGTCCGGGTGCGGGTTCTTGCGGCGGAATGTACACAGCAAATACCATGTCCAGCGCCTTTGAAGTGATGGGCATGAGTTTGCCTTATTCTTCGACAATGGCTGCTGAGGATGCCGAAAAAGCTGACAGCGCTGCCGAATCTGCAAAAGTTGTCGTGGAAGCTGTCCGCAAACAGTTGTTACCGAGCCAAATTTTGACACGAGCGGCTTTTGAAAATGCGATCGCGGTCATCATGGCAATCGGCGGTTCCACCAACGCTGTGCTGCATTTATTGGCCATTTCCAATGCGATCGGAGTTGAACTGTCCCTCGACGATTTTGAAACTATTCGAGCAAAAGTACCGGTGCTGTGCGACCTCAAACCCAGCGGCAAATACGTAGCAACCGATTTGCACAAAGCCGGCGGCATTCCTCAAGTAATGAAAATGCTGCTAGAACACGGTTTGCTGCACGGCGACGCCCTGACAATTACCGGTCAAACTGTTGCCCAAGTGTTGGCAGATATTCCAGCCGAACCCCGCACCGACCAAGATGTCATCCGCCCTTGGAACAACCCGCTTTACGCCCAAGGACATTTAGCAATTCTCAGGGGAAATCTGGCAACAGAAGGAGCAGTTGCTAAAATTACTGGCGTTAAAAAACCGCAAATTACCGGCCCGGCGCGCGTATTTGAATCTGAAGAAAATTGTTTGGATGCAATTTTAGCCGGCAAAATTAAAGCCGGAGATGTGATTATCATCCGCTACGAAGGGCCCAAAGGCGGGCCGGGAATGCGCGAAATGTTAGCACCAACTTCGGCAATTATTGGCGCTGGTTTGGGCGATTCTGTAGGGTTAATTACTGACGGTCGCTTCTCTGGCGGAACTTACGGAATGGTGGTCGGTCACGTTGCACCCGAGGCGCAAGTTGGCGGGACAATTGCTCTGGTAAAAGAGGGCGATTCAATTACAATTGATGCTAACAATCGCTTGTTGCAGCTCAATATTTCTGATGCAGAATTGGAGCAGCGGCGCGCTCTTTGGCAGCCTCCTAAACCTCGCTATACTAAGGGCGTTTTGGCTAAATATGCGAAGTTGGTTTCTTCTAGCAGTGTTGGTGCTGTGACTGATTTGGGTTTGGGTTAAAGTAGGAGTTTTTGCAACCGCAGATGAAGGCAGATTAACGCAGATTAACGCAGATAAAATCCTATCGGCGTTCATCTGTGTCCATCCGCTGATATCTGCGGTTACAAAATCCCCCAATTAACTGCGCTGATTCAAAAAGCGGCCTGCCATCGACATGGCGTCAGTAATATCTACGTCGCCGTCTCCATCTGCATCTAAAAACGTATTCAAAACGGGATTGCTGCCTTGGGCTGGGTTTTGGGCGTTGCTGCCGGTTTGTAGCAAATTCAGGACTAGCGGCACCAAAACAGGTATCATTGCTTGCACTGTCGCGTTATTCAAACCGGTTCTTTGGGCGATATCGGCCACTATCTGCGTGAGTTGGCCTGCTCCGAACAAACTTTGTACTGCTTGGGGATTGGGATTTGTGCCGCTAAATTGGTTGACAACTTCTTGAGCTTGTGCGTCTCCCGACTGCGATCGCACGTCTTGCAATGCCGATCGCACGTATCCGCCCAAAACCGACATCGCCAACTGAGTCGTACCCGCATCGACGCCCTGGTTGCTGCTCAACTGCTCTACCGCACCGAGAATGTTGCCCAACTGATTGGGGTTTGCTTGTTGGTTGGGATTGTCGATCGCGCTCAAAATTTGGTCAAATAGTCCCATAATTTTCGCTCCGTACAGTTGTTTCTCAACTTTAAATTATAGCAAATCCTGTTTTTCAAGATTACGAAAAATAGTTTTGATTTGGGTGCGATCGCTCATGGAGTGGGGGAGCGACAGCCAGTCAATCGATTTTAGATTTTAGATTTTAGATTTTAGATTTTAGATTTTAGATTTTAGATTTTAGAATTGAAGCATTGACCCCACGAATAAATTCGGGGGCTTGTTTATCTATCGGATAAATATTTTTTATTTCGGGACGGATGAATCCGGGGGCTTGTATCCTGGATGCTTGATTGTCAGCAACCAATCTAATACAATTTTAGATTTTAGATTTTAGATTTTAGATTTTAGATGGGGAATGAATTCTGACATCAGAGTGGGGAGTTTGCTTGCCGCTGCATTCTTTTTGGAGATAGGGATAAAAACTGATGATTGTTAAGGAATGAGAATTAAATAACTTACAATTTTAATGGTACTTGTGGGATGGGCGTCCCGCCCGTCCAGAAAGGGCGGGCTATAAGAGCCAACCCTACTTTCAAGAGTGTAAATTATTTAATTCGCGATCCTAAGTTTTTACAGTTCCTCTTTTTTCGGGCTTGGTTGGCACGTTCTCGTTGCCTAGGGAATTATATTCACGAGCAACTGGAGGTTGTAAGAGCGTATTTTGCCTTAAATCCTCATGCTTGATCGGCAGGGCGATCGAAAATTCCGTCCCCGTTCCCACCTCAGACCAAAAGTTAATTGTCCCCCCGTGTTTCTTAACGATAATTTCGCGACCAATTGCCAATCCCAAACCAGTACCTACACCTCTCGGTTTAGTAGTAAAGAATGTTTCAAACATTTTTTCTTGGCTCTCTGGTGCTATTCCCGTACCGTTATCAGAAATTCGCACTACCACTGAGTCGTCGTCCAAGTATTCTGTAGCGATCGCAATCCTCGGCGAAAAACTCGGTGCTTCCTGGAGTGACTCCGAAGCCGATTGTTTTTTCGTCTCCTCAGAGCTGGATTTCTCAATTTTTGCTTTCTCTTCCACAGCATCTAGTGCATTGTTGAGAAGATTCACAAATACCTGGTAAAGCAAACCCATATAGCCTTCCACAGTCGGAATATTGCCGTAATGTCGCACCACTTCAATGCCTTGTTTGATGCGGCTGTTGAGAATCAGCAAACTGCTGTCTATGCAGGCGTGCAAATCGACGGGATGAGGGGCTTCCTCATCGAGGCGAGAAAAATCTTTCAAACTTAAGATAATAGCTTTGGCTCTTTCAGCCCCTACTTGCATCGAGTCAAATATTTTGAGCAAATCTTGTTTCAGAAAACCGATGTCTATTTCTTCGCCTTTCGCCAGCACTGCGGCAGGCGGGTTGGCAATTTCTGTTTCGTAAGTTTTGAGCAAATCTAAAATATCTTCAACGTAATTTCTGGCAGGATCGATATTGGCATAGATAAAATTGATTGGGTTGTTAACTTCGTGAGCAACACCGGCTAACATCCGCCCCAAAGTTGCCATTTTCTCATTTTGAAGTATCTGGCTTTGTTGTTCAGATTTCAATTCTTCTAGCAACTGATTTACTTTCTGAATCAGTTGATTCAGCGAAGCTGCTAATACTCCCACTTCATCGGTGCTGGTAACTGGTACTTGCAACTGAAAATTAGATTCTTCAGTCACTCGCTGAGCGATTTTAGTTACAGCGGCGAGGGGTTTGGCGATCGCCCGACTGGTGAAGCCCGCCAGCACTGCTGCAACGACGATCGACATTACCATGCTACCCAAAATTATTTGCACCCGCAGCGTCTGGGCTCGCAGCAGATCCTCCCGCCCTGCATCTTCTTGCTCTTGGGCGCGATCGATAATTTCTGCTATATCATTGACCGCCCTATCTAGTTGCAACCCAATTTTATATCGCTCTAAATTCAACAGCAACTTACGTTTAATACTTTGTTGAGCGGGGTTGTTTGGCAACTTACTAATTTTTTTATTGACGATTTCTAGTGGATAAATATAATTAGCCCGTAGCGAATCGCAAGTCATTCTAATTTTTTCTATCCCTTCAATGTGTTCCAAATAATTATACTTTTTAACTTCTGAAAACAACACTTTTAAATGGGAAAGATTATTTTGTAACTCTTGGTATTTTCTGTCAAATATTTGGGGCTGTTCCAGCCCGTAACTGAGCCATTCTTGGCTATTTTGCGTCCGCAGTAAAGCCACCTGCAGCTTATTTAAAAACTGACTTGCTCGATCGATGTGTACTTGATTGTTAGTTCTGCGATAGTAATGATTGCCCGCCAACATCCCGACACTCGTTCCCCCAATCGCAACACAAAGAGCCAGTGCGTACCCACTGCTGATTTTGTCGCGAATACTGAGGTTGCCCAAGGAACGGGCTATGTGAGCGAAATAATTGGGCTTGAGTGGGTGGCTCTCTTTGATCTTATGCTCGCAAGAGGTAGAGAGTTCTTGTGAAGGCTGATTCAGATGTTTGAGCTGCATAGATGCTAACCTGTGAATAATTCACGCACTGACAATTCAGTCTAACTTAACTCGCGGCTGATTTGAGAGTACCGCATTGATATTTAATGTGATAATTTTTGTAACTTAGGATACTCTTACCTTGCCTAAGAAACCCGGTTTCTTGGGGTGCATCTCACTTTTGCGAATGTGTCAAAAAAGAGTTAAAATGAAAAAGCTAGTAAAATCGTCAAATAAAGATGAGGTAAATAAAATGACACCCTCAGACCAACAACAACTAAAAGCCCACTTAAAAGCGGTAGCAAAAATTCTTTACAGAAATACAGAGCCAACTGAGTTAAAAACTTTTGAAAGTATAGAAAAAGCAGTCCGTCAGAAAATGTTATCAGAGGTTGGTCCAGAAATAGGTAGTCTTTTTTTTTCAGCAGTATCAGGAATTCAAACAGGAAAACCCCGAAAAATAAAATCAATAATCGGATCGCTCGACATTACAGATAATCAGGCAAAATATTTTGGCTTAAAAGCTTACAGTCAATTTAGTCCCCTGATGGAAAATTGCTGTCTTTTAATCAGTGCTAACGAATCTTATCAAATGGCAGAAAAAGATTTGGAAAAATTTACTGGGATCAAAATTTCTCACAGTACATTACAAAGATTAGTCAAAAGACAAGAATTGGAATTGCCTACATCTCAACAAGGAGTCAAAGAAATTACATTGGATGGCGGTAAAGTCAGACTACGCAACGCAACCAAGGGCGAGAGCTGTTACTGGAAAGACTATAAAGCCGTGTGTTTAGATAATATTTATGCGGGAGCGTTTTTCAAAATAATCAAGATTTAATTGATTGGACTAATAGCCAAAAATTACTACATCCTATGTATTGCCTCGGAGATGGCCATGCCGGAATTTGGAACATATTTAAAGAAATTGGAGACAATGAACAAAGACAAGAAATCTTAGATTGGTATCATCTGAAAGAAAATCTCTACAAGGTAGGGGGTTCAATAAAACGATTGAAATTAGCCGAAAATATGTTATGGCAAGGCAAAGTTGATGAAGTTATAAATTTATTTAAAGACTTTAAAGGTCAAGCATTTAAAACGTTTTGCAATTATTTAGATACCCATCGCTGCCGAATAGTAAATTACCAATACTACAAAGAAGAATCCATAAGTTCGATTGGTTCTGGAACAGTGGAATCAACAATAAAACGCATTGGATTAAGGGTAAAAATATCGGGAGCGCAATGGAATATTGAGAACGTTTCCTCTATGCTTGCTCTTCGCTGTGCTTATCTCAACGGTCAACTTTCAATTTGATGTATGTGCCAAAGTGAGATGCACCCGTTTCTTGTTTCTAATTTCGGAGCTTCCAAGAGGCGCTGGTGTTAAAAAACCGGGTTTCTGTGTACTTAATGTCATATTTTGTTGTTAATTAAAAAGTATTGCTAGACTTGCGATCGAATAAATCACCGAATAAATAAGCAGGTAGATGCAAATAAGCCAGCAGGCAGTTCAGTCGGGTAATAAGCTGTAGCTTAAGTAGCTTGGCGGGAAAAATAATTTTTATGCAACTAAATATTAAGTAGCGTGATTAAACTTAAATTAAACACATTGTGTACGGTAGTTCTCTCTTTCTCCTCTAACTTCTAATCCATGAATTACGGCGTGGCAACTTCTAACTTCGAGTCGAATATCTCTCCCACTACTTCATCTTTTTTCATGGTTTTCCACTCCTATTCAATTGGGTTCATTTCAGTTCAATTTTTGGAAACCTAAAAATATGTAATACCTAATTTTGTAACTGCTCACCGCAACTGCGTTGCGGTATTGCCAAGGTCAGCGAGCGAGCTGGGTTCGCTCGATCGCTCCGTCAGGATTTGAGTCAAATAGGCAAAAATAGAGTATAGTAGCTTCCATGCTCAAACCAACTGCACTGACTTCGGAACCAGATGAAATAGCCATCGCAACTCAAAAGATGGCACAGGTAATGCTGTCCTTGACAGAATGGCTACTCAAGCAACAGCAGCAGCTCAAACAGCAACAGAGAAAACTTCAAGAAAAACAGCAGTTGATAGAAGAGCAGCAACAGGAGATCGAGCAGTTAAAAGAAGCACTCTCTAAGCTAAAAAACCGCACCTCATCAAACAGTTCGACTCCCCCATCGGCAGACCTGCTCAAAAAACCCAGCGACAAAAGTAAGCGAAAAAAAGGGAAAAAACGCGGTCCCAAATACGACCATCCAGGCAAGACACGCAATGGCTTTGGTCAGCCGGACAAAATTATTGAGTTGGCACCAGAAACATGTCCGGTGTGTCTAAAAGCAGTGGAACCAGTGACAGCAGCAAAACAGAAAGTACAACAAGTAGCCGAACTAATAGAGCAACCCGTAGAAATTAGAGAATATCGTCGCCCTTTGTGCCAATGTAACGATTGTGGTTGGTCGGGATACTCTCAATTACCGCCTGGTGTTAAAGAAGGATTCAGCTACGGCGGTAGATTGTGTAGCGTGGTTGGTTGGCTGGGATATGGGGGTAACTTACCTTGGCGAAAACAAGAATATTTCGTGGAACATGTCTTGGGAGTACCCATCTCTCAAGGAACTCTTGCCAAGATGCAGCGTTACTTCCAAGAAAGCTTGCAGCCCATCTACCAGCAATGGTTGAGCTACGTGCAACAACCCGGCGTGCGCTGCGTGGATGAAACGACTTACTGTATTGATGGCATCAAGTATTGGTTGTGGGTAGCAACGAGCGATCGAGTTTGCGTACTCCTATTAGCTCCTACCCGCAGTAGTGCTGAACTCAAACAGCTATTGGGAGAAAACTTTGAAGGTATTCTCAGTAGTGATTGTTTCAGTGCTTACAACCCCCAATCAGCCGGAGCGAAACAGAAATGTTTGACCCACCTAGAGCGAGATTTAGAAGCACTAAAACAGAGTCGTTTTGAGGGCAATCGGCTATTAGCTGAAGCAGTCACTAAAATTTTAGCTACTGCTAGAAGCAGGCATCGGGAATATCATGCTGGTCAATTGAGTCAGTCCGCGATGGCGGCCGGGCGTCGGGTACTAGAATCCCAATTGCAAAATGTCTTAATTAATGCTCCTGTTAAGGGTTGGCCTGCCGATGCCCAACGATTAGCCAAGCGGATGCAACGTTATTGGACAGAGTGGTTTACTTTTTTAGACCATCCAGAAGTTAAACCTGACAACAATGACGCCGAAAGAGCTTTACGTCCGGTAGTTGTACATCGGAAAGTAACTGGAGGAGCGCGCAGTAATTGGGGCGCTCAATTAGTAGCCCAAATGTTTAGCTTTTTAGAAACAGTTCGATTGCAAGGACATGAAGCGATAGCACAATTATATGAGTTACTTTGTTTAGCAGGTCGTAGTCCTCCAGGTTTATTGTTCAACTAAACTTAATTTTGGGCTTTTGACGGCAGCTATTTTTAGCGAGAGCCTCTATTTTGAGCTTGGGAAGTTTCCCGTTCCTACAAAACGTGGCAGCGTTTCACTCAACACTTGTGGCTCCATTTGCGATATCGCAACGCAGTTGCGGTGAGCAGTTACCTAATTTTTTATTTTTGTTTTAATTTTAAAATGTCTATTTCGGTGTATATTTCCTTGTTTTGGGCGACCATTGTAAAACTATAATTTAGCATTTTGTTGTGCATTATTGCCCCCTTATATTTATATAAGTGTTCCATGAAAAAACCCAATTACTCAACGGTCAACCCAGCTAATTTAATGTTGTACAATTTATACAATCATCTACAATCGCGCCGTCTCCTTGATTTCAGCAGTTTTTGCTCCCGAAAGTTGGTAATAAGTGTAACTCGGTTAAATCGAAGCACCAAACCCTGATGTATCCAAATACTTTTAGTCTATTTTTTCTACCGCCACAGCCAATTCTAATATATCTAGGTCTGGTTTAATTGGGTGTAATACAGCTTCTTGGTTTCCTTTAGGACTCTTCCTCCCTCGTTTCTAAATAAACCTTTTTTTAGTATTTTTTTTCGTCGTAATTTTAATATAATAACGCTTTTTTTTCAATTTAGAATTTCATCTAATACTGTTGTATGTAGGTAGTTTATTTTCTATACATTCTTATAAAAACTCTAGGGTTTTTTTATTTTAACTTTTGTTTTAAACCGCGATCGGGAAATTGCCCAGCCGTTTTCTGCATAGCTTTTGCCATTTAGATAAAATCTTTATCACTTTTTGTTGAGTCCAATTAATCCGGAACAGCTATTTTTACAAAATACCAGTCACGTGCATTTAATCTAACTACAAGCGCGGGTGTATTTAACTTTTTGTGCTACATCCGCTGTTCTCATTTTTCAGAGATTTTTATCTGACTTTTGAGTCAAAAATACCCTTAATATAGCGCCAACCCATAGAGTTGCATCAGTAGAAACATTCTCTGTATTCACTTATTTTTTGACTGACTTCGGTTTTTGATTCCCGATTTAGTTAAATTCTACTTGAGTGTTGACTTAGTGTCAGAGAATCGCTTTTATTTATTTTCTTTTAATCGGCTACTCGATCGACAATAATTATCAAAAGTTATCGTCCGGCTAGTTCTTCTAGAATAGGGTTTAACCTAGCCTCTTCCAAGCGTTATAACTTTCAAGTAATTTGCTTAAAAAATGCCAGAGTTTTTGTTCATTGCTTACTCCCACTACACTAGATATTGCTAGTAGTGTTTGACGCTTAATATCATAAAATCCCTACATGAAAGTAATTAAAAACCTCACAGACTCTAACTTTTGGGGAGGGAGCATCTCAATGAAAGCAGCCCTCCGCTAGAAATAGGAGTTAGGAGTCAGGAGTCAGAAGCCAAGAGAAAAGAGTCAGAAGTCAGAAGTCAGGAGCCAGAATCAGTGTTTTTACAAATATGAGATGCCCCCTTTGGGGGGAGCATTTTGTATGCTTTGTATAATTAACAGCAATCGTCAATCGTCAACAACTTTTATTATTACGGCAAGTTCTCCGAGTTGCCACACAGTCGTAAAGAGTGGAGGAGACTTTCTATTTTTAGAATATGATGAAACAGATAAAATAGCGTTAATCATTGTTTTTATTGTATTATGAAAATGATGAAATAGCGTTACCTGAGAGTAGCAGAAATTTCCTAAGTCATTTCAGGTAAAAGCGAACTGTAAGTACATATAATATTTAGAGAATGTCGTGCAGCTAAGTAACTCTTCTCGTTACTATGGCTGACCCCAGACTACGCTATCAGCTCATGTTTTTAAGGCGAAGTGTTTAAAAAAATAATCAGCAATAAAACCCTATAAACTCATGTTCATGCGTACTACGGCTCTCACTCCAATAGAACTCAGGACTGCGATCGTCCGGGAGCCCTTGGTGGTTTCGCCGGATACGACGGTGATGGATGCGATCGCCCAAATGAGCGGCGTCCGATCGCTCTGCAACACCCCTAGAACGGCCGATGGTCAACTCGACGACCTCCACCTAGAGGCGCGATCGAGTTGCGTGTTGGTAGTGGAAAACGAGCAATTGGTCGGCGTACTGACGGAGCGAGACGTGGTGCGGCTCAGTGCCCAACAGCGTTGCTTGGAGAATGTCGCGATGCGGGAGGTAATGGCACACCCCGTCGTCACCCTCCGCGAGTCCGCCTTCACCGATTTATTTTTGGCGATTAATCTGCTCCGGGAGCACCACATTCGCCATTTGCCCATCCTGGACGAGCTCGATCGCCTAGTGGGCCTAGTGACTCACGAAAGTCTGCGCCAAACCTCTCGACCGATCGACCTGCTGCGGTTGCGTACGGTAGCAGAAGTGATGACCCGCGAAGTGATTTGTGCTGCGCCAGATTCTTCCCTACTGACGATCGTCCAACTTATGGCAGAGCATCGCGTCAGTTCCGTGATGATTGTGCACCCGGGCGGAATCTCTACTGAACCGCTACAAATTCCAGTGGGGATTCTCACCGAGCGGGATATTGTGCAATTTCAGGCCTTGGGCTTGAACCTGGAAACCTGTCTAGCTCAGGCGGTAATGAGTACGCCGATTTTTGCCGTCAGATCCGACGATTCGCTCTGGACTGTGCAGCAGATCGTGGAGCAGCGATCGATCCGTCGGTTGGCGGTGACAGGGGAGCTAGGAGAACTATTGGGCATCGTCACCCAGACCAGTTTGCTGCAAGCCCTCAGCCCGCTGGAGCTATACAAACTGGTCCAGAAGTGGGAAGAGAAGGTGGTGCGCCTAGAGGCGGAAAAGGTGGCGCTGCTGGCAAATCGCAACGTTGAGCTCGAGCAGCAGGTGGCAGCTCGGACAGCCGCCCTCAAAGCAAAGGCCGATCGAGAGCAACTTCTCAATACCATTGCCGAGCAGATCCGCTCGTCCCTGAATTTGTCAGATATTCTGCATACTACAGTGCAGGAAATTCACTCGCTTCTGGGGTGCGATCGCGTCATCATTTACCAGTTTCAGTCTGAGTTGAGCGGCACCGTGATTGCGGAAGCGATTACCGACACTGGGCGATCGGTGCTCTATAGGGAAGCCCGCGATCCTTGCATGAGTCCAGAATGGCTTGAACCGTATCGCCAGGGCAGAATTCGCGTCATCAACGATATCTACGACGCAGAAATGACCCAGTGCCATCAGGAAATGTTAGTGGGGTTTGATATTCGCGCCAAGCTGATGGTGCCGATCGTGATTGAGCAACAACTGCGCGGATTAACGATCGCCAGTTATCGAGCCGCTCCACACTCTTGGACGACTGACGAGATCGAACTCCTGCGACAAGTTTCTCTGCAGGTGGCGATCGCCCTCGGGCAAGCCGCGATCCAGCAAAAATTGCAGAATGAACTGGTAAAGCGACAGCGGATCGAAGCCACCCTGATCGAGAGCGAACAACGCTACGCCGCCCTTGCCGCTGCTGCTCCGGTGGGGATTTTTCGCACCGATGCGGAGGGGCTATGTACCTATGTCAACGATCGCTACTTTCAGATCGGCGGACTCAGACCAGGAGGCACTATCGGACAGGGATGGCAACAAGGAATACACCCCGACGATCGCGATTTGGTCATTGCCCAATGGGAGCAATTCATCCAAGGCAACGACTCTTTTGAACTCGAATATCGCTTTCAACGTCCCGACGGTACGGTAACGTGGGTTTACGGGCAGTGCGTCGCCGAACTCGATGCCAATGGAAATCGGAGCGGCTATATAGGCACCATTACCGACATTAGCGATCGCAAACGAACTGAAGTCCGCCTGCAAGAAAGCGAAGAACGCTACGCTAGCCTAGTGGCAGCCGTACCAGTGGGGATTTTCCGCGCCGATGCTTTGGGCAAGTGCATCTATGTTAACCATTGGTGGTGTCAGATCAGCGGACTTACCCCAAAAACCGCCGTCGGGGAAGGATGGAAACAAGGGCTGCACCCCGACGATCGCGATTGGGTCATGGCCGAATGCGAGCAATCTCTCCAAAGAAATCGCTCTTTCCAACTCGAATATCGCTTGCAACGTCCCGACGGTGCTGTGGCTTGGGTATATGGGCAGTCCGTTCCCGAACTGGATGCAGACGGGCAAGTAGTCGGCTATGTAGGAACTACTACAGACATCAGCGATCGCAAACAAGCCGAACAAAAACTCCAGCAACTCAACCAACAGCTAGAAACCAAAGTCGCAGAACGCACCCAAGAGCTCTGGCAAGTCAACAGCCTGCAACGCGCCATCCTCGATTGTGCTGATTACTCCATCATCTCCACAGACCCAACTGGCATCATCCAGACCTTTAATGCCGCAGCCGAAAGGATGCTGGGTTACAGTGCTCGAGAAATCATCGGCAAAGCCACCCCCCTACTCATCCACGATGCCAATGAGGTAATTGACCGGGCATCATCACTCTCTGCCGAACTAGGGCAAAATATTCCTCCCACCTTTGAGGTTTTTGTTGCCAAAGCACGCCAAGCTCCTGTCAGCGAAGAAGAGTGGAGCTATATCCGCAAAGATGGCTCTCGATTTCCTGTGTCGCTATCCATCAGCACCCTCAAGGATGTCAATCAGCAAATTATCGGCTTTTTAGGCATCGCCAAAGATATTAGCGATCGCAAACGTGCAGAATTGGAACTGCAGAAACTATCGGACCGCCTCGCCTTGTCCCTCAAATCAGGGGCGATCGGCTGTTGGGACTTCGATCTTGTACAGAACACCATCTTTTGGGATGAGCGGATGTACGAACTGTACGGTGTCACAAAACAATCTGATTCCCCTTTGCCTTACGACATTTGGGCAAACCGGCTACATCCGGAAGACCGCACCGCCACCGAAACCTTGCTCCAGCAAGCCGTCTTAGGACAGGCCAATTTTGAAACCGAGTTTCGAGTGTTGCATCCCGATGGCAGCCTCCACTTTATTAAAACCTTTGGTGTCCTCGTGCGAGATGCCCGAGGCAATCCCCAGAGCATGATTGGGGTCAACTTGGATATCAGCAGGCGCAAACAGGCTGAACTCCAACGACAGCAGTTAATTCAAGAATTATCAGCCTTTAAACAGGCCTTGGATCAGTCTGCCATTGTGGTCATCACCGATCGCGAAGGGGTGATATCCTACGTCAACGATCGCTTCTGTGCAGTCTCTGGCTACTCCCGCGATCGACTGATCGGACAAACCCATCGCATTGTCAACTCTGGCTATCATCCCCCTGCTTTTTTCCAAGACTTGTGGGACACCATTAACAGCAGTCAGATTTGGCGGGGTGAAATTTGCAATCGGGCAAAAAACGGTAGCCTGTACTGGGTTGCCACCACCATCGTCCCCTTTTTGGACGAACAAGGGCGACCTTTTCAGTATCTAGCCATTCGCTTCGACATTACCGATCGCAAGTTGGCCGAAGCAACGCTTCAGCAGGAAAATACTTTCCGTCAACAAATTGTAGAAAACATGGTACAAGGGCTGTGCGTTTTCCATCAATTTGAGGAGTTTCCCTTTGTCAGCTTCACAGTCTGGAATCAGCAAATGCAAACGATTACGGGTTACACCTTAGAAGAAATTAACCGTCTGGGGTGGTATCAAACCTTGTACCCGAATCTAGAAGATCGAGAACAGGCGATCGCCAACTGCAGACAGATGCAGCCGATCGCCGTGGAAAGGGAAATCCAGCGTCAAGATGGACAGCGGCGCACTATCTCCATTTCCACCTCTGTCCTATCGGGTGATGATGGACATCTCTATTCGCTGGCCCTGATCCAAGACATTACCGATCGCCAACAGACAGAGCGAGAAAATCGCCTGTTGAAAGAACGCCTCGAATTTCTTCTAGCATCCAGTCCCGCGATGATCTATAGCTGTAAGCCCTATGGCGACTATGACGCAACCTTCATGAGCAAAAATATCGAAGCCATTTTGGGCTACAAAGCAGAAGAATTTTTATCGGAATCTGGCTTCTGGGCTAACCATATTCACCCAGAAGATGCCCCTAGGGTTTTTGCACATATATCGGATCTCTTTGAACACAATACTCATCAGCATGAATATCGATTTTTGCATCGCGATGGTCACTACGTTTGGCTACGGGATGAGCTGCGTCTGCTGCGAGATGAAGCAGGCAAGCCAATCGAGATTGTTGGCTATTTTGCCGATATTAGCGATGTCAAACAAACCGAAGAAACCCTAAAAATACAACTGGCGGCAATTGAGGCGGCGATCGACGGCATTGCGATTATCCAAGGAGATACCTACCTCTATTTGAATCAAGCCCATCTAGAATTGTTTGGCTACGAACGCCCTGAAGAAGTCTCGGGCAAATCTTGGAAACTTTTGTATTCGCAACAGGAGTTAGAACGGTTTGAGCGGGAAGTCTTTCCAGTGCTGGGGCGCGATCGCGCTTGGCAGGGAGAGGCGATCGCCCTCCGCAAAGATGGCTCTACCTTTGCCGAAGGGCTGTCCCTCACCCTCACAGACGATGGATTATTGATTTGTGTATGCCGGGATATCAGCGATCGCAAACAGATCGAAGCCGAATTAGCAGAGAGTGAAGCTAAATTCCGGCGGCTGGTAGAAGGGGTTAATGATTTGATCTGGTCGTGTGAACCCGATGGCATACTCACTTATGTGTCACCGCAATTCAAGACGATGTTTGGCTGGGAGGAGGGTGCATGGATTGGTAAGTCGTTTATATATCTGGTGCATCCAGACGATCGCCCTTTGGTGGTTACTGGTTATCGGAAAAATATCAAATTTGGTAAAAAGTCAAGTGATTACGAGTTCCGACACCGCCACCGAGATGGTAATTATGTCTGGGTGAGAAGCAGCGCCACACCCGTTATGAATGCTGAAGGGGAATTGATTAGCATCCAGGGAATTTTATCGGATATCAGCGATCGCAAACAAGCCGAACTCGCCAGGGAAAGCAGTGAAATCCGCTTCCGCCGCGTGTTTGAGTCCAGTGTGAGCGGCATGATGTTTGCCGATTTTCAGGGGAACATTACCGATGCCAACGATCGCTTCTTACAGATGGTTGGCTACACTAGGGAGGAACTAAATGCTGGGATGATTCATTGGGATGCCATGACCCCCCCCGAATATCTCCCCGCTGATTTTTTAGCGTTCGAGCGCCTGAGACAGGATGGCGAGATCGAGTCCTTGGAAAAGGAATACTACCGTAAGGATGGCAGCCGGATTTCTGTCCTGCTCGGAGCCGCACTTCTTCCAGGCTCAGAGGATCAAACTATTTGTGTATTAGTAGACATCAGCGATCGCAAACAGGCCCAGAAGGCTTTGCAAGAATCTCAGCAGTTTCTGCAAACCGTACTCGATACCATCCCGCTCTCCGTGTTTTGGAAGAATCGAGAGTCTGTTTTTTTAGGATGCAATCAGCAGTTTGCCACAACTCTAGGCTTGCAATCTACGAGCGAAAGTATAGGTAAAAGAGATTTAGATATTTGCCAGGAAGAAGTCGAGGCGAACGAGTATTGTGCGATGGATCGGCGGTTAATGGAAACGGGTGAAGCTATATTAGGGATCGAAGAAACGCTCACCCTACCCAATGGTAAACCAATATTTATCGAAACCCACAAGGCTCCCCTGCGAGACTGCTCGGGTAATGTTATTGGTCTGGTAGGCACGTTTCAGGATATCACCGATCGCAAAGAAGCCGAACTGAGATTGCAACAACAAGCAAAACAGGAGCGTTTGCTGGGAGCGATTACTAAACGGATGCGGTCATCTCTGCATCTGGACGAGATTCTCAATAGCACTGTTGAGGAAATCCATCAGATATTGCAATCAGACCGAACGCTAGTTTATCGGGTTTTTCCTGAAGGGACGGGGACTGCCATTGCTGAATCTGTTTCGCCAAACAGGCTTAAGCTCCTGGATATCCTCTTCCCAGAAGAGGTTTTCCCCGAAGAGAACTACGAACGCTATATCGAAGGAAGAGTTTATGCCCTCAACGATAGCGAAGATGCAAACGAGTCAATCGTACCCTGCTTGGTTGAATTCCTCGCAGACATCCAGGTAAGAGCCAAACTCGTAGTTCCAATTATTCAGAATCAAAGCCTCTGGGGGTTGCTGATTGTTCATCAATGCGATCGTCCGCGCCAATGGCAAGAGTGGGAAATCAATTTACTTAAACAAATTGCTAACCAATTAGCGATCGCCATTCAGCAATCTTACCTCTACGAACAGGTACAATCAGAACTGGCTATCCGCAAGCAAACAGAAAAGGCGATCGCTTTACAACTGCAACGGCAGCGAACTTTGGGAGAAATCGCCCAGCAAATTCGCGAATCGTTGGATATTAACGAAATTTTGGCGACTGTGACACAGCAAGTCAAAGAAATCTTGCAAGGCGATCGGATCGTGGTGTTCCGGCTATTTGGCGATGGCAGAAGTCAAATTGTTGAAGAAGCTGTGTCTAGCGAGTTCCCCGCGCTCAAAGACCATCACTGGGAGGACGAACTGTGGTCGCCAGAAATCCTCAACCGGTACTGGCAGGGCAAGCCCCGCATCGTCCCCGATGTCATGACCGATATCTGGACTGATTGCTTGGTGGAATACGCAACCGTTTGTCAAGTCCAGTCCAAAATCGTTGCACCTATCCTGCAAGAAGTCCGAAGCAGCGAAAGCCATAGATGGGTTGCCCCAGGGCAAACCAAGAAGCTCTGGGGGGTTTTAGTAGTCCACGCCTGTCGAGAACAACGAGTATGGCAAGAGTCGGAAGCGCAACTCCTGCAACAAATTGCCAACCAGTTGGCGATCGCAATTCAACAAGCTAGCCTATTTAAGCAGTTGCAGCAAGAACTCACCGAACGGCAACAAGCCCAGCAGCAACTCACCGAGCGCAACGAACAACTGGCAGTCTCTAACGAAGAACTGGCCCGTGCTACCCGTCTCAAAGACGAATTCCTCGCCAACATGAGCCACGAACTCCGCACTCCCCTCAACGCCATCCTCGGCATGAGCGAGGGGCTACAAGAGCAAGTCTTTGGCATCATCAACGAAGAACAAATCAAAGCTTTACAAACCATCGAGCGGAGTAGCTCTCACTTACTAGAGTTAATCAACGACATTTTGGATGTCGCCAAAATTGAATCGGGTCAAATGGAGCTCGATTGCACCCCAGTTTCAATCAATCATCTCTGTCAATCCAGTCTGGCATTTATCAAACAACAAGCCCTGCAAAAACGCATCCAGCTAGAGATTAAAGTGCCGCTCAATCTGCCCGACTTATTGATTGATGAACGGCGGATGCGCCAAGTCTTGATCAACCTGCTCAACAACGCTGTCAAATTCACTCCTAACGGAGGACGCATCACCCTAGAAGTTAGCAGTCAACAGCGCCGGGCAGACCCAGATTCTGCCGATTCCCCACCCCATTTTTTGGTCAAAGAGACTCTGCGAATTTCCGTCATCGATACAGGTATTGGTATTGCCCCAGAACATATCAACAAACTGTTTCAGCCCTTTATCCAAATCGATGGCGCGCTGAATCGTCAATATACAGGCACTGGCTTGGGGCTTGCCTTGGTGAAACGCATTGTGGAACTCCACGGCGGGCAGGTGTTGCTCACCAGCACTGTGGGTGTAGGAAGTTGCTTCACGATCGACCTTCCCTGCACTGGTTGTGCGCCATCCTCTGTTGACGTGGAATCCCAGACAGAACCCCGCATCGAACCCAGCGGGCCCGAACAGCAGGGAGGCTCTCCCTTAATCTTGCTGGCGGAAGACAACGAAGCCAATATCAGTACGGTTTCGAGCTACTTGAGAGCTAAAGGCTATCGCATTCTCTTGGCTAAGGATGGAGAGGAGGCGGTCGCCCTGGCCAAGTCTGAAAATCCCAATCTAATTTTGATGGATATTCAAATGCCTGGTATGGATGGTCTAGAAGCTATGCAGCAGATTCGCTGCGACCCAAATTTAGTCGATCTGCCGATCGTTGCCCTAACTGCCTTAGCCATGACTGGCGATCGCGATCGTTGTCTTGCCGCCGGAGCCAATGATTACCTCACCAAACCCGTCAAGCTGAAGCAATTGGCAAGCACTATTCAACAACTTTTAGCTAAGTAAAGATAACCCGTGAACAGACCATCCGTTTTAATCATTGACGACGATCCCAATAATTTTGATGTAATTGAAACCCTCTTGAGCGAGCAAGACTATCAATTGCATTACGCTGCCACCGGGCAAGAAGCGATCGCATCCCTCGACATATTTTATCCGGATCTTATTTTGCTGGATGTGATGATGCCGGGAATAGATGGCATCGAAGTTTGTCGGCAAATCAAAGCCATGTCAAAATGGCAAGCCGTTCCCATCATTATGGTGACAGCATTAAACTCAAAATCCGACCTTGCCCATTGTCTCACAGCAGGCGCTGACGACTTCATTAGTAAACCTGTAAATGCTATTGAACTACGTGCCAGAGTTCACTGTATGCTGCGTATTAAGCACCAGTATGACGACCTGCAAAGCTTACTCAAATTGCGGGAAGATATGGTTAAAATGGTAGTCCACGATTTACGCAATCCCCTGGCTGGTATGTTGCTTGGATTGGAACTGCTAAAAAGCGTAGAGTCTCCTAGAGAAAAACAACAAAGGCAACTGGAGAGAATTTACTCGTCTGCACAAGCAATCCAGCTATTAATTGATGATTTATTGCAAATTGCTTTACTAGAAGCCGGTAAAACTCGTCTCAATTACACAGAGGTTTATCTGTGCGAGCTCATAGAGTCTGCCATATCAAACTTTGAAGATATCGCTGCTAGAAAAAATCAGTCGCTCGTCGCTCAATTACCAGAAGAGACCAGTAGGAAAGTCTCGGTTGATGCCACCATGATACATCGAGCGCTGGATAATCTCCTCGCGAATGCCATTAAGTTTTCCCCACCCAATAGTCAAATCATAGTGACTGTAGAATTCCTCACATCTGGCAACGCCAAAATCCAGGTTATCGACTCTGGGCCGGGTGTTCCTGATACATTGCGGCACAAGATTTTTGAGAAATACGAGATAGGAAATCTGATGTCTGATGTCTCTCAAATAGGGTTGGGTTTAGCTTTCTGCAAAATGGTCGTTGAGGCACATGGGGGGGAAATTTGTGTGAGAAGCAACCAACCAAAAGGTGCCATTTTTGAAATCACTTTGGCCGCATAGCTGACGAGTATCACATCAAATTATATTTTTTTTTACATTATTGAAAGAGTGGCAATTATGTCTCAATTTTCTATCTTAATTGTTGATGATGAGCCGGATAACTTTGATGTGATAGAAATTCTGTTATCAGAGCAGGATTATCAATTGCATTATGCTGCCAGCGGGCAAGAAGCGATCGCATCCCTCGACATATTCGATCCGGATCTTATTTTGCTGGATGTGATGATGCCGGGAATAGACGGCATCGAGATTTGTCGGCAAATCAAAGCCATATCAAAATGGCAAGCCGTTCCCATCATTATGGTGACAGCATTAAACTCAAAATCCGACCTTGCGTATTGTCTAACTGCCGGAGCAGACGACTTCATCGGTAAACCTGTAAATGCTATTGAACTGCGTGCTCGCGTGCATTCAATGCTCAGAATCAAGCAACAGTACGATCGTATCCAGAACTCATACCACATCCAAGAAAATACCATCAATCTCTTGGAAAGCACCCTCAATGAGCTGCGTGGCAACTTAGCTTCTACTCTATCCCACGAACTGAATACGCCCCTCAATGGCATCTTAGGTACGATCGGGTGGCTCAAGGACGAGATCGAAAACATGGAGATCGCCCAAACCCGTGAGATGTTAGGCTGGGCACATGATTCTGCCCGTCGCCTAGAAAAATTAACGAAAAAATTCCTGATTTATTTAGGATTAGAACTATCGGCAAGTCAACAGCACAAGATTGAATCTGCCCAAACTAAATTTTCAGCTTCCGCCATTGAAACCGAGTTGAAATATCAGGCTCAGAAGGCCAACCGTAGCAACGATCTGTTGTTAACTCTTGAGGAAGCGGAGATCGCTCTATCAGAGCGATATCTATCAACGCTGCTCCATGAATTAATTGATAATGCACTGAAATTTTCCTCACCAGAGACAACCATTAAAGTTAGCAGTCAAGTCATAGGGGAGATGCTGCATTTATCTGTACATGACTCGGGGCGGGGCATGACAAAAGAGCAAATTGCTAAAATTGGTGCATTCATGCAGTTTGAGCGCAAGAGGTATGAGCAACAGGGCACCGGTATCGGCTTAAAAATTGTCACGAAAATTGTCGAACTAGCAGGAGGAAAGTTTTCAATTACCAGTATCTATAAAAAGGAAACAACTGTACACGTCACTCTGCCGATTGTCCGCAATTAGCATGAGTTTTTATATCAAGTCCTGTGGCATATTTATGGAGATTGAGAAGGAATAAATTTACTTTGCCTGGGAATGGCAACACATCAAAAAAGATGAACTAGCAGGACAAATATTTGACTCCGAATTAGAGCTTGCTTCTGCGGTAATTCATGGGGTAGAAGGTAAAGAAAAAACCGTACACAACCTTACACAACCTATTAAATTTAACTCGAATCAGCCTACTTAATCTTTTGTTACATACTGGTGAATTTTTCCCCAGACTTACTTAGTTCTCGTGCAAGCTACAATTGCAGACTCCGGCCCGATCGCACTCCATCTGCACCCGCTAGCGCTAAAACCCCGCCAATCGGGCCCGGAGTGCGACAGAATCGGGATTTGCGGGTTCGCGCAGTACGATCCTCTTCGTTGGCGTAGCCCCCGTAGGGGCGGGCTTTCCTTCGGATCGCGAAAGCTAACGCTAACGGGCGCTTCGCCATTTGAGATTTTAGATTTGAGATTTTAGGTTTGCAATGACTGATGACTATCGGGGTAATGTAAAAATCAAAGCATAGCCCTTTTATTTGCCACTCCCCTCATGCCTTTGCCGCGCCTGTTAACCTTAATTGCTGCTTTCTGCCTCGCCCTGGGGCTGATTATTGGGCTGGTGAGTTCCTTAACAGGGCTTTACAGTCAAGTTGCGTGGTCTGCTTCTCCGCTGCTGGCTAATTTGCTGATTTTCCTGATAATTGTACTTTTGGCAACGCTAATTTTTGCGCTGGTTTACTATTTTAGGCTGCTGCAACGCCCCCAGAAAGTTAAGGGAAAACGGCCGATTACTCCGAAGATTCCTGTTGTCAAAAGTGAAGCTGCTTCGGAAAATCTCAAAGCAATTCGGCAACAAGTCGATCGCATTCAAGATGAAGTAGCGCGGCAAGCTTTGCTGTTGAGAGCCCGCGAAATTGAAGCTAGCATGGCTCGCGGCAGCGTTCGAGTAGTTGTTTTCGGCACCGGTTCTGCGGGCAAAACTTCCGCTGTGAATGCGCTGGTGGGGCGGATGGCGGGACAGGTGGGCGCGCCGATGGGAACTACCGAAGTTGGCGAAACTTACACTCTGAAATTGAAAGGAATCGATCGAGAATTAGCAATTACCGATACCCCAGGCATCTTGGAAGCGGGAGTTGCGGGGACTTACAGAGAGGAATTGGCGAGGCAGTTGGCGGCGAGGGCCGATTTGATCTTATTTGTTTTGGACGGCGATTTGCGAAAATCCGAGTACGAACCGCTGCGGACTTTGGCAGAAATTGGCAAAAGGTCGATCGTGGTTTTTAATAAAGTTGACCTTTATCCCGACACCGACAGAGATGAAATTCTCACTAGACTGCGGCAGCGAGTCAAAGGTTTTGTATCAGCAATGGATGTAGTAGCGATTAGCGCCAATCCGCAAAAAGTTGTACTAGAAGACGGCACAATTTTTCAGCCAGACCCGGATATTATGCCATTAATTCGGCGCGTCGCTGCGATTTTGCGAGCCGAAGGCGAAGACTTAATTGCGGACAATATTTTGCTGCAATCTCAGCACTTGGGAGACCAAGCGCGCAAGTTAATTGACGCTCAAAGAAGGCGGCAAGCTGATAAAGCAGTAGAGCGATTTCAGTGGATCGGAGCCGGAGTAATTGCTGTTACGCCTTTGCCCGTTGTGGATTTGTTAGCGACAGCAGCAGTTAACGCTCAAATGGTAGTAGAAATTGCCAAGATTTACGGCTGCGAATTAAATATCGATCGCGCGAAAGAATTGGCATTGTCTCTAGCAAAAACCCTAGCAAGTTTGGGAATAGTTGAAGGTGTAATTCAAGTAGTGTCAAGGGCGTTGCAGTTAAGCGTAGCGGGGTTTGTACTTGGCAAAGCAATTCAAGCAGTCAGCGCCGCTTATTTAACTAGAATTGCCGGTAAAAGTTTTATTGAATATTTCCGCCACGACCAAGATTGGGGCGACGGCGGCATCGCCGAAGTCGTGCAAAGGCAGTTTCAGTTAAATCGGAAAGACGAGTTTGTCAAAGCATTTGTCAAAGATGCGATCGCCCGCGTTGTCGAACCTCTGAACATTTATCAGCAGGAATCGGAACCAGAATTAGAAATGTCAGCCGAATTGGAATCAGAAATAGAACCAGAACCCTTGTATCAGCGGCCGCAATACGACGATTGGGAAACTTACAGCAACAAACGCAACGATGAGTGGTAATTGGGAATTGGGAATTGGGAATGGGGAATTGGGAATGGGGAATTGGGAATTGTCAACTGTCAACTGTCAACTGACAACTGACTCATAACTAATTTCTCCCTACCAACAAATAAACCATCATTTCTCCTTTACCTTTGATCTCAACAGCACCGCGCATTTTCAACAAAAATTTATCTTTTAAACGATCGTAAACCGCAGCAGTTACCTGAATTTCCCCCGGAATACCGCTTGATTCCATCCGCTGAGCAACATTTACTGTATCCCCCCACAAATCGTAACTAAATTTAGTTAAACCAAGGACTCCCGCCACCACCGCACCAATATTTATCCCAATGCGGAGACTAAAGTTGTGATTGTTTTGGACATTGAAGCTAGCGACAGCAGCTTGCATATCCAGTGCCATTTGGGCGATCGCAAAAGCGTGATTTTCCTGCGGTTCGGGCAAACCGCCAACTACCATGTAAGCGTCACCCATAGTTTTGATTTTCTCCAAACCGTGCCGTAACGACAACTCGTCAAATTGACTGAAAATTTGATTCAAAACGTTCACCGTTTCTACCGCACTTCTTTGAGATGCAAAATTCGTAAATCCCACCAAATCGGCAAATAAAACGCTGACATCCGAAAAGCTGTCAGCAATTATGCTTTGTTTCTCCTGCAAGCGCTTTGCAATCGCTTTAGGCAAAATATTTAATAGCAATTCTTCAATTTTTTGTTTCTGAGACTTGGTTGTTTCTAACAGCAACCGCGTTTCCATTTCAGCCTGTTCCCGATAGGCGATTTCTTGCTGCAACATCAGATTTTTATCCCTCAGTTGCAACTCTAGTTCCCGCAGCCGCAATTGATTTTCTACCCTAGCGATCACCTCTACGGTTTGAAAAGGTTTAGTAATGTAGTCCGCGCCGCCAGCCTTAAAGGCTTTCACCTTCTCAGAAGCTTGTACCACAGCACTCAGAAAAATAATGGGAATGCCGCGAGTGCGATCGCTCGCTTTCAAGCGACTGCAAACTTCATAGCCATCCATATCGGGCATCATAATATCTAGCAAAATCAAGTCGGGCTGAGCCAAATCCACAGAATCGAGTGCCAGTTGACCGCTAGATGCGGCTTCTACTTTATAGCCTTTCCTGGATAAGATCAGCTCCAGTAACAATAAATTGTTAAGACTGTCGTCCACAATTAAAATACTGCCCCTTAATTTTTCGGAAGATGGTTGATTCATCGGCTTGCTACGGGCTTATTTAAACTTAAAATTTGTTTAAATTTATAAGTTACGCAGGGGTGCGTCCAAACCTATTTTTTTTTCACGGAAAGACGCATTATCGAAGGCAAGCAAGAGAAAAAAAACAGGTTTGTGAGAGCATGATTGCCTCCTGAACTCAAATTTATTATACTAATTTGTCAAAACAGCGAAAGCTGGGGCTAAAACTTCATATTGCGGATAAATTCGATCGGTCTGGGCGTCGATTGATTGACTGGCGAATTGATTCACTGCTTGCGGCCGGTTTTGAGACCAAAATATCCCACAAACCCCACCGCTGCAATTTGCACTACAAAAGATAAAAGAGACTACCCGGACACTTTGCAGGGAGAATTTTTCCGAAATTCTGACGCGGAGGTGGATTCAAAAGTACGATCGACCTCTTGGGCGGTTGAGAAATGGGCGTGATTTGTTAATCCGATGTTCCCTGAGTGTCCGGTGCCGCATTATATTAAGAAATTTTACAATAATTTTACACATGGGGGAGACTTCGGGGGGAGCAAGTCAAACCATCCGAGCGATCGGATCGAACACAATTTTGATAAGATTTAAGATTGACAACAAAATTTGCTATTGTGCGTCCGGGTAAAAACAATGAGCGATCGACCAATTATTCTCGGTATTGTCGGAGACAGCGCAGCGGGCAAAACCACCCTGACGCGGGGAATTGCCCAAGTATTGGGGCCAGAAAATGTCACTGTGATTTGCACTGACGACTATCATCGCTACGACAGAAAGCAGCGGGCCGAAATCGGAATCACAGCATTGCATCCCGACTGCAATTACCTCGACATCATGCAGCAGCACCTCAGCCTGCTGCGTACCGGACAAGCAATTCTCAAACCTATCTACAACCACACGACAGGTACATTCGACCCGCCGGAATACATCAAGCCCAGCAAATTTGTAATAGTTGAAGGTTTGCTGGGTTACGCAACCCGAACAATCCGCGATTCTTACGACGTAAAAGTGTATCTTGCTCCTCCCGAAGAGCTGCGAACTCAGTGGAAAGTTAAGCGCGATGTCATGAAGCGCGGTTATACTGAAGAACAGGTGCTGGCAGAAATGCAAAAGCGGGAACCGGATTCTGAAGACTTCATTCGCCCTCAGCGCAAATCGGCCGATGTTGTAGTTAGTTTTTACCCGCCAGAAGCAGACAAAGAATCAAATTTGAGCGTCCGTTTAGTGCTCAGACCGACAATTCCTCACCCTGATTTTACTGAGATTTTAGGTCGAGGCAGCGATAGTTTTCAACCTGCAATTCGCTTGGGACTCGATCGGGATATGGGCAAACCTGTTGACGTTTTGGAAGTAGACTCCCACGCTACCAGCGAGCAAGTAAACGAACTAGAAATGATTTTGTGCAGCGAGTTGCCGCACCTGCGGGGATTTTGCACCGCCCAAGGCAACCCGGAAATTGGCAAACTTATCGGCACGACTGGCGAAGTTTTGCAAAGTTACCCGCTAGCTTTGACGCAGTTGCTAGTTGCATATCACATGATGAAAGCAATTCATGTCTATTAGTTAGTTGTTAGTTGTTAGTTGTTAGTTGTTAGTTGTTAGTTGGTCATTAGTTCCACTCACCATTAGCACTTACTAATTCTCATTAGTAACAAATAACAACTAACTCATGACTAATGACTGATAATTTGAGAGTCGGCAATTTTCCAGATGCCATCCCAATACTCTAAGGTATAGCGAACTAGCTTAGTATTGAAACTGCTACTATCGACTTTGCCATTTCGGTAAACTGTGGCATCTTCGGTGACTCTGACTTCAATAGTGGCTTTGTTCCCAGATGCTGCAAAGCGTTCGACGGATTCAACTTTTTGGACACCGTATCTGTACTGAGAATTGCTGTTGCTCAGATAGTCTATCCCTTTGACTGTATCGGCATACAAAATACCTGTAGTCATTTTAGCCAACAATTGGCGATCGAATGGAGGAGCAAATATTTTCTGCTTGGCCTCCAACCACTTGCTAATTAAATCCGAAGCTTGTCCGAGAGTAATATTCTGAGCTTGACTAATACGATCTTTGCAGTAATTTGTTGCAATCGGTTGTCTGGGACAAGTAATATTTTCCGTTTTCGCGGGCGGAGTCAACCACAAAGGAGTTAAGATAGCGATTAGAATGATCGGTTTCATATCTCAAGTCCTCCATCATGCTAAATTGACTTTATTTAGCCCAAATATAGGTGACAATTATTAGCCGACGATCTCAACCTATCGTGAGTCGATCGGTAATTTTGTCTACATCATGTGCTAGGGAAATTTCGGAATTTTAATTGTATTCTTTTCTCACGAGTGAGAATAAATCCCGGGCGATCGCCAAGTCGGGTTAGCAGTGCCTAATTGCTGAAGTGGCATGGAGACTGGCAACTGACTTTGAGGTGCGGGCAGCATTTCGCCTCGGAAGTCGAGGAGGGTGACGAGCAGCAGGTAGGCAACTGCTAAAATTATAGAAATCACCCCAGTGATAATAGCAATAAGTTTTGAACGATCCATATTCAGCAAATTTTAAGTGCAGCTAATATTAGTTTAACATTAAAAAGAGCAATTATTACTTAACTTATGCCATAGAATATAATCAGGTGCTACTTATTTCGCTTACGAAAATGGAACCTCTTATAGATGCGCCAACTTCCACCGAGATGCCCGGAGCTACCCCTGTGGTGGAAACATTTAATCTGGGGAAGTTCTACCGTACCGGCTTCTGGATGAATGAAAAAATTGAATCGCTCAAAAATTGCACTCTGACTGTCTCCGAGGGGGAAACTTTCGGGTTGTTAGGGCAAAATGGAGCCGGGAAAACTACGCTGTTGAAAACTTTGCTGGGTATAGTGCGCCCCACTTCTGGGCGGGCGCTGCTTTTGGGGAAGCCTTTGGGCGATCGCACTGTGAAGCAGCGAGTCGGCTACTTGCCAGAAAATCCCTATTTTTACGATTATCTCACGGGCTGGGAATTCTTGCAATTTGCGGCGGGCTTATTTCAAATTCCCCCCTCGATTCAGCGGCAGCGAATCCCGAATTTGCTAGACTTAGTTGGCTTATCTCAATCGGCGGCAATTAAAAAACAGTTGCGCCAGTATTCTAAGGGAATGCTGCAACGGATCGGCATGGCTCAAGCTTTGATTAACAATCCAGATGTGGTATTTTTGGATGAGCCGATGTCTGGTTTAGATCCGATGGGACGCTATCAGATGCGGGAGATAATTTTATCGCTAAAAAATCAAGGAAAAACGATTTTTTTTAATTCGCATATATTGTCTGATGTGGAGAAGATTTGCGATCGAGTGGCAATTTTGGCGAAGGGTGAGTTAATCTGCATGGGTGCGATCGACGAACTCTTGGGTAATACTGAAACTTACCGGGTTGAAGGTAGGGGTGGCCACTTGAATATCCTGAAAAAATGGATACCGGATATGGAAGTTGATAATGATTTGTGGTACGGTCATTTGCAGGGCGAGCCGAAGGAGTTTATTTCTAGTCTGAGCGGTACGGGAGGGCAGCTAATTGCCATGAATTTGGCTAAGCCTACTTTGGAAGAGTTTTTTATGCAGCAACTGCAAGAAAGAGGGATTTATTCTAGTGGTTGAAGTATCTTAAAAGAGGTAGATTAGGATTGATGGTGGCGCGGTGGCGGGTTTACGTGATTGTTGGTTTTGGGCAATTATTGTCGGTGAACCCGCCCCTAAAAAGTTATTGAAAATAGTGCAATATATCAGTTTGATCTCACATTCTGCGCCATTTTCATACATTCTGTAGGGGCGGGTTCACCAACAGCTTAAACGGGTGCAGACAGGTTAAATAAACCCGCCCCTCCAGGTTTTTATAGTGGCGCGGGAGCGGGTTTACGAGATAGTTGGTTTTTGGCAATTATTGTCGGTGAACCCTCCATACAAAGTTATTAAAAATAGTGCAATATATCAGTTTAATCTCACATTATGCACCATTTTCATACATCCTGTAGGGGCGGGTTCACCAACAGCTTAAACGGGTGCAGACAGGTTAAATAAACCCGCCCTCCAGGTTTTTATAGTTATTTTTTTGAAAGAGGTAGATTGGGATTGATGGTGGCGCGGGGGCGGGTTTATGAGCTTGTAGGTTTTTGGCAATTATTGTCGGTGAACCCGCCCCTACAAAGTTATGTTTTTTACCTCGGTTAACAATGGCAACGGTAGATTTGCACATACTAACTCTGCACAATTCCACTGCCGCAAATACTCATAGACTTCAGAAATAATCGCATTTGCTGCATCTAAATCTCCTGCTTGAGAAGCATGGTAGTGCGCTCTGATTAACGGCTTGATATCCTCGATATTTTGCCATTCAGATTCAGGTTTGAGGGGAATGCTAATATAATAACTATAGGCTTTGCTGTGTGCTGTACGGAGATTTTCAGGGTTTTGATTTAGCAGGTACTCGCCCTTTTCTCGGACTAGGGGATGCAAGTGATAGGATTTGAGGTGGCGATCGTAATATAGCAATTGCCTGCGCTTGAGTGCCTGAATAATATTTTCCTTAAGTTCATACTTGCTAACTTCTGGCATTTGAGCGCTAATTCCGGCAAAAGATAGCGGATATTCTGAGGTTTGATAGACTGAAATTCGGCTGAGACAAGTTTGCTCGCCGTCGCCCAGACGTGCTATGATTTTATCAATTAATCTTTCAATATCTCGAATCAGCAACCAGTCTCTCTGGTGCAGAAAAATCCAGACATTTCCCTGAAACTCGGTATCATCTCGTATCAAGGCTGCGACGAGTTGTAAGGCTTTGGGATGTCCTGAATAGCGATCGCCCATTTCGGCTAATTCCTCTGCATTCGCAGTCAGATTAAAAGATTGCAATAGGGCAACGGCGGCATCTCGATCCAATCCGTTTAGCTGGATTTCGCGGGTGACTGTTGGCGGCAATTCGGCTAAGCTTTCGCGACTGGTGAAAATAATTTTGCTTTGATGTTCTGTTTCTAATAGTTGTTTGAATAACCAAGCATATTCTGCACAATCTTCGGCGAAATAACCAGCCGCTTTTGCTTCTCCTGTTTTCAAAAGTGTGTCGGCGCGATCGAAAACGAGCAAGCAAGGTTTTTCTCTGAGGATTTTGAGCAGATTTTCGGTTTTTTTGCCGCAGTCATTTTGAGCATTGACGGCTGCGGTAATGTCGCCGTTGGAGAGGGTGAATAGCAGGGAGTCAATTGTGCGATCGAAGGGGGGTGCTTTGCCAGTTGCGGATTGCAAGGATTGCCAAGCGGCGCAGGTGAAGGGGGTATTTTCTGTGTGGAGTTGACGAATTAGTTGGCTGACGAGGCAGGTTTTTCCGATCCCTGGTAATCCGACAATTGAGATGGCTGCGATATCTGAGTTAACGATCGTAGTTTTTAAGATATCGATTTCTTTGGTGCGCTGTACCCAATTTCTGACGGGGGGTAAGTTTTCTGGGAGGGGGAAAGTGCGATCGGTTTGGTTGTCTTGGGGGATATCTGCGATCGCGGCGGCTAAAAGTAATTCTGGTTCTTGAATTTCCCGCGCAACAATGTCTTGCCAGTTTTTCACACCTACAGCTTTGCAAATGTGTATAAAAGTCTCTCTTCTAATTGGTTGCTGCGTCCAAAATCGCTTTAAAGTTGCTTTTGAAGTGAGAGCAGCCTGACACCAGAGCTCATCTGCTTTATTCCATCCGAGATTGCGTCTTACCATGTCAATGATTTTTAGCCCTTCTTCGGATGCTCTAAGCAAACCTGCCATTGCTACTCCTCTACGGAAACTCTGCCTTAGTAAATAATGTTACATGATTTGGTGAGCTAAATGAGCCAAATGAGCCAAATGAGCCTTTTATGTTGAGCCAAATTGTGAGCCGTTTAGCCGATAAAGATTCAGGATTTTGGAGTATTGTGAAATGATGTGTTTGGCTGTCAGCTACGTTTGACGGTGCATCTGGCGGGCGATCGGGCATACAGGTTATCTGCTCTTGGGAGCAATGTAAAGTTTTGTTACAAAAATAGGGCGATCTGCATAAAAAGCAGAGGAACGTCCTGATAGATATTTAGGAAAGCTTGCTAGGCGGGCTTTGCTGGTTTTGACGCAACTATATTTGTGAGGAGATTATCAATGGATGTATTTGTTGACTACTACCAACTTTTAAGTCTCGAACCTGGGTGGGACACGGACAGACTCCGAAAAGCACTAAAAAATGCTTTTCGTGGCAACCAAGGTCGCATTAATGTTGCTACGGGTAAAAAACGCGAAGAAATTGAACAGCGCCAAGCTTTGATTCCTAAAGCTCAAAAAATACTTCTCGATCCTGATGCTAAGGCGAAATATGACCAAGAATTAGCTGAGTGGAAACAGACTGCGACTCCCTTTGAGGTAGCAGCCGCAGCAGCTATACCAACCCTGCTAGAACTGTGGCAATTAATTGATGATGGACGTTATCGCGATGCAGTAGAAGGTGGGAAAAAGTTAGTTCAACACACGCCCAATGACTATTTAGCTTGGGAAGTATACGCCCGTGCCAATTACTATTGTAAAGAGTACAGGACTGCTGTTAGTGCTGCTGAACAAGCGATTCGGTGTAATCCCCAAAAAGCTGAATTGTATGCTGATGCTGGTGAATACTTAGCGGCCGATGAGCAATGGGATAAAGCAGTTCTTCAGCTTCATCGAGCTATTCAACTAGAGCCAAATAATTCTGGTTACAAATTAAATTTAGCTAGTATCTACATAGGTCATGAAATTTGGGCAGATGCAGAAGCACTGCTCAAGGGAGTATTGAGCCAAGAACCTTCTAATTCAACGGCTCGTTATTTCATGGCAATTGTGATTAATGACCGAGCCTCAGAAAGAATTTCGGAAGTGGTTGAACTCGCAAATTCTGGCAAACAAGGACAAGCTCGCAAAATCTTGAAAGAAATTCAACGAGATTTTGACGAAGCACAAAAACTAGCAGGCAATAATCTTGAACTCTTAGACTTGCTCAGTTCTAATTCTATACAGGTAAGACGGTGGTTGGGAGTCAATTTTTATTATCGGTTATTTGGCTTTTCACTTGATGGAGTTTTGGCATCTCCTGGATTTGCATTAATGGCTATTGACGGAGGTACTAATCAGTTAGCTACTATTGGGGGTGTCATAGTTGCCTTAGCAATTTGGGGCTATTCTTGGGTATGGCTAGCATATAAAAATTGCGGTCAAGACCTCATTAAACGTCTATTAGGGATGCAAATTGTCAGTGACGATCAGAGACTTCCCAGCTTAGGTCAGTTAATTACTAGAGCCATCATTAAACCGTTTAATTTCTTTTTAGCTTACTTGGTATTTGGTCTAATCATTGTGTTTTCCATGTTCGGACATTTGGGACAAATGGGAAGCGGTGTTGCAGCAGCCATTGGTATGACGGTTGGGCTCATGCTTATAGGGCTCAGAATTTTCTGGGATTTATTTTTTGTCACCAGTAAAGAAGTCATGCCAACATTTTTTGGTTCGGCTTTATTTATGCACGAGAAAATCGCACGAACTACAGTGGTAGCTGCCAACAAGAATGATGTGATGAACTTTGGTGAATATCATTGGTTCTAACAGGCATTTTAAGTGTCCCGAACAAAGAAATGTAGAGATGTTACGCAAACATCTCTACAACTAAAGCAAATTTAAGTACCAACAATAAACTCATGTCAGTATTGGTTTATCGAGTCAAGCATCTACCCGATTTAGAAAAAACAGAATATCATGCTCGCTACGGTGACGATCCGGCATCGCGGTTATCTGAGATGCAAGGTAATTTTCTATACACCCTGCATAATATTGCCAATCAATATCCACTGACTTGTAGTTTAGTTTATAGCTATAATCCTGATGAGATAAATCAAGACCGGAAGTTAAATATTTTTGTTAGGGTTAGTTTTGATGAAGTTCTGGAAGACCATGACTTAGGACAAATAGCTAAAATTTTTCAAGGATCTTTTTGGCGAGACTTTTACGGCGTTGAACAAGTTAGTAACTCCCAAGGATTAGATTTAAATTGGGTTGAATTTATTAGTTTTGGAATTAAGCAGGAGGAAAAAATAGAGCCAACCACTCCACCTAGAAAAGACAACGACGGAAAAATTATTAGTCCTTCATATTACTATAGTATTCAGCCTTTTGAACCTAATAGCGACAATAGTTTGGTAAGCTTTTTATCTCAACTTGAATCTTATCAAAAGAAAGTTGTGGTTGAGATTATCATTAAACCAACTATGCTGCAAGAGAGGGAGCAGAAATCAATAGAAACTCTGCTGCGAGGGTTGGAAGTTATCGCATCTTATGACTCAGAAACTTCACAATTTTCTGGAGAAAGGAAAGATAAAGCCATTGATCCGATCGCCAAAAGAACGCTCGATATATTTGAGGATTTACGAGAGGCGATGCTAAACCGTCGTTTGTATGAATTTTCTCTCAGAGTTTTAGCTGAAGAACAATTCACAGCCAGTCTATTATTGAATGAATTTTGGGTAGAAGCTAGCGAACAACCGTTGTATCGAGAAATTGGAATTGGCCAAAAAGATCCGCGATTTGCCAAAGCAATTCAATCCGTTGAACAAGGAATCCTATTCCCTGAAGCAATTTGGACTGATTACTGGAACTCGGTTGGTGACAATAGTATCTGGTTCAAGTTTAGGCGGCTGCATCGCTTGTTTACAGTGGAGGAAGCGCAGGCTTGTTTTAAAGTTGTTATTCCGGATTCAGTGGTATTATTTAGCGGCATTCCCAAGGAAACCGATCTAAAATCGACGCATTCTCAAAGGTCTATTTTATTAGGATGGCAAACTGGAAAATCCCAAAATCAGGCTTTAGTCCCGCTGAACAATTTTAACAAGCACGTTTTTATTTGTGGGGTTCCGGGTTCTGGGAAAACAACAGCAGTCTTGAATTTGCTATTTCAACTTTGGACAGAACATGGAATTCCTTTTTTGGTAATTGAACCAGCTAAAACCGAGTATCGGGCTATGCTAAGGTGTGCTTATAAGGAAGAGGAATTAAAAGGCGATCGCAACCCAACTACCAGCCAATATATAAAAGCGAGAAATGTGGAAAAATCTATTGACAAAATGCAATCAGAGTTGTTAATATATAGCTTGGGGAATGAGAGAGTTTGTCCTTTTAGATTTAATCCTTTTGCTTTTTACGCCAGAACTACTTTAGATGAACACATTTCAACTTTAGAGGCTTGTTTTAAAGGGGCGTTACCTTTGTTTGGCCCGATGCCTGCTTTACTTGCAGAGGCGATCGAGCAAGTTTACGCAAAACTTGGATGGCAACCCCAAGATACGGCAGACTATGGGATAAAGCAACAACGAGAATTTCCCACAATGCAAGAACTCTATCTAGAAATTACAGAAATTTTAGATGCTAAACAATATTCATCTGATATCAAAAGCGACCTCAAAACCGCTTTAGAAGTCAGAATAGGTGGGTTACTAAGGCGTAGCGTTGGTAGTATGCTAAATACTCGCACCTCAGTTCCCGATATTGCAACTTTAATGGAACATCCGGTGATTTTGGAGATGGATTCTTTGAATGAGGAGCAAGCTAATTTAATGACAATGTTTATCTTAGCAACCCTGCGACAATACGCGCGGGTAACACGCAAATCTGGCAGTCCGTTGAAGCATATTACGGTAATTGAGGAAGCGCATAACATTGTGGGAAGTAATCCTCAAGCAAGCGGAGAGGAGGGCGCGTCTAATCCCAAGGCGGAAGCTACCAAATACATTGTCAAAATGTTGGCAGAAATGCGGGCTTTAGGGGAAGGAATGATTATTGCCGATCAGTTACCGAGTGCGGTTTCGCCGGAGGTAATTAAAAATACTAACGTGAAATTGGCTCATAGAACTGTATCAGGTGACGATCGAGAAATTCTCCAACAGTCCATGCTTTTGACTGCTACTCAATCAGAGGATTTGGCAAGATCCAGTCCGGGGGATGCTTATCTATTTATGGAAGGGACTTACAAACCAGTCCGTATTCAGGAACCTAATACTAAGTTAATTTATGGAATTGAGGAACCGCCTACGGATGAGGAGTTAGTAGAGTGTGTGAAAGAGAGAGGGTTTTATCAGGTGGCGATCTTCGCTAAAGAATCCTTGCATCGGCAGAAGGTGAGCAAGTATGTGGGGGATGTACAAAATCAGTTAGACAAGCTGACTCAAAAATGTTCGGTAGCGGTTAACGCCAACAAGTCACTTTTACAATCATTTGCGCTTTCATTTGAAGCTGATATCATTAAACAAGTTACTCTAATGTCCGAAGGACTAGAGGAGTTAGAATACAATCTAACTGCTACAATTCATTCTCTCAACACCCAAGTCCAAAGACTTTGGAATTCCTTGCGACTGCAAGGCATATATAGCGATGTTCTGGCTAACCAAAATATACAATCTGGTCAGTTGCAGATGCAAATTTTTCAGCAGCAATTGGAGCAAGTCAAGGTTGATTGTCTAGCCAAAATCGACGGTTTACAAAAGTTTGATGCTGGGCAAGCCAGCCTGCTACAAAAATTGTTCATTCAAGTCAAGGAGTATTTTTACGACTACTCACAACAAGCTGAAAGGCTCAAAGAAAGCATAGAGCAATACATTGCCGAAAGTGCTGCGATCTCGTTTTACGACGCTCTAGAAAATATCAGAATGAATTTTGGCAAGTATTTTGATGAAATAACCGAAATGATTGCATATTTGAAAGAAAAAAAATTACCCTATCTCAAGGAGAGAGTGTTAAGACTAGAAGATGAGGTTTATGAAATGAGCGACCAAATCGGTCTACTGAATGAAGAAATAAACCGGGCATACCAAGCAAAGTATCAATCTAATCAATGATTTCAGTGGGAGAAAGTAAAAATGGGTATCAAGAAGCAGAGCGAGATTAAAAAAGATATAGCAGGTCTCAAGAAAGAGGGAGACGATGCCAGTGAAAACCTTGAGGCGTTAGCCAAGTTTGCTGAGCGCACAAAAGTGGCGTTTGAAGAACTAAAAGGCTCAGCCACAGAAGAGGGAGATAAAGCTAGTGAACGTGCTGTACTGGAAATCCAGGCTAGTATAGAGCGTAAATACAAAGAAGCAGAGGAATATCTTCAGGAAGTTGAGGAAAAACTTGAGGAAAAGCAGGAGGATTTTGAAGGAGCAATTGCCGCAGACCAGCAAGATTTAGAAAAGCTGAAGCCTCTGAGCAAAGAAGCTAAAGCCGTGGGATCTGATGGGACAGCTATTGAAAAAGCTGAGGAAGCCAAGAAAAGTGAAATCGATTTTCTTAGCGATCAAACGCAAGACATAGAAAAAACCCAAGCTGAACTGGAACAAGAAGCCAAGCTATCCAGGCAGCGGAAGCAAAATGCTCGGTTCAAGCATCAGTCTAGAAATACTCTGGGTGGAACTGAAAAAAAGTAGATTCCCAGAGACCGGAAATAGACCAATATACTGAAGCAAAGCAATGTCCTCCCGGTCTCTGGTACAAAGTCAAGGTAGACAAGTCAGGAAACCCAAATATTTTGTTATCTGAAAACAAAGAAAATATAAGGGATGGCAAGAGTGTGGGTCACGACCATTATTTCAAGAAAAATGGAAAGTGGTATGTTCAGATTAAAGCAAGTCAAGACAACCCCTTTGCTGTAGATAAAAAGGGTCATTTATTCGACCGCTCAGGTAATCCAGGTGAGAAAAATATTGAAAAGAATCTCGAATTCCAAGAGGTAGCTGACTACAACATGGGAGAGCATTTAGATCGGATGTGGGAGCGATTAACAGGAGAACTAAGGAAGGAAGAGTTATGGCCACCAATTGACTGACTTTCATCTGCGAATTTCTGAATAATAAAATTGCCTTGCTCAGATAAACTTCATTTCAATATTCACTTTTTTGGGAGTTTTATGTTTTTTGCAGTACTATTCAACAAATACTACGACCAAATATCCTCCGCATTACTACCAGAACATAAAAAGTCTGTGGGTAAAATCCATATCAGGGATATCCAACCGTCGGTTGATGCGATCGCTAATTATGGCTTTTCTATTCCTACCCAACACGCACAAAATCTAGTGCAATCTTTTCATAACCGTTATCAAGTAACCTTCAAGCCTTTGGCATTTCCCGAAGATTCTATAAAAGAAGATGTCAAAAATGAGATACAACCAAAATGGTGTGGTTTCTTTAAAACTTTGACTGTTTTAATCGATAACCATGATTTTTATAAAGCGGTTGAAACTATCTTTCAACGTCGCTATCAAGGAATTGTCCATGCTACCGATATTTTAGCTAAAGAAGTTAAATTAGTTGCAGAAATTGCCAAAACTTATGATGAAGCAGTTAATGTTGGTAATTCTAGAGCTAAATTGCTCAAAGGATTGCAATATTTAGCTGCTGAGAGTCAGTTGTTAATGTCTCGTTATTACACTCAAATCGAGGGCTTGCGAGATGAGTTCAATCGTTACTCTTTGCAAACGGTTGAAAGTTTGCAACAAGCTAAACAAAGCCTATCATCAGAAATAGAAAAATTTCTCGGTAAAGAGCGAGCTACTCAATCTGAGTATGCCCAATTTTTTATGGATTATCGCTTGCGAATTACTCAAGAAATCGATCCTATTTGCGACCGATTAAAAACTTTTAATTTTAGAGGTCAAGAGTTGCGATCGCGCCTAATCGAACATCTAACAGACTTGCAAGACAGACACCCCGAACAATTAGAATTAATGCGAGGCGATCTCGATCGGGAGTTTACCTTAGTATGGGATGAATTAAAGCAAATGCAATCAGTAGAGAATGCTGAAAGAAAAGCACGTGAAGCAATTCAAAGTTTTGCTAATTCGACTCGATTAGAATTTTTTCAAGATGTCGCAGAAGTGAAACAGCAGATAGCTTTAAGAGGTATTAGCGACGCCATTAGAGAATCAAATGATTTACTATCTATTCAGCACAATATTGAGTTAATAGAACAGGAACATCATCACCAAGTCAATGATTTAGCTGAAGTAGAGCGTCAGTATTTAAGCCTCAGAACAGAAACTTTAGATAGTTTAGAATCTCCAGTAAAGTTTACGTTGGAGCAATTAAACTTAGCAAGTCAGGATATTTTTTTGCCCGTTCAAAATTCTTATCGATTGGTTGTCGAAAAACTAGAAAAATATGGTAGTAATAATGAAGAATTGCTGAACCAGCTAACTACAGATGGTATGTTACTAGGAATTAGTGACTTTGGTCAGGCGATCGAAAACCCAGTGCAAGTCTCAATTTCCGTAGATATAGAAAAAATATTTCAGGAAATAGAGCGCAAAATTACTGATATTGGTTTAGAGAACCGCATAGGATTTATGCAGGTCTTATTAGATGAAGGAAATACCTTTGATAAACCTGCAATTTTATTCTTCACTCGTCAGATCCAAAGGGAACGACCAGAAGTTACAGCTTTATTAGAAGTAACCCAAGAAGGTAAACTGGCATATATCAGAAAATTAGTCTGTATATGTCCGCTTCCCTCCCATCTCCTCAACAATTTATTAGAGGGTTACAAAACAACGTTTAAGAACAAAAACCGGGAGGTGATGCAACTAATTGCCGATGAATTTCTTGCTAATAAACTCAAGCTAGATTTCCAGAGTCATATCGCTCAAGCAATGGTGCAGGCGAAACAACGTCTCCGAAATGTTTATCTGGAAAATCTCAGAGTAGACACTTTACAACAAGTCGTCAGTGATGATTTTAAAAACAACATTTTTTTAAAAACAATTGACGAATTGATTATTAAAGCATTGGATGCTGCAACTGGCTTTGAAGAGGAATCTGAAGAGCTAAACTGGTAATTTTTGTCTAATTTATTCTCAATAGGAGGCTATGTGATGAGCATTGTTATTGGCATCGATCTAGGAACAACATTTTCAGCGATGGCTTACATGAAAGATGGCAAGTCTGAAATTATTCCTAATAGTGAAGGCGAGAGAATTACCCCATCGGTTGTATTTTTTGATGATGATAACAGCATACCTGTCGGTACTTTTGCGAAAAACGTTGCTGTCTCAGAGGGCGATCGAGTCGTGCAATTTATCAAGCGCCGCATGGGTGATGACTATGCGCTCGATCGACAGGGACGCGAATGGCGACCTGAAGACATTTCTGCTTTAATTCTGAAAAAACTCAAACAAGATGCAGAATCTTATCTCAATACCCCTATTCGGGATGCAGTAATTACAGTTCCCGCCTATTTCGACGATCGAAAAAGGATGGCGACTAAAACGGCTGGAGAAATTGCGGGACTCAACGTACTCCAAATTATTAACGAGCCTACTGCGGCGGCTATGGAATTTACTGCTAGCCAAGAAGTGCAAAACAAAACGATACTCGTTTACGATTTGGGTGGTGGCACATTTGATGTTACGATCATGCGAGTTGATGGCAAAAAAATTGATGTAATTGCTACGGGTGGTGACCATCAACTCGGTGGAAAAGATATTGACGATTGTACGATTGCTTACTTTCAGGAAGAGTTCCAAAAAGCCACGCGAGCCGATCCTTTAAAATCTTTAGCGGGTCAGCAGAGGCTCCGAAATGAGGCAGAAGAAGCTAAAAAACGGCTATCTTCTAATTCTACTACACGGGTTGCTCTTGATGTAGAAGGTCGTCAAGCCAATTTTAAAATTACTCAAGCTAAGTTTGAAGACTTAATTGATGAGTTGCTTGTTCGCGCCGAAATGAATGTTGAGTTAGTTCTAGATGATGCTAATTTAACTCCCCAGCAAATTGATGAGGTTCTCTTAGTAGGAGGTTCAAGTCGTATCCCAGCAGTTAGCAAACGGCTCACAAAAATATTTGGCAAAGAGCCATTGAAAACAGTTAACCCTGATGAGGTTGTAGCTCAAGGTGCAGCAATTTTAGCTCAAAGCTTGGCGATTGAATCGGGTCAGGCAGTTCCTACTCCCAATACAGTTTTGCCTCAATTTTCGGATGTTTGCTCTCATAGCTTGGGAGTTGTGAGTCTCAATGAGCGTGGAGTGCCGGAAAACTCGGTAATTATTCCCAAAAATAGTACAATTCCTTGCAAATTTTCAGAAAGCTACGGAACAGTTAGAGACAATCAGCCTGGTGTCGATATTCAAATTTTGCAAGGAGAGGACAGAGATCCAGAATATTGCACGCAATTAGGGATTGCGCGGATAGAAAATCTTCCACCTTCACCGAGCGGTTCAGAAGTAGAAATTACCTTTGCTTACGATGCTAGTGGGATTCTAAGTGTGACGGGTATTTTTGTTCCCACCGGGCAGAAAGTAAGTACAACAATTAAAGTTCAAGGAACTATGTCGCCAGAAGAAACTAAACGCAGTCAGGAAGAAATTAAAAAACGCAATATTGAGTAGCGATAAAATAGTGACTCACGCTATCAACTAGCGTAAACAAAAGCATTCATCTGCGGTTAAAAAAGTGCGATCGCCCCTAACACAAAAAGTGAGATCGCCCTTAATCCCCACTACATCCATCCACCATCATCTGCGGTGCTAAAAAGAGCGATCGCCCTTAATCCCCACTACATCCATCCACCATCATCTGCGGTGCTAAAAAGAGCGATCGCCCTTATTCCATCCCCGTTCATCCGCATTCATCTGCGGTAAAAAAAGAGCGATCGCCCATTCCTACTCTTTCCAAAACTCACTGCGCCAAAACTTCCCTCACCCTGTCCCGAAATAAACGCACAGCCGCCCTTTGTCCAATACTTTTACTTTGCTCTATCAAACCCGGAATTTCGGCGATCGGCAAAAACGGAAAAGCCCAACTGTTCTCCCTCTCTTCGTAATTACCCTCAACCAATTGATACACTTGAAGACATTGATTGCGATATCTCCAGATTTCAGGCACACCCAGAGCACCATAAATTGAGAACTTATTCAAAGAAGAACTTGTGTAGTCTGATTCTACTACTAAATCCGGTGGCGGATCGGCCGCTAAATTAATTTCATCTTTATCTCTAACTAAAGATTCATTTTGAATGTAAAAACAAGTATCCGGTTCAATAGCACGAGTTAAATCTTCCCGTTCCAGAGTCAACGCACCGAGGCTCATAGCTTCAATTTCTAATTCATCTGCTAAAGCTCCAATAAATAGTTCCAGCATGACTTTAGGTCTTTCATGTTTAGGTAAGGGCATTCTGATTTCTAAAACTCCTTCAGCATAAGCAATTCTCCACGCTCTACCGTCGCCGACATCAGATATTATCGCTTTAAATGTTGACCATTTAATGCCTGTCAAAGTAATTAATTTTTCCTCGCTACTTTGTTGAGGAGGAGTCAATGTGGTTGTTACCATAGGAGGTATAATTAGTTAAGCTTTGATTGATTTTAACACGCCCTTTTCTCATCTGCATCCACTGTGGCACGGGCCCAAAAGCCTGTGGTTCCGAAGTGAGTCATGTCCACTGTGGCACGGGCGTCTCGCCTGTGCTATGGAAGCAGTTAAAAAAAGAGCGATCGCCCTTAACACAAAAAGTGCGATCGCCCCTTTCAATTCCTAACCAGGGCTTACTGAATAAGTTAGGAAAAATCGCGATCGCAATTAATGGGCAATTCAAGCTCGGCAAAACATAACTTTTTGTTGACTATAACTTGCCCAGTTATAGCTTTTAATAATCATTGAACCATAAATAGGTGTGATTTTTGGTTTTTGACATAAAAACACACAAAAAACCCGTCTTAACCAGGTAGCAAGGTTCATCACTAAAAAAGTAATAGCAATAGCTGTTTCCGAAGTATTATCAAGCTTTGCCATCACTCGATTCAAGCTAAATCTTCTTTTACCTTGTCCAAATTTGCCCTCAATAGAGTTACGAATTCTTTCATCTTCCCAGGCTTGTTTCTTGGTTTCCTTACTAACAATTGCTGGTGGCCTTCCTAAAGGGGGGCCACTAATTCTAATTCCTCTTTCTTTACACCAGGCTCGATTTTCCCTGGTTCGATAAATGCGATCGGCATGGACTGATTCTGGATAGCATCCTGTGTAAATTTTAAATGCTTCAAATGAGTGCTTTTAAGTCTCCTGATTCGTTAAAGTTATCCCAACTTATCCGGTCTAAAAATACATATCCTTCACTGCAACTCGCTGACAGTTTAGCTCCAAACTCTACGGGTTTTCCTGCTTTTCCTCTAACAATGGGACGGATGTGCGGTTGGCTTAAACTTACCCCAACTGTCCGATATACTCTGTTTTTTATTTTCCAATAACCAGAGTTGTTGGCGATAGACTTCTGTGAGAACTAGCAAGGTTTTATATTGCTTTTTGGTCAAACTTTGTAGGGTGGCACCTGATTCGATTAGCTGTTCAATATTAGCGAGGTTTCTTTTGATATATTGCAGTTGTTTTTTAAGGGCTTGGATTTTTTTGTTTCGTTTAGGTCGTCGTTGTTTTGCTACTGCTAAGTAGTCTTTCCTGGCTATTTTCCGGTAGGTTCTGGGTTTTTTATTGATTTTTACTTTGAGGGATTTATAGAGAATATCGATGATTTTTTCGGTATGAACTCTGGCTCGGTTTAATAGCCCTAAGTCGGTGGGATAGCTAATATCTGCTGGAGCACAGGTCGCATCTATGACTAATTTTCCTTGATTGGTTAATTCATTTTTTGCGTCCGAATCCTTTTTTTTTTCGGGCGGTTTTGGGGTGGTTTCGCGCATTTTTTCCACCATCCGTTCGTTCACTTTCTTGATTAAGTTTGCACTGATTCGCTGCCGAAAGTGGACTAATAATGATGGATCAAATGGGGGTTCATTACTGTATGTTGATTGACCTATAAAGTATTGCAGGTATGGGTTTTCTCGGATCTGTTCTACTGTTTCTATGTCGCTGATTCCCAGCTTTTCTTTGATAATTAATGCCCCTAATGCCATCCTAAATGATGCAAGCGGGTGCTCCCATTTCGGTCGGAAAATTTGCAGCATATTCTGATTCAAATTCTAACCAAGGAATTAGTTGGGTCATTTTTACCCAACGGTTATCTTCTGACAATCTTCCTTCAAAGGGGAGTTCAAAGTCGGATGGGGAGCTTGGGGCAAGCTCAGCTTTTCTATACACGATCGCAGGTGGTGATGCACGGGTTTTGACTGATTATACCTGTTTTTCACGGCGACCCTTACTACTTTTTTGTTCGGAAAACCCATACACTGTTTACTTTTCTCACTGATTCAGCAAGCCCTAACCAGAAATCACCTCACTCAAAAGATGAGCCTGAGAACCCTCAAGTCGAGGCCCGTGAATCTGCACCACCAGAGAAGCCAAGAAATTGCCCCAACGAGCCGCTTGTGTAGAACTCAAACCATTAGTAATTCCAAACAAAACACCCCCCGCAAAAGCATCCCCAGCACCCACAGTATCGATCGCCTTTACCGGAAATCCAGCCACATCAACAATCTGTTTGTTCTCCACCACCATGCAGCCTTTTTCCCCATTAGTGATAAAAGCCAAATCGGAAATCTCGCTCATTTTCCGAGCGCACTCTTCCAGAGATTCCTCCTTAAAAAAGCTCCGAACTTCATCAGAATTGCAAAAAATCACATCGCAATATTCCGAAACCACCTTGTGAAAATCATCAGCAAATCGATCGACTAAAAAGCCATCCGAAAAAGTAAAAGCCACCTTCACACCCAGGCGCTTAGACTGTTCCATCGTCTCAATGCTAGCCTTTCTAGGGTCTGGAGCATCCCAAAGATAGCCCTCAACATAACTGTACTTGCAGTGAGCCAGTCGATCGACATCGATATCAGTCGCAGCCAGAGTAGTAGAAACCCCCAGATTAGTACACATCGTGCGTTCCGCATCCGGCGTAGTCAGCACTACACAAGTACCCGTAGGCCCGTTCGACTCAGCAGCAGGATGCACGTTAAAATCAATCCCCGCCGCCAGCAAATCTTGGCGGTAAAATTCCCCGTTAGTATCCTTAGCAACCTTCCCCGAATAATACGCTTTACCGCCACTCTGAGCCAAACCAATCATCGTATTTGCCGCCGAACCCCCCGATCGCATTTGCAGCGAATTGTGCTCTAAATCGTGCAAAATCCCCCCCTGCCTTTCCGAATTCATCAGCGTCATCCCGCCGCGATTCAGCCCGTGGCCGAGTACAAATTCATCTTCCACCAATGCTAGGATGTCTACAAGGGCATTGCCTACGCCAAACACATCCACGGAACGGGAATCTTGATTGTTTTTTGCTTGATTATTTTCTGTCATCGCTGCTTTTGGGTTTACACTAACTCTCAACTCTATAATAAATCGACTTCTACTCAACATCTATTTTCTTTAAGTTATCTTTATCTAAATCCCCAAGCCCAAATCGATCTAATCCACAATCCACAATCCAAAATCCACAATTCACAATCCACAATCTCAAATCCAACATCCACAATCCACAATCTCAAATCCAACATCCAAAATCCCCAATCTAAAATCTAAAATCCAAAATCTAAAATCGCTATGACTTCTCTCCCACCTCTGATTCAGCAAATGTTGCAGCCCGGTTTTTACCCGCACGGGGTGATAGAACCAGTGCAGCTAATTCAGACTCACGCTTCCTTTGTCCTGCTGACAGGATATTATACTTACAAAATCAAGAAACCCGTCAACTTTGGCTTTTTGGACTATTCAACATTGGAGAAACGGCAGCATTTCTGCAACGAAGAATTGCTGCTGAACCGACGCACTGCACCGGAAATTTATCTAGAAGTTTTGCCAATCGTTCAAATTGGGGATTCATTTCAATTTGGCAGCAACTTACCTGCTACAACTCCGGCTGAAGTTGCTGTAGAATACGCACTGAAAATGCGGGAGTTTCCTCAAGATTCGCTGTTGCTTAGTTTGTTGGAAAACGGACTGTTGACCGAGCAAATTATGGCAGACTTAGGCAGGGAAGTTGCCAAGTTTCACAGCACGGCAATTAGTAATAGCTACATTCGCACATTTGGCGAAGTCAGTCAGATTCGGGTCGCAATAGACAACAATTACCTGATTTCGCAAAAATATATCGGCGGGCCGCAGACTCAGGCACAATATCAGGAAACTAAAGATTATACTGATGCGTTTTTTGCGGAAAATCAAGAGTTATTTAACCTGCGGATTGCCAATAATAAAATTCGCGAGTGCCACGGAGATATGCACTTGCGGAATATAGCATTGTGGCAAGATAAAATATTGCTATTCGACTGCATTGAATTTAACGAGCCTTTTCGCTTTGTTGATGTCATGTACGATGTGGCTTTTACAGTAATGGATTTGGAATCGCGGGGGCGCAGAGACTTAGGCAATGCTTTTCTCAATACTTACATCGAACAAACAGGGGATTGGGAAGGACTGCAACTGTTGCCTCTGTATTTGAGCCGTCAAGCTTATGTTAGAGCGAAAGTAACTTCGTTCATGTTGGACGATGCCGCTATTTCCACAGCCCAAAAAGCAGAGATTTCACATACTGCCGCTCATTACTATAAACTGGCTTGGGAATACACACAACCGCACCGGGGAAAGTTAACTTTGATGTCCGGTTTGTCCGGTTCTGGCAAGAGTACAGCAGCTCGATATTTGGCGCGCCGCACTGGGGCAATTCACATTCGCTCGGATGCGGTTCGCAAACATTTAGGCGGAATTCCTTTAAATGAAAGCGGGGGGCAAGATTTGTACTCGGATGAAATGACCGCGCAGACTTATGGTAGATTGTTAGAGTTGGGTATAATTTTGGCTGACCGAGGTTGGGATGTGATTTTAGATGCAAAGTTCGATCGCCAAAACTTGAGAACCGATGCGATTAATCAGGCTCAATCCCACGGCTTGCCCCTGCAAATCATTTACTGCACCGCACCAATTGAAGTATTGCGAGAACGGCTGCAACAGCGCCGGGGCGATATTGCGGACGCGACGGCAGAACTATTGAGTTCGCAGCAAGCAGCTTTTGAACCTTTTACAGAATTAGAGCAAATTTCTGTAAACATTGTAGATACCCTGCAAGACTTAGAGGTACAATTAAACTTAATTTGTGGGGAGTAGTTGCAGTTCGATCGCCCTTGGCAATTTGATTGTCTGCTAATATTGTAAATATCTTTCTGTGTTATTACAAAAAAAAGTTGCAGCTCATGCCAAAATTTACCGGAGACTCCAAGGGGTTTAGCCCCGCGCTGATATGGTTTGTGTTGTTTACCGTTGGGTTTCGCTTAGTAGGATGTACGCTGCCCCTGAGTCTTGGCCTTGGTGTCATCGGTGGCGTGGCAGCAGGTTTAATTGTCGCTTGGTGGCACAACGAATTACTACTCAACCCGAATTTAAATTCCAAGGATAAAACCTCGGATGCTATAGTCAATAAAGAAGTAGTGCAAAGGGATGGCCATAAATATAGCAAAACCTCTAGGGGTGATGCTGCTACATTGTTCGGCTGGTTATCTGGACCAGAGGATCGTCGCTAGCTTGAGTCATTAGTAATTAGTCATCAGTCATCAGTCATTAGCTAACAGTTAACAGTTAACATTCACTAATGCCCTTCGTCCCAATACCCAATACTTCTTCGGCTACGCGAGCGTACTTCCAATGCCAAATTCCCAATTGAATGTTTGTATTTTTATCGAAACTCCTGCCGCTGTTTATTTATCCTTTGGGGTTGAGTTGCCTGTTAATGATGGCGGCTTTAATCACACTTTGGAAGCGTCCGAAATGGGCGGCGGCGCCAATTGCTGCGGCTCTAATTATTTTATTACTCGGAAGTAGCGGTTGGGTTTCAAAATCGTTAGTTCGATCGCTCGAATGGCAAAACTTACCAACCGCCGAACTCCCCCAAGCTGAAGCGATTATCGTCTTGGGCGGCGGTGTCAAAGCAGCTTTACCTCCCCGTCCTTGGGTAGAATTAGCGGAAGCGGGCGATCGAATAATCTACGGTTCCCGACTTTACAAGCAAGGCAAAGCTCCGCTGCTCATTCTCAGCGGCGGTAGAGTAGATTGGAAAGGCGGGGGGCCTCCCGAATCGGCAGACATGGCAGAAATTGCCCAAACAATGGGTGTACCGGCATCAGCAATTCTGCAAGACCCCGATTCAAATAACACTTATCAAAATGCTGTCAACGTGCGGAAAATTTTAGATGCTAAAGCTATAAAAGGGCCAGTTTTGCTAGTGACATCGGCGATGCACATGACTCGATCGCTCTTAATTTTCCAGCGTCAAGGAATAAAAGCAATTGCCGCACCAACAGACTTCCAGATTACGCAGCAGGATATCGCAGCATCCCAAAACAATTGGCAAGCAGTCGCCTTGGATTTATTGCCGGATACTTATGAGTTAAACCAGTCAACTAAAGCTTTGAAAGAATACATCGGCTTAATCGTTTATCGGCTGCGGGGATGGCTGTAACAGAATTTTAGATTTTAAATTTTGGATTTGAGATTGAAGAATTTAAACTAATATCAAATCCAGTTGCATCCCAATTATAGGGGCGGGGCGGGTTTGTATAATTTGTCTGTACTTATCAAATATCTGGGCGAACCCGCCCCGACAAAACTTCATCAGATAAAATTCCAAATCAAACGGATACGATCCAAAATCTAAAACCTAAAATCTAAAACCTAAAATCTAAAATCTAAAATCTAAAATCTAAAATCGATTGAGTGTGCTAGCTTAAAGTCATTAAAGCCAATATTAGCCACCGTCGCCCCCAAACAATCATGCTGCCCCACGAGTTGCAAAACATTGCCCCAGAACCGACTCCCGCGGCCGAAATTTTTCAGAGACACCAAATTGTCCGCGAGTTTTACGACGAAATTAAGTACCGTCAAGAACTAGAACTTCACTGCCAGTGGTATTACGCTACAGCGAAGCAGCATCAGCAGGAATTGCAGAAAATGCAGGGAGATTGGAATATTTTAGGTTGGTTTAGCCGCAGACGGTAGAAAAATTAAGCGTTAAATAAAAAAGATGGTTTGTAGTAAGGACTTTAGCCCCGCCGATCGACTAAAAGCCACAGAAAAAACTGAACTCCTCACTACAAACTCTACAACAGTTATATAGCCTTTCGAGCGTAACATGAGGTACACGCTCGATAAGCGGGCATAGGCCTGGAGTGGCCTCCGTGGGCATAAGGGGATAGGGCATACCTCACAAAGATTGAGAACTGCCATAAGACCAGCGCCCGAAAACTCATACTTGCTTTCCGGCAGGAATCGTTAGCCACCCAAAATTTTAGACCCTAGTTCAAGCTTCCAGATTCAAAGCTGCAAGTAAATCTAAAATCTAAAATCTAAAATCTAAAATCTAAAATCGACTGCCCGGATTTGATATTGTCTTTGGGCTCCGGCTTTAACTTTTGAGACAGCTAGACTTCCGAAGATATCAATTCGACCTCATCCTCTTTGAGGTGAGCTCGAAATTTTTTGTCAAATTGTACTAGAATCGGCCAATTAGCACTGACAGGTCGGCCGTGCCATTCGTGAACGATCGCCACGACTTCTCCTTCCATACCCTTAATATCAAATGGTTGACTGCGATTTTGAGGGTGGTGGTAGACAACAACAGAGTTTTTAATGCAAACGCGATCGCCAACTTTCATAGACTTATATTTAGTGTTCTTTCTTCAAAACTCTGCAAAGCCTACGGTGCTTAACACTTGTACGCTTTGCGGACAGTCTTCTTATCTTCCCACAAGTAGAGCGAAAACTTAAACAAAGTTGACGGTTCCCTGTCGGTGCTTCGATCGCCCGCCGCGATCGGCATAAACCGAAATGTCGATGATCCTCGGTCGATCCTGCAGGCCCGATCGGCCTTTAAAGCTCGATCGGGCGGATTCTCAAGGGCGGGAATTGATGCAGGCTAATCGGGAAACTATTTACTTAACTGATTTAACCAACACTCAACATCAACAGCCAAGGTTTGACCCAACTCCAGCAACTGCCGGATCGAAGACAACTCCCAGCCGCCGCCTGAACGCGCAATCTCCAAGGCAACAGCAGCCCCCGCAGTTTCGCCCGCCGAGGCATCTTGCCGTTGCAGCCAGCCCAAACACAAAGGCACAATTTGACTGTACAGAGAATCGAAATACAGTTCCTGCGATTTGTCCAAACACAAACCCAGACTCAGCCGATCGCCCACAGCGATCAAACGCTCGATCGTGCGGATCTCAGCTTCTAACTGGACAGGCGAGCGGTCCTCCACGCCCGATCCTGCTTGCAGCAGCGCGTCTAGCGATCGCCAAACCATCTTTTCCAAAATTTGCTTGACTTCGGGAACGTTCAACCGACAGCGGAGGTGGCCGCTTTCAGTGGCGATCGCCTCAATTTCGGCCAGCAGCGGTTCCACATCCTCCGTTTCCACTTCCAGGGCCTTGGCCGCCGTCAAACAGCGGTGTCCCAAAGCCACCTCCGCAGCCACCTGCAACTCTACCGGCACCGGCAACTCGTCTCGGTGGAACGCCATCATCACCCCGTAATTTTCGCGGTAAACCTGAGTGTAAAGCTGATCCAACCGAGTCAAATTTTCCTGACTCAGCAACTGCACGATCCGGTGGCGTTCCTCAGCGAATAAATCCCGCAAGCTAAAGGACTGATCCCCAAACAGCCGCACCATTTCCAGAATGGCGTGGGCCGCCGAAGCTTCTTGCATAACTCCAAACAACCGCTCTTTGAGCATAGTGTAAGACCGGCGGCTGCCAAAAGGCTGAATGCAGCAGTGGAAGTCCCAGCCGCCGAGGTGGAGCGCAGCAAACACAAAAACCTCTGTTTCCCGCGTAATTTCCGAGGTTAACTGCAATTGACCCACAGCCAGAGTCATCGAGCCCATGCGCTGAATTTGGAAATCTTGCTGCCCGGCCTGATAGCAGTAAACTCGCTGTTCGCGGGGATATTTGGCAAACAGAGAACTGATGGCGTAGTGGGCGGCCACTTGTCTGAGACTAATTTGGGCTGTCACCACCAGTTTGCGGTAAACTTCGGCCCCTGTTGTGAAATAGTCAACGTTGCTGGGTACGAGGGCTAGTTGAGCGACAAAATCCTTTTCTAGCTGGACGCCGGTAACTTCGCCCGCCAATTCCAGCGCCCGGGCCGCGTAGCGCAGAATTTGCACGCCTTCTGGCCGCGAGATTTCTTCAAAAAACCAGCCGCAGCTAGTGAACATTAACAAGGTGTGGCGCTGCATTTCCAGCAGTCGCAGGGCGTCCACCTGTTCTCCGGCATCGAGGGGGCGGACTTGATGGCGTTCGAGGAAACTGTCAACGTTAGCGGGCGATCGATCGCGGATGACCTCAATATATTCATCTCTGGCTTTCCAGGGATCGCTCAACAGCTTGCGCCCCGCTTCTTCGTAAATCGGAATCAGCCGATCGCGCAGCCAATTGAGAGTATCCCGCAAAGGGCGGCGCCATTTTTGGTTCCACTCGCCGCCGCCGCCGCAGCCGCAATCATCTTGCCAGCGATCGACCCCGTGAGAGCAACTCCAGGCCGTCACGGGTTTGAGTTCCACTTCCCAAGCGCTCGGATTTTGACTTAAATAATGAGCAAAATTAGTCACCGTCCAGCCGCGGCGGGGAAACTCTTCTGTGAAGGCGTAGGCGAGGCATTTTTCGGTACCGTTTTTGTGGTGGCCGAAAGTTTCGCCGTCCGTCGCCACGCAGATTAATTGAGCCGGTCGGTGGTCTCCCCGCACTGCTTGACCCAAGCGCCCCACCAAGTGGTGGCTGCTGCTGAGAACGTCGTTGAAGCCCATATCCCGCGAGATCGGGCCGTCGTAGAAAAAGATATCAATGTAGGGAGTGTTGGCAGGTGTGGCTTCGGAATTTTGGAAGTGTCTGCGGCCAAAATGGTGAGTGCTCAGTGGGGAGAGTTGGTGGTCAGCCATTAACCGCATTTCCGGCTTCAAATAGCAGCGGTAGGGGCGAGTCGGATCGATTTGGCCGCCGCCGACTTCGTGCCATTCGGAATTTTCGGCTGGTTCCCCTTCGTGGTTTTGCCCGATTAGCGGGCGGCAGCGTTCGGCTTGGGAGGGGGCTAAGACAATGAAGCGGATGCCTTCAGCGACCAAAACTTCCAGAGTGGCGTAGTCTACTGCGGTTTCGGCGAGCCACATTCCTTCGGGCTCGCGATCGAACCGGGAGCGAAAATCAGCGATCCCCCAGCGAATTTGGGTGTATTTGTCTCGCTCGTTAGCCAGCGGCATGATGATGTGATTGTAGACTTGGGCGATCGCGTTGCCGTGACCGTTGAGCCGCTGACAGCTTTTGCGATCGGCCTCCAGAATCCGCTGGTAGACTTCCGTGTCGTAGCGTTCCAGCCAGCTCATCAGGGTGGGCCCGATGTTGAAGCTCATATACTCGTAGTTGTTGACGATCCCCGCGACTTCGCCGCGATCGTTGAGTATGCGGGCAAAGGCGTTCGGGCGGTAGCACTCGATGTCAATGCGTTCGTTCCAGTCGTGGGCTGGAGAGGCGCTGGCTTGGCGTTCGATCGCGTCCAGATAAGGGTTTTCCCGGGGCGGCTGGTAAAAGTGACCGTGAACCGTCACGCACACCCCAGTTGCAGCAGCCACACTGCTTTGGGTTGCAGCCGTAACGGTTGGCGAAGACAAAGGCAGCACATCGGATTGAGTTGTAGAAATCGAAACCATGCGATCGAATCCTCAAGTAGTTAAAGACAATAAAACCAGCCTAATTAGAAACTGAAACCTTACGCAGCAAGAGTTACAGCTAGGCATCTGTTGGAGCTAAATTTTGGCAGATAAGTTTTGATACATTTGTAGTATTGCGAGCAAAGCATTCGTTCCAAGATGCCAACCGTCGATCCCTGGTTTGTTTGCCAATGCTTTGCTGTTGAAAGAGTTAAAAAATGTAGCTTTTGCTGCTTTTTGGCACTTGCGACCCATTTCGGGTTCGTGCTTGCAGCACTGCTCGTTGAGATTTTGATTTACATTGCTGGATCTTAAAGTCTTATTCATTAAATAGCAACTTTTCGCCGGAAAAATTTAATGTTTGGCGATAAATCTTGGCGGTTATCGAGAGCGGTTTAACGCCCGATCGATTTATAGAATAAGAGTTTTTGCCGAGTTTCGCATCATACTTGAGGTGCTTGTTACCTAAGTCCAGGAGGAGTTGCGCCAGTTGGGTTCGGGCGGGGCAGATTTGCTGCAAATGTACTTTCCAGAAGAGTTGTAACACTGGTGCGGAGTCAAAAGGTAACAAAAAAGCAAAATGGTAAGTGTTATATTTTAACGCCTGAGAGGTATGTGGGGGCGGAGGCATGGGAGAAGGAGGGTTTGGACGAGAAGATGCTGCATTTGACGGCGAAGTGGGAGAGGCAATTTGCCGAGAGTGCGAAGTTAGAGGCGATGATGCAGGAAAATCGGCAGAGGTGGAATTATGGGAATTGAGGAATTGCTGAAGTCCAAGCCCTCCGATATCCTGAGAATTGCTACTCACCCAGGCGCGTTAAATGTGCGCGTTTTTGGTTAAATTGCCAGGGGTGAATCAACAGCAGATAGTGAGGTAGATTTTTTAGTATAATTGGAATCAAAACGCACGTTTTAAGCAATATTAAAGAATGTATGGAGCGGATTTAGTCTTACGAAACCGGGTAAAAGACGCCGAAATAATTGTACAGGAGAAAATATAATGCCCGAACTCAGCAGATTTTTAGGCATCATCATCACGATGTACTATAACGACCACCCGCCCCCGCACTTTCATGTCCGCTACAATCAACAAAAAGGGAGCATCTCAATGAAAGCAGCCCTCCGCTAGAAATAGGAGTTAGGAGTCAGGAGTCAGGAGTCATAAGCCAGGAGAAAAGAGTCAGAAGGAAAAAGTCAGGAGCCAGAATCAGTGTTTTTACAAATATGAGATGCTCCCAACAAAAAGCCATCATTGATATCCAAACCCTCTAAATCATAGAAGGCAAACTTTCCCCTCGCCTCTTAGGATTAGTTGTAGAATGGGCTGCCCTTCATCAAACAGAGCTCATGCAAAACTGGCAACTTGCCAGACTTCAAACACCATTAGAACCTATTGCCCCTTTGGAATAAACAATGCTCAAAGATATTACCTCTGTTCAACCATTAGAAAACTATCAACTTCACCTCAAGTTTGAAGATAACCAAGAGGGAGTAGTTGACATCAGCCAATTAATCGAATTTACCGGAATCTTCGCCCCCCTGCAAGACTTGACTTACTTTAACCAAGTCAAACTCAATCCCGAATGGGGGACAATTTACTGGGAAAATGGAGCGGATTTAGACCCCGATGTTCTCTACTGCATTGTCACCAATCAAATAATATCAACCTATGAAAAAGCTTCCTTCAGATGAACGCCAACACCCAAAAAGAGGAATTCAGCTATGCTTATGTTTATGCCGTAGCAGCCGCAGCAGGCTACTCATTCCAAATAGCCCCGCGTCCCTTAGATGCAGAAGGAGTTGACGTAATTATTACAGGTTTGGGAGCATCACAATCAACGCGCCGCCCTCGCCTAGATGTCCAAATAAAATGCACCTCCAGAAAATTACTGGATAATGAAATTATCCGATATCCCCTAGAAGTTAAAAACTATGAAGAATTAAGGCTAGAAAACCCTTTCGTCCCCCGCATTCTGATTATCGTTTTAGTACCCGACAGCCAAGAGGATTGGTTGCGCCAATCTCAACAAGAACTCTCCCTGCGCTATTGTGGCTACTGGGCATCATTGCGAGGGCTACCGCCCACCCAAAATCAAAACACTGTCACTGTTCAAATATCCATACAAAACATTTTCAACACAGACGCTTTAAAAACTCTCATGCAGCGCATTGAATCAGGAGAACTCCTATGATAGTAACAGTCCGCGACCCCGATATTCTCAAAACATTAGAACCGCCTCAAGTCGCTGCTTATTTACAAAAACACGGATGGCACGAACAAAGCCGAGACGGTGACAAATCATCCATCTGGACTCGCAAGAATGAAGCAGGCGAAGAGTACGAAATTTTGTTAGCTCTAAAACCAGAATTCAGCGGTTTTGCTCTGCGGATGTACGAAGTCATGGAAACCCTAGAAATTGTCGAAAATCGCTCTCAAATTGAAATATTAGCAGACTTGATTACCTCACTCCCCAATATGACCTTACAGGGAATTGTCATGCAAGTTTACACCCCCAACACCGACAAATTAACTGGCGAAATAACCTTAATAGGCGTCATTGCTGACAAATTGCGGAAAATTAAAACTTCACTCGCAGACAAAGATTACATCCTGGCGATTAAAGCTTATCAAGAACGCTTACCGATTCTCTGTAGCGGTGACTTAATCAAAGACAACAACGCCTTCATCCTCAAAAACCCCCACAACTTAACCCTCGATGAATTGCGGTAAAACTAACAGATTTTGTCGAATATCTCTATGAAACACCTTCCAAACAGATATCAAGTTCCCTAGCAAAGGCCTCTGGCGCATCCAGCATCAGCCAGTGTCCAGTATCGGCGATCGTAGTTGTCGTCAGTGTGGGACGGAGGATGTGGAGGCTGAACGGAAAAGTGTTTGAGGTAGCAATAATCGCGTGGGCCCGTGTTCCAGGGGCTGCTAGGTAGCGATCGAGAGCATCAACTGCTTCAAAGGCAAACATCCCGCGAGACATTCCAGACAGGCAATCCTGCGGAGTCGCCGCCAAGCAAGCGAGTATCCGATCGCGCGTCTGGGCCCTGCTTCCTGTCAGCGCCTCGTTGAAGCTGGTTTCCACAGCAGCCCGCCAATCCTCCGTCTCCAGAGCCCTCTGGTAGGGGACGATCCTTGCCTCGTAAACGTCTGCGGGAACTCTGGTAAAGTCTCCAGGTGGGTCTACTAGAATCAACTGCGCGATGCGGTGCGGTGCGCTGGCTGCTGTGGCGAGGGCGATACAAGCACCGAAACTGTGCCCGACGATCGCCGCTCGATCGAGTCCCAGCCCATCTAGTACCGCCACAACATCCGCTGCACAGGAGGCGGGCGCATAGTTGCCGTCCTCCGGCGGTGCAGAATCGCCGTGTCCCCGCATGTCAAGGGCGATCGCGCGTCGGGTACGGGCGACACGGGCAAGCTGCGCCTCCCAGATGCTCGCGGAAACCGCCATACCGTGCACGAACACCACCGGCAGTGAGTCGGATTCCGCAGCGGTGACAGGGGGGCTGGCTTCGATGATGTGAATAGTGCCGATCGGTCCTTTGATATTTGTCGATCGCATAAAATCTCCTCCTAAGTTTTATAGTCTTGGACGCCTTTATTTCTTAGTCCGCGTCGGCGGACTTTGTTTATGTAGCCGCGGTTTCAACCGCCGAATCATAAAGGGGCTAGGGGTGGCTATTTTAATTTCCTGTTTTCACACAACCAATTTTACCTTTGTTACTCCTTGGCGCAATTCATACTGTCCTTTTACCCAAAATTGTTTAATTTTTGCACCCAAAAACGGAGCAGTTTGCATCATCAATAAACGCAATAATCCATTTTTTCGCAGTTGTTCGCCTTTCCAGGCTTCTTGTGCTTGAAGTTGTTGGGCGCGAATAATTTCTGGTTCGCGTTCTGCCTGAATCCGCGATAATGCTAAGTCAATATCCTCGGAATTAGCCCCTGCTTTCAATAAAGGTACAAGGTGATTGGCGGCAACAATTACATCGCGTAACGCCATGTTAATTCCTTGAGCGCGAACAGGAGACATGGGATGTGCCGCATCCCCCAAAAGTATGATTCCCGGTCGATGCCAGCGCGGACAGCGACCAACCACAACAGATAATCGCATCGGAGATTCGATCGTATCGGCACAGTTGCGGAAATGTTCTGCCATCCACGCAGGCGATCGCGATGCGAAAGTTTCTGCCCAGTCTGTATGTTTCCAATCGGTTTTGTCATCTGCCGATAGCACCCAAGCCAGATGAAGTTTTCCTGATTCTGCCCCGTGAAAGACACTGAATCCGCTACCGCTATTCAGGATGGAATAAAATACATTATCAGCCACAAACCGAGGATGAGCGGCAAGTTTAAACCACAGAACATCTATACTATTCTGCTGTTTTACTAACTCTAATTCTGCACGCTGTCGTACAACCGAGTTTCTACCATCTGTACCAATCACAAGTGCAGCAGGAATCTCTCGCCCATCTCCTAGCTTTACACCCGCAATGCGATCGTTGCTGTAGAGTAAATCTTTTACGGGAACACCTGGGATAAATTCAAACTCTGGATGCAACTGAGCTTCTGAAATTAGTGTTTCTAGCAAGGGCGGTTGCGATACCAGCGTACAAGGTCGATTTGACCCCATTGGCTCATCAACTCGAAATAGTTGCCGATCGCCCACAATGAACTCCCAGGCATCAATTTGTCGGTGTGGAACACCTTCTAGCATAGTGGATAAACCCAATTGGGCGATCGCATCCAATCCGCTAGGCATTAACCCTTCACCGCGAAACACTCGGTAGGAATCTTTTGCAGCCTCAACCAAGGTAACAGCAATACCTCGTTTCACCAGCAGTAAGGCAAGTGCCGCACCAGTCGGCCCCGAGCCCACAATTACAACTTGCATCATTGCCATTCCCCATTGCTTTTTGCCGATATTTAGAGGTCAACAAAGAGGGTAAAAGGAGGCGCAATCCCCTATTCCCAGCTATTTCTGGAGTGCCTGTTGAAAAGTCTTAACTGCATCAACATGATTCACCATATTGATGCAGCGCAACAACAAATCCAAATCGATCCCTTTCACCTCCTCACTACTGGAAACCTTTTCATAATAAAGTGTATTGCCCTCTCCCCGGAGGTGATAAACCTCTAACAATCCATCTTCCCAGAACCACACTTCCTTTATCTTCAGCCGCTTGTATGCCTCCAGTTGGTTGATGCCACCACTGGAAAACACGATCTCGATCGCCAAATCGGGTAGCCTGCGACCAGGAGCAAGTTTATAAGATTCATCCGCCTCTCGCTTGACTTTTCCCGTTTCACTTTCCAGAGTCATTGAGCCAGTGGGAGTAAAGTCAAACCCCGCCATCAGCAGGTACAGTTCCACCAATGCGGCAATTCTCTTCTTAACGGTTTCGTGTGGTTCTCCAGGCATTCGTCGTATCTCCAGAATTCCATCCAGGAAAGAAAGTCGATATCCGGGACGGTCTAACAATTGCTCAACTGCTTTGAACTCTCTCCAAGTGAGTCCTTCAAACAGAAGTGGTGATTCTTTTCTGGGTGGTGCGATGATTGCTGCGGTCATTTGATTCTCCAGTCTATTTCCAGATGAGAAACGATCGGGTTTGGAGGGCGATTTGTTTATTATAACTTTAAGTAGCATCCTCCACTGTAAATCCGATTTCTTGCCCGTAGGATAGTTCCAGCGTGTGACCGTCCGGGTCTCGCAAAAAAGCCCAGTAGCCGATCGGATATCCAGCATCTTTTGGTTCCTCAAGCAGCACGCCTTCTTGACGTGCTTTGTCGCAGAGTTCGTCCATATATTCGCGGCTTTTGCAGCCTACTCCCAGGTGTGCAAAGGGAGACAGAACGGGATGTACGGAGTGTGTTTGAATTAGCACAATTACAAAAGGGCGAGTGCGGTCAGAAAGCCAGACCACAGCAACACCTGCTTTGGCATCGATGCGGCGGTGAACGACCTGCATTCCAGCATACTTGGAGTAGAATTCGATAGTGCGACCGACATCAGAAACCGGCAGTGCGATGTGTGTGAGACCGATATCACTCATATGTTATGTTGCTCCAGTCCTATTAGGCTTAACGTCAAGAATTGCCACTTCCAATCTCATAAATTTAATGAGACGATCGCCACTTTGCAGCTTTCAGATCCATTGCTTTAATGAACCCATCTTTTCCGTCCATGTACCCCTGAATATTATCAGGGTATTTTTTGGCAAGTTTTCTCTTTAGTTCGCTGTATTCCTGCGCGGCTTCAGAATGGGTAATCATATAATCTCGAAACGCTAAGTGGCGCTCTATCTGCGGTGAGTTCACTTCAAACCCGTGAAGGTGGTGTGTTCTAATCCCTGCTTCATTACCCTTGCGAAAAAAACGACGACCGGGTATCCCAAACTCACCCATTGCTTGATAACCTAATGCCTCTATTTCTGAACTATGTGTATCGATTTTAAGAATATCTTTAACCTCAACTAACATATCGACGATCGGCTTTGCATAAATTTGTGGAATCGCTGTGCTACCAATGTGATGTATAGCAACTACATTGTCCCTAAGTGCAAGTGCAATCAGTTTCGACTCAGTTTCAAAGGCGCTGCACCAATTGGGATCGTGCGGGACGACTTCTACTTTTATTGACATGGCTGATAATTATTTGCTTTTTTTTGTCATCTCATTGATTTACCATCGCATTTAAGCGAAACTGATTTTATTATGCCTCATATTTTACGGGCTGCGCCCAAAGCTCTTAAACATACGGACAACGGGGAGAAACTGACTGTTTGGGAGAGAAATTTCAAACCGCTCAATCACCTGATAGTCAAATTTTGTGTAAAATGGCTCTCCCGCTAGCGTCGCAATCATCTCAACTTCCTTAAATCCAGCACGCTCAGCAGCCAGTTCGCATACTCGCATAATCTCACTTCCAATTCCTCGACGTGCCCATGCTGGATCAACAAAGAATGCACGAATCTTTGCCGAGTCGCTGTCTGGGTTGAGGAGGCTATCTTCTGGATTATTTTTGCCTGAATCACCTCCATAAAGCGTTTTACGCTTACTCCAACCACCGCAACCGACAATTGTTTGGTGATTGTTCTGAGCAACAAAGTATGTTTGGTCTTGAATCAGTTGACTGTCAACCCCAAAAACTGTGCCCAGTGCGCCTTCAATCTGCTCTGAAGTATAGTAGCCTGCTTGCAAAGCTCTAGCAGAATCAGGAATTAAAGTTGTCAGCTTAGGAATGTCTTCTAAGGAAGCTAATCGAATACAAAAATCCATTGAACCGATCGGCTAAACAAATCGCTCTCTTAGTTTGTCACATCCGTGAATGCGGCAATGCAGTGATCGCCCGATCGCCCACCCCAACTTTAAGCGAACACCCAAATCCCCAACCCTCCCCGTTTATTAAACTTTGTGGCAGGCTATGATTGACGGTTGGCAGCTTTTGAGAATCTAAATGCTAAACACCAATACAATAATTTCCAGCCTGCTGTTATTTATCCCAGTTTCCATCGCCGGACACTTTCTCGGCTGGGAATCCTCCACAATCTTTATCACCTCGGCTTTAGCCATCGTCCCTCTAGCGGCCTGGATGGGCACTGCCACTGAAGAAATCGCCGTCGTCCTCGGTGCCAATTTGGGGGGTTTGCTGAACGCTACCTTCGGAAATGCCACGGAACTGATTATCGGCATCGTCGCCCTCAACGCTGGACTAATAGATGTTGTCAAGGCCAGCCTCACCGGTTCAATTATGAGCAACCTGCTGTTGGTGATGGGATTTGCGATGCTGCTGGGAGGCTTGCGCTACAAAGAACAAGAATTTCAGCCGACAGTCGCCCGGTTGAATGCTTCAGCGATGAACTTAGCCGTGATTGCCATTTTGGTGCCGACTGCAGTTAATGCCACCTCTATTGGCATCCCTCCGGCAACTATGCAGAACCTCTCTAGCGCTGTTGCTGTAGTCCTGATTGTCGTCTACGTGCTGACGCTGCTGTTTTCGATGAAAACCCACAGTTATCTGTACGATGCAGGGGTAGCAGAAATAGAAATGCTCGAAGAATTAGCCGAAAGTAACTTAGCACCAGACAGTCCTGACCACAAAGTCAATCTGCCGCTGTGGGTTGGGGTGCTGTTGGCCTGTACCTTGATGGTAGCTGTCGAGTCGGAACTGCTGGTGGGTAGTCTGGAAGAAGCGACGGCGCGTTTGGGGCTGACATCACTGTTTACCGGGGTGATTTTAGTGCCGATTATTGGCAATGCGGCCGAACATACGACGGCGGTGACGGTGGCGATGAAAAATAAAATGGATTTGTCGGTTTCTGTGGCCGTGGGTTCGAGTTTGCAAATTGCTTTGTTTGTTGCCCCGGTGTTGGTTTTGGCAGGTTTTGCCTTGGGCAAACCGATGGACTTGAATTTCAACCCGTTTGAACTTGTAGCGGTTGCGGTGTCGGTGCTGATCGCCAATTCTATCAGTTCTGACGGCAACTCTAACTGGCTCGAAGGTACTTTGCTGTTGGCAGCTTATACTGTTTTGGCGCTGGCGTTCTACTTCCATCCGGTAATTGAGGGACTTGTTTAACAGGCTTTCTTCTGCTGAAGGAAGAAGGCAGAAGGCAGATTTTTTTACTCCCCCAGTCCCCCACTCCCCTACTCTCACTTCTTTCTTCGAGAGTGGTGGTTGCGATCGTACAATTGAAATGTGGCTGCTTTCTCGTTATTAGTTCTGGTCTGTTTGTACATTATGTGCCCTCATCAGGGATTTGTGACCTCGATCGGCTGTGACAAACCACAAAACCTTTGGCCTCAACCCGATCGTTAGATCGCAGTGCCCCCGGTTATACAAAAACACGGGATGCTGAAGTCAAGCGAGACTAAAGCCTCCCTTGACTTCAGAGACCCTGCAACATTTCCATCAAGGGTGCTCATGAGTCTTTTACTAGGTGTGCTACGATCGTCATAAGTTGAAAATTGAGTCTAACTAGAGAAAGTAAAACCTCGTACTCTTATTGTTGAGTACGTCGTCCCGCAAACACGGTGTTGCCGTCTAGGAAAACTCGTATTTGAACAAAAGCCGAACTAGATAAAGAGGACTAATCAAATACGGTATGCCATACCGGAATTAACGATTTTAGAGAAGACACCTCTAATGCGGCTTGAGTAATCTTGTCAAGGCAAGTAACGCAAGCTGAATCAAAAATCTCACTCACCAAGAGTGCACAGAGGTTAATCTAATCGCTTAATACTTGATTAAACTTCCTCCGAGCTGCTGATGACAAGCATATTGACAGAGGCGCAGTTGTGTGCAAAATTCTCAGAATAATGCCCAAAATCGGCAGGAAAAATTTTCTGGAAGAGTAAACGACGGTCGATTTAAAACTGACCAGCCTGTAAAAAGGTCGAACGGGATACCACGATTCGTTAAATTGGTTGAAAATAATGGTTAAACAATGGCTAAAAGCTTCCACAATAATAAATAGTTGTACAGACTTCAAAAAAAATAGGGTGCTGCTCCACCCGAATTTACGCCTGTGGACAAGTAAGAGCCGACTCTCTTGGCAGAAGCAGGAATCAGACCCTCTAGAAAATACTTCTAGTTGAATGGTGAAGCTTAGATAAGTTTAGCCAAGTTTTGTATAGCAGTGTCAAAGTAAAACTTGATAGAGCAACCTCAATCAGGGTTATGTGGCTTCTGTGAGTTATTGCCTCAATCCCAAATGCCCGAATCCCTCCGATCCAGCCAACTCTGGCAAATCCGCGTGTATCCACTGCGGGTCTGAACTTTTGTTGCAAGGTAGATATCGGCTAGTCGCGCCTCTCGGAGGCGGTGGCTTTGGCAGAACATTTGAAGTGGACGACAACGGCTCCCGAAAAGTGCTCAAAGTCCTGCTCAAAGAACATCCCAAAGCTGTAGAACTTTTTAAGCAAGAAGCCGACGTATTGGTCAGGCTGAGACACCCAGGTATTCCAAAAGTCGATCGCGACGGTTATTTTACATTTTCGCCAGCTCACAGCACAGAGTCTTTTCACTGTCTGGTGATGGAGAAAATTGCTGGTGCCAATTTGCAAGACTGGCTGAAACATCGGGGTCGCCCGATCAGTCAAGAACAAGCTGTAAACTGGCTCAAACAACTGTCGGAAATTTTAGACCAAGTTCACCGCCTCAACTATTTCCATCGGGATATCAAGCCGCACAATATTATGTGCAAGCCAAACGGGCAGTTAGTGCTGATTGACTTCGGGACTGCTCGGGAAGTGTCGGCGACTTATTTCGCTAAGGTGGGCCAGGGGCAAAATGTGACTGGTATTGTTTCCCCGGGCTACACGCCGCCGGAACAAACTAATGGCAAGGCTGTTCCCCAGTCGGATTTTTTTGCTTTGGGGCGCACTTTTGTTTATTTGCTGACTGGAAAGCCGCCGACTGCCTTTCCAGAGAACCCGCGCACGGGCAGATTAATGTGGCGCAAAGGAGCTCCTCAGGTTTCCGACGCCGTGGCTAATGTCATCGATTACCTGATGGCGCCTTTTCCGGGCAATCGACCTCAAAGTCCCCAGATGGTTTTGCAGTGCTTGGAGGAAATTAATCTCGACGGCGCGGAAACTCAGTTGCCCACTCAGTTGCCGACGACGGGGCAAACTAAAATTCGCGCCACTGCCGGGGAGGCTGGGGCGAAGAAGCAGACTTCTGTAAACCGCCTCAGACCTCTGAATTCGGGATTGAACAAGACAGAGAAAAATGTTTTTGATTGGAAAAAGAAGTTGCTGGCGGGCACGGCTGTTTTGATGGTGAGTATTGGCGCGTCTCAAATTTACGGTTCGCTGCGTTACGGGGTGTTTCCAGCAAACCCGGTGTGGCTGCTGTCTACTTTACCTAGCACTCAGTTTTTGCAAAGAAGTTTGGATAATGTCGGGAGTGTAAATGCGATCGCCCTGTCGCCTGACGGTAAAACTTTGGTCAGCGCTAGCTTTGGGACGATTAGAATTTGGAATGTGAGGACGGGACGCCTGGTGCGGACTCTCAATTCGGTGCATTCTAAAAAATCGGTCAACACGCTGGCGGTGAGCCCGGACGGCTCGATTTTGGCCAGCGGGGGCGGCGACAAGAATGTGATTCTCTGGGATTTGAAGACGGGGCGACGGATGCGGACGATTCCCGCTCACACAGCCCCCGTCAACGCCATCGCTTTTAGCAGGGACGGTCAAACTCTCGCTAGCGGCAGCGATGACAAAACTGTTCGCTTGTGGGATGTCAAAACCGGCAGCAGGTTGCGGACTTTGAGCGGCCACGCCGGAGGAGTAAACGCGATCGCTTTTAGCAGGGACGGTCAAACTCTCGCTAGCGGCAGCGATGACAAAACTGTGCGTTTGTGGAATCTCAATACCGGAGAAGTCAGAAGAATTATCACAGGTCACGGGGGCCCGGTTAATGCTGTGGCTTTTAGCCCCAACGGGAAAACTGTGGCTAGTGCTAGCACCGACAATACGATCCGTTTGTCCAACGTGCAAGACGGGAAGCGCACTCGCACTTTTAAAGGGCATTCGGGTCGGGTGAGGACGATCGCCTTTAGCCCGGACAGCCGCACTTTGATTAGCGGGGGCGGAGATATTATAGTTTGGGATTTGAAGACGGGAAAAGAAAGAAACACTCTTTCTGGTCACAGTCAGTTTGTGAGTTCTGTTGCTATTGCCAGAGATAGCAAGACTTTTGTGAGCGGCAGTCCCGATCGGACTATTAAGATTTGGCGAATGCCATAATTATTAGTTATTGGTTATTGGTTATTTGTGATTAGAAGAGTGGAAATAACTAATAACCAAGTAGCAATTATATCATCTCCGGTGACTTAACCATCATATAATCGAAGGGTATTCTCAAATTTCCTCCTATCTCTAAACAGAGATGAAATCTTCAGTGCCCATGAGATTGGGAGCAACGCCTGTCAAAGCAGCTAAAACTTCACCGCTGCTAGCTAATCCAATTAATGTGCCGTTAGTTCCAGCGGAAATTGATAGTTGTCCGAAAGTCAAGCCATTAATTAATTGAATGGTATCTTGACCGTTGCCGAAATCAGAGATTGTATCAACTCCCAACCCCGCACCTAAAACAAATACATCGTTGCCCGCGCCGCCGACAAGATTATCGTCGCCCAAACCGCCGTTGAGGGTGTCAAAACCTTTGCCACCAGACAGGTAGTCGCTGCCGTCGCCACCATTAAGGATATCATTGCCCCGCAAACCAGTCAGCAGGTCATCGCCTGCCAAACCGTTGATGAGATCGTTGCCTGGAGTGCCTGTCAGGTTGTCGTTGCCGGGAGTGCCGTTGATGGCGTTTGGAGAGTTATTGATGCCGCCTGGAGTGTTGCCGATGTCAGCAACGAATACGTCTGGGCCGTTGTTGGTATCTCCCGGCACGAGATTGGCGGCCAAAGATGAAAACGCCACTTTCTGCCCGTTGGCCGAGATAGAGGGGTAATTGGAGAAGTTGTTCCCCTGATTGCCTGCTGAGTCAACAAAGGCGCGGGTGGTGGTATTGGTTAACAAGTCGCGCACGAAGATGTCGGTTTGATTGTTAGTATCCCCCGGCACGAGGTTAGCGGCATCAGATAAAAACGCCACAAACCTCCCGTCGGCTGAGATGGAGGGAGAGAAGGAGTTGCTGTTCCCCGGATTGCCTGCTGAGTCTACAGAGACGCGGGTGGTGGTATTGGTTAACAAGTCCCGCACGAAGATGTCTCCGGTATTGCTAGTATCCCCCGGCACGAGGTTAGCGGCATCAGAAGAAAACGCCACAAACCGCCCGTCGGCTGAGATGGAGGGAGGGAAAGAGTAGCGGTTCGCCTGGTTGCCTGCTGAGTCTACAGAGACGCGGGTGGTGGTATTGGTTAACAAGTCCCGCACGAAGATGTCCTCGCTATTGTTAGTGTCCCCCGGCACGAGGTTGGTGGAAATAGATCCAAACGCCACAAACTGCCCGTCGGCTGAGATGGAGGGGAACAGCGAGTAGCTGTTCCCCGGATTGCCTGCTGAGTCTACAGAGACGCGAGTAATAGTCATAAGCTCTCATATTTAAGAGTACAAGGAAGGAGATTTCCTAATGTTACTCACAGTACACAAGATAGGCAAGCTCATATTCCTCGCCCGTTTTTCGCAAATTCATCAACAGTTTGCTGCGATAATTCGTGAACAGCCATCGCTTGCAATACATCAAAAGGCAATGTCAAATGATCGGCGCCAGCTAATAAAGTCTTTACCGCTTCTTCCGGCGATTTAATGCTAGCTGCCAAAATCTCCGTATTAGTTTGCTTCAACACATTTGCCATATCTTGCACTAAGGAAAAACCGTCTCCCAACAATCTGGTGGCGCGATTCACGTAGGCGATCGCATATTTTGCACCCGCTTCTGCTGAGACAACTGCTTGTGATGCGCTGTATATCGCCGTCACCGCGCAAGGAATGGACGGTGACAAATGCGCTACTGCTTGGAAACCAGTCGCGGTTGCGGGAACTTTCAACACTGTTTGCTGTCCAATTAATTCAAAAGCCGCTTTTCCTTCTGCTACCATGCCATCAAAATCAGATGCAGTTAGCTGATAATACACTTCCCCCGGAATCAGTTTTGCCAGTTGTTTGAGCGTCACATCTGGAGATAAATCGCTTTTTCCCAGGAGGGTTGGATTAGTAGTAATACCCGAGAGCCAGCCGAACTTGCTCGCCCATGCGGCTTCGGCTACAATTGCAGTATCGAGATAAATTCCCATCAGCTCTACACCTTTATTTTTTGAGTTTATTCTGAGTTTTCCGAGGCTTAGTTTCAATTCGATCTCACAGAGCGTCAAATTGATTGTTAGGTCTTAACTGTAGCAGATTTGTGAAAACATCGCTAGCAAGTAAAAATAACAATTAAGTGATGGGGATCACCTCACTTGCTGATTACGATCGTCACGTAAGAAAACTTCTATCGCCAAATCCCGGAAACAAACAATTTATATTTGTAGTATGGGTTATGTATGCGATAACTCAAGGAGGTGACTCATAAAATGAGAGAAAAAGAAAATCATCAGTCACAAGTCGGTCTTGAGGTATCTTGTGACAAAGCGGAGTTGAAAAAACCAGCATCAGCCACTCAAGACTTGTCAGAAAATGATAATTCTCAAACCGAGTCTCAAGCATTTGAAAATCACGGTGAAGATGGTTTGAAGGCTCTAGGACGCTTAATGATGGTGAGTCTAACTTGGTCGCTGGCAGGACTTTCTAAACGCAAGTAAATTTTTGGGTTATTGGTTATATCGTTTCCGGTTGGATGGGCACGATCGAGTCAAGGTCGCACAATTCCACATTCCCCCACGGACTACTCCCCATCATGTATGAGTGTAACCGGAATTGATATTATTGGTTATTGGTAATCAAGACTGGTATTTTGCCAGAGTGCCATGAATCTTTAAGTTTTAATATCCAATTCCTAATCTCTCGCCTGTGCTTTTTATAGTACAGGCTTGCCCATTTCCCAATCGGATGGGACTCCATGCTTCATCCCTGGGCTTCGCCCAATTCCCAATATCAAACTTTTATTTAGATCGACCGTTTTGGCGGTTGCTATAAATCCGCCCCAAAGACACAATATTGTTGTCCGGATCTGCTATTTAATATTTTCCGAACCTACTGCCTCAGAAATCGAATTAAATCCTTTTTCTTCTAACTTTTGCAGCAAACCTTGGAGAATCCGACGCACCATCCAAGGCCCTTCGTAAACCCAACCGGTGTAAACTTGAATTAAACTGGCACCGGCTGCTATTTTTTCCCAAGCATCTTCGGCGGTGAAAATGCCGCCAACTCCAATTATGGGTAATTCGCCTTTTGTATATTGCCAGATAAATCGGATTACTTCTGTCGATCGCTCCCGCACTGGAAGCCCGCTAATTCCCCCGGCTTCTTCGGCGATGGGTTTGCCTGTTTCTCGCAATATTTGTGTTTTCAGTCCGTCGCGGCGGATGGTGGTATTGGTGGCGATAATTCCTGCTAGTTGGTAGGTTTTTGCTATGTCGAGGATTGATGCGATCGCCTCTGACTCCAAATCCGGCGCAATCTTGACTAAAATTGGCTTGATTCCCCGATTTTCTTGTTGCAAAATTTCCAAAATTGTGCTAAGCCCAGCAGCATCTTGGAGCGATCGCAACCCCGGCGTATTCGGAGAGGAAACATTCACTACAAAATAGTCGCCCCAATCTTTCAGCAGCTTAAAACTCTCCAAATAGTCGGCTGCTGCTTGCTCTAACGGTGTTACCTTAGATTTACCGAGATTGATGCCCAAGGGGAATGGGGACTGAGCCATGGGGCGCGAGGCATCGAATTGTGACTGTTTCTGTGCTGCCTGAAACCGGGCTGCCATTGCCGCGGCTCCTTGATTGTTAAATCCCATGCGGTTGAGGACTGCACTGTCCTCCGTCAAGCGAAACAAGCGAGGTTGGGGGTTTCCCGGCTGTGGTTGACAAGTGACAGTGCCGAGTTCGGCAAAGCCAAAGCCAAAATTTGCCCAAATGTCAGCAGCTACGCCGTTTTTATCAAATCCGGCGGCTAAGCCGACAGGATTGTTAAAGCTCAGTCCCCACAAAGATTGTTCGACGCGAGAATCTTGGACTCCCAAAGATTTCTGCAATCGAGAGAGCATTTGGCTGGTTGCCGGGTTTGACTGGGTTCTGGCTGCGAGTTCGAGAATTTGGAGAGTGCGGTTGTGCAGCCACTCGGCATCGGTTTTCAATACGGAAAACAACAGCGGCCGTACACCTGATTGATAAATATCCAATGATTTGTACTGGGGCAATTTACAAATTAGAAAGGAGAAGGGGAATAAAAATATTCACGAGCAGACAGCGAAGGCGAAGTTTTTACTTCAACTTCGATCGACTTTATCCAATGTTTGAGATTGAAGGATAAGTGAGACGATTATATTATAAGTTGACTCTTTTGCATTTTAATTTTTTGAATTTTTAAGTTAGTAATTTTAAATTAGACAAAGGTGCGGGGAAGCTTGGAAATGGGGCAGCAGCAAAGACCAAAGGATTTAGACGAACAAATCGCGACCCTAGAGCGCGTTCTCCAGACTCTCCGAGAAGAGGAGAATGTTGAAGTGCTACTTTCGACCACACTCGGTTACTTGCAATCGGAATTTGACTGGCGGTTGATTTGGATCGGGTTGTACGATCGACAGGCCCACAGATTGTTCGGGAAAGGCGGCATAACTCCTAACGGCGACCTGTCTTTTCTCAAACAGCGGTTTGCTCTCAGTCCGGGGGATTTGCTGGAACAAGTGGTGATTCAGCTCCGCCCGGTGGGAGTCCCGGATTTGCGATCGGAAAACAGAGCCGGAGAATGGCGCAAGGCAGCTCAAACTTTCAATATTCAAGGCACGACTCTGTTTCCGCTGCGCTACAAAGACCGCTGCTACGGCGTGATTTTGCTCGGCACAGACGTGTGGGGATCGTCGCCCAAGTCGGGGGAAAAAACGCAGTTGGCGATCGTATTTGGAGCGCTGGCAACTGCTCTTTACCAAATAGAAAAAGACTGGCAGCGACAACAAATCAAACACCCAGATGAGTCTCTTTTAGCGCTGATTTCGCAGTTGGGGGAATTGCGATCGCTCGACCAATACTTGCAAGCGGTTGTCGAGCAAACTCATGAATTTATCGAGCCGACGCGCACCAATGTTTATTGGTTCGAGCGAGAGCGGCGCTATTTTTGGCGCCGAGTCAGCAACCGCGAAGTTACTCCGGGTTTGGGCGGGCCAGTCCGAGCGGCTTCGGGCATCACCGTCCAAGACTTGGGCGAATTTTATCAGGCTTTGGGCAGAGAAGAAATAGTTTGGATCGGTGAATCTCAAAGTTCTCTGAAAACTGAGCTGACGGGGCGGTTGATGCAGCAAATCCGCGCTCGCTCTCTGTTGGCTGCGCCGATTGTTTCGGAAGGGGAATTGTTGGGATTTTTGGCAGTGGAAGCCAGCGAAGCGCGGATTTGGCAAGACAATGAAAAACATTACCTGCAGGGAGTGGCGCAGTTAGTAGCTCTGACGGCTCCTGTGTCGGAGATGGAGGAGAAAATTCAGCAAATTGAGATCGATCGAGATTTAACGGCCGGAATAGCTCACGCCATCTACAGCGATGCTGACTGGGAGGCGACTTTGAAAAATACCGCCGAACAGTTGTGCGAGAGGCTCAAATGCGAATACTTTTTGCTGCTGCTGTACGGCGACGAACAAAATCGCTTTGAAATTGTCTGCCAAAATTTGCCCCGCAATCGCAGGGCAGTGCCGTCGCCGCTCAACGCCCTCGATGTGGCTGACGTGGGGCTGCTGCAAGAAATCGCACCTCTGGCTATTGAAAATTGGGAGGAAGACGGGCGGTTGGGGGCTTGGCGGGAAGTGTTGGGGGAGGCGGGGGTGCGATCGCTTTTGGCATCGAGCACTAGGGCGAAAAAGGAAGAGGGAGAAAACCCCAATCTAAAATCGAAAATCGCCAATCGCAAATCGATCGAGGGTTTGCTGGTTGTCGGGCACAGTGCAACTCGCACTTGGAGGCGATCTGAGCAAGAATTAGTTCGGCTAGTGGGCGAACAACTCGGATTGATCCTGCACTCGTGGCAGCAGAGTTCGGCAATCGACAAATATCAGCAATTTGAGCGCTCGCTCAAATCTGGTTTGGCGGTTTTGCACCATTCTCCTGATGAGCAATCTGAACAAGAGATATCTGCTGCTTCACCGACGATGTTCCCAGAGTTGCCGCTACAAAAGCTCGATCGTAACTTTGCTCAACACGTTTCCCAGACAATTTCCTGTCCTTTAGTAGCCGTAATTACTTGGAATCCCGGTGAGGAGCAAGGTTCCATCGTGGCGGCGGTAGCTGCCAACCCCGTATTTGCCCTCAATCCCGAGGCGGTGATTCCTGTCCAAACAGATGCTTTGATCCAACAAACCCTGGCTGCTAACTGCGTGGTGCAACAGAGCACGAGCCAACTGCCACTGGCGACAAAGCGGTGGCTCCGCAGTCCGGGAATTGGCGAGATTCTGACGGTGGCGCTGCGGACTGCCCCAGAACACGCTCCGGCGGGCATTGTGGTGGCTGCGGACGCTCCGGGCCGCCAGTGGTCGGAGTTGTCGGTGAGTTTACTCAGCTCGATGGCGTCTCAGTTGGCTTGGTGGCGCAGGTATTTGGCGGTGCAATCGATCCAGGAGTCGCAGCGATTGGATCTGGAGTTGCTCAACTGGTACAAACAGCGCCGTTTTGAGGATTTTTACCGAACTCTGGCAGCGGGGGTGAAGGAGTTGGGGGAGTTGAGTCAGTCGATTTTGCAGTCGGCGAAGGAACAAAAGGATGCTCTGAAAATTTTGCGCTACCAACAGGTTTTGCGGCAAATTGGCAATGCTTTGGGGTCAACTCATTTGCTGCTGAAACAGGAACATTGGCGGCTGCAATTCGGACAAGATGCGGTGCCTGTGAGCGCTTGGCTGAGGCGATCGCTCGATCGAACGGCCCCCCTGGTCAAACAGTCGAAAGTCTCGCTGGAAGTGCACAGAGAAACTGCTGTGTCGATGCCTGCGGGCCAGACTTTGAGCGTTCGCGGCGACAGCATCAAGCTGGATTTGATACTGTGCGAATTGCTGGCGACGGCTTGCAGGCGCTCTGCAGTTGGCGCCAAGATTGAGATTCGCTCTCAGTTGTTGGGGGAAGATTTGTTAGAATTGTCTGTGGTCGATAGCGGCGCGTGCGATCGACAGTTAATTGCTGCCTTCAAAGGCGGTTCCGAACCCGATATATTAGCGGTTTCTAGTTCACATAGGTCGATCGTGCAAAATCTCTTAATTTGTCAGCGAGCAGTACGCTTAATGGGGGGAAACTTTTCTATAGAAATGTTAGAAAACAATTTAATTGTGGCTCGTTTAGTGCTGCCCCTAGCCAATTCTTAATATTGCAAAATTTTGTAAAAGTTCCAAGCTGCGAGGGAGGATTGTAGGGGCGGGTTTCACCAACAATAATTGCCTAAAACCGACAATCTCATAAACCCGCCCCACTCAACGCTAAACCGCCATCCACCTCTTTCAAAATACAAGGGACTGGTTTAGCTGCGATCGATATTGTTATTGATATCTTGCGCCATTCTCAGGCACGAACGGGCCAGAGAACCCGTTCCCCAATACATCAATTTTCTTGTGGCTGGGCCCCAGAACCCGCCCCTGAAAGACTTTCAGAACTCGGGAAAAACCTTTGAGTAATCCAAGCAGTTACAATATGAGAAAGCAATCCCATCGGCCCAGCAAAAAAACACAAAGCCAAAGAATGAACCGTCCAAACTCCTGTCCGCTGTCCTTCCAAATAAATCCAGCGCCCGACAAACAAGTCCATCACTAAAAAATGTATCCATCCCGTAGCAGCCGCCGTTTCCTCCCCCAGAAACTTAGCAATATCTGCTAGCTTGGGATTCGACAAAGCTGCCGCATTTTCCGCAGTTAGACTGCTACCAAACAAATATATGTATAAAGCGGCGAGCACTGCAAACGGAATGAAGGAATTCATCACTTTTCGGGTAATTCCCCAGTTTGGTAATAAAATCATAATTGCCCAGAAAGGCACAACGAACAGATTACCGGCATTAAAAATTAGTTCTGGTGTCATAGTTGGCTCTTGGCTCCTGCGAAGGCAATGCAATTAAGGATATTAAGATTACTTTACACAATTTTTGCTAAAAGTTCTCAAAACCCGAAAAAAATCTCATTCACAAATGAAAGAGAATTGCTATACTTATCTAAAATTTCAAATTTCCCATCGAAAATCGATTAAGGCAGCACAGCCCATGACAACTTATAATAACTTTTCCGAGTGGTGCAAGCACAAAGAAAGTCTCTCGCCCAGCGCCAAACATACCCTAGAAATACTGTTGCAAATCTCAGACACTTCTGAGTGCGATCGAGCCAACGAACTGCTTTCTAATACAAAAGAACTTAACCTCAAAAATCTTCAAATTATCGATATCAGCCCCCTCTCATCTTTCACTCAACTTACTAATCTCATCCTCGGCAGCAATCAAATATCTGACATCGCTCCCCTGCAATCTCTAACTAACCTGAAAACTCTGGTTATAGATGTCAATCAAATATTAGATATCAGTCCGCTTTCATCTCTAATAAATCTGACTGTACTCGTTCTCGATACCAATCAAATCTCAGACATCAGTCCCCTAGCAGGTCTAACCGATCTTACCGCACTTGTCTTGTTTGACAACAAAATTTCCGACATCACTCCGGTAAAAAATTTAACTAACTTAAATGCGCTGATTCTCTACAACAATCAAATTTCAGATATCGCTCCTCTGGAAAATTTAACTGAACTTCAGACACTCTACCTTTACAATAATAAAATATCGGATATCACCCCGCTGGCTTCCTTAAAAAATCTGACTACGCTGTTTCTATTCGGAAATGAAATATCTGACCTGACTCCGCTGGAAGCTCTAACTAACTTAAATAAATTGGTTTTATTCCAAAATAAAATATCAGATATTAGTCCTTTGACATCGCTTACTAATTTAATTGAACTCAACCTCGGTAACAATCAAATATCAGACATCAGTCCGCTGAAATCGTTAACTAATTTGACAGAACTTTATTTGTTCAACAATCCGATTTCGGATAGCAGCGCGCTACAAGCTTTAAATAATTTATTTTTACTAGACTTGTACAACAATCAAATCTCTGATATCAGTTCCCTGGAATCTTTGCACAAGTTAACTACCCTGGACTTGCGCGGGAATCCCATTGTTAATAAAATTTGCCCTGTCAATCCTGAATCAATCTGCAGGTTTTAATTAATTATTAAGGTCGAGGCAAGATGGCGGTTTATAGAGTATAATGTTTAACGTCAATATCAGGAGAAAGTGATGAGCGGACACGATGCTTTGATGTTAGGATTGCTGCTGTTGCCAGGTTTGGCTTTGTCGATCGCAATTATGGGCGCTTTTGCCGCTGGTGGATAATCAGTTTTTAACTCATCAGCGCTCCAGCAAGCAATTTACTGGTTCAAAAAGGGCGGGTAGATCGATTTTTTGAGTTGCCGAAAATATCTTTGGCAAAACCCGCCCATTTTCTCTACCAATTTACAAAAATTGTGCTGTCACATCGGAATTTACCAAAGTATTCGCGCACAAAATACCCGATGCTGCGACGGCGGGGACGCCAATTCCCGGCATGGTGCTGTCTCCCACCCGATACAAGCCTTTGACTGGTGTTTGCGGCCCGGGAAATGTGCCTTTGCCGGCGGCGATTGCAGGCCCGTAAGTTCCTTGATATCGGCGCAAAAATCGGGCGTGGGTTAGCGGTGTGCCGATCGACTCTAAGACTATCCGCGATCGCAAATCCGGTATAATTCTTTCTAAAGCTTGAAACAGAGATTGCGATCGCTCTTGCTTTTTCTGCTGATACAATTCGCCATATTCCCAACCTTCGTAAGGTTCTAATGTATAAGCGTGAACGGCGTGATGTCCTGGCGGCGCGAGAGTTGCGTCCCACACTGTAGGAATCGAAATCATGCAAGTATTTCCGGGTACTGTAATGTCAATCTTGCTGTCGTGAACGACGACGTGGTGGCCGGTCAAACCTTCGAGTCCTTCAGCTTTAATTCCTAAATGCAGGTGCATGAAACTGTCTACAGCAGGCATCGACAAAGCGCTTTTTCGGTAGCTTTCCGGCAAATCTTCAGGGCGCAGTAACTTTGTATAAGTATCCCAGATTGTGGCATTTGAAATGACAATTGGGGCGCGGATAACTTCGCTATTTTTCAAGCGAACGCCGGTGGTTTTGCCGGATTCAACTAATATTTGCTCGACGGGAGCTCCCAGGCGCAATTTTCCTCCCCAGCGCTGCAAACCTCGAACTAAAGCATCCACGATCGCACCGCTGCCACCTGCAGGATATTCGATCGCACAGCGCGATCGTTCGCCAATCATAAAAGCTATTTCCGGCGCGACAGTTCCGTGGGCTTTCAAACCAGACAGCAAAAAGCACTCCAAATCTATCAAACGCCGCACCCAAGGGTCACGCACGTCCCGATCCATCAAGGAACCTGCTGAACCCGCGATCGCACCTACTAACGGCAACAGCTTCAGCAAAGCAGGCGAGTACCGAGATAGCAAAACAGGTATCAACTGCCAGTCGGATCTCAGCGCTAAAGCCGGAATTCCACGCAAAGCTTCATACAAAACTAATAAATTTTGTTGAAATTCCTGTAATTCTACAGCTCCTTGCGGTGCGAACTTAGCTACAGCATCTAAGTAACTTCTCGCATCAGCATAAACCGGCAAACTTCCCTCCGGAAAGTGGTAATGCCCCAGCGGATCGTAGGAAATTGCTGCGATCGATTCCTCCAAAACATCAAAAACTTGCCGCAAAGGATTGAACGACCGGGGGTCAGTCAAACCGCAATAAAAAGAAGGCCCCGAATCAAAGTGAAATCCCCGGCGCGAAAAGCTGTGAGCTGCCCCGCCCGCTATGATGTGGCTCTCGCAGACGAGCACCCGCTTGCCGTAGCGAGCTAGCATCGAGCCGGCGACTAAGCCGCCAATACCGCTGCCAATTACGATCGAATCAAAGTCTTGCATTTATCAAATGTGGTATAATTGTATTATTTCTTGCTGAGTGTTGACAGGGTATTTTTATGGGAGGAAAACTATGAAAGCTTTATCTATTTTAGATGAAGTTGTTCGCGAATTAGAACAAGACGTCAATATCTCGCGCATTAAAAAAATAATATTTTTTGCTTGTAAAGAGTTCTGGGAAAATGACCCCGCCCAACTCGCCAGCGCAGATGTAAGGATTTTAATTGAAGAACTGTGCGCCAAATACAGCAGGTTAGAAGATATTGAAGCAGTTTTAAATAGTATAGTCTCTAAGGTTAATAAAAAAACCGAGTATGCTTTAGTAGCAGACCTCATAATCTGTCAACTTAGCAGGCTGTATGAATTTGAAGATTTCACCAAATTAGAATTAAACATATCTAGTTTTGGGGGTCAGGAAGCTCCCGCATTTGAAGAGCACTTTAGTTCGGAAGTACCCAGCAGCGAAGAAAGGGCCATAAACCCAGGCAATTTATTTGATGTCAGACAAAAAATTTTGCAGCAAACCAATCCGCTGAGGGCGAAAATCCTAATTTTTTCTACTCTTTATCACCAGTTTACTTTTAGCGATCGCGACTGGCTACTGCTGAAAACTCAAGAACTTGACAATCTACTGCGACAACTGTTTAATGTCTGTGGCAGCCTAGCCGAACTGGAATCTCAGTTGTACAGAACTGCTAGCAATCTCGACAACAGAGATGAAAACGACCAAGCTGCGAGCGTAATTATCAAAGCGATGAATCCTTGTTACGCAAAAAGGCAAGAGGAAGAACCCCATGAAGCCGAATCTTCGGCTAGTGAAGATTACGATCAGACACATTTACACAACAGTGTTTATGAAGAGAGCGAGCTGGTGGACAGGCGCACCGATTATTTCGATCCAGGCGAGATTACTCACCTCCTTCAAGCTGCTCCCCCTCACTATCATTATGACCCCCAGAAGAGTTACTTAGTGCCGGACACGGCAGAAAATGTACAGTTTAAAGAACCCGAAACCAGCAATAATTATGCTACAGATTTCAGACAGGAAATGGTAGAAACATTCCCAGTTGCAGAAATGCCGACTATTATCGAAACTTTAGAACCAGCGGCTCCTGTTATTATAAATATTAGCGATTCCATCAAACGCAAGTTGGAATTGGAAGAAGAAATGACAGAATTAGTCAGTCAAAGTGCTAACTCCGCAACGGCGCAAATAGAAAATATATTCACCCAGTTAGAAGCTGCTTTGAACGGAAAATTTTCTACGGGAAGTGCAGAGGAGCGTTTGTACTGGAAATATAAAAATCTCAGAGAGTATGTAGGAAAAGTTCAGAAATTTACCGATAAATTGCTGGAATTTTTGATCGAATTGGAGTCAAAAGAAAGCGGGAAATATCCTTCTGAAGTACCCGAAAACATGACCGACAATATTTCTTCTGAAATACCGCAGGAAAACTCTAGCCATAAAGCAAATCAGTATCAGCTTCTGGAAATGGCAAAACAAGGCAAACCAAAGGCGATCGCCCAATTGATCAATCAATTGCTACAGCCTAAAGGAATTGCTGCTACAGTAGGATTTAAAGACGGTTGGCTCCATGTGATTCTGGAGTCTGCTGAAGTACCAAACCAACAGGCTACAGCTACATACATTCACAAAAAACTGTGTACTTTAAAATCAAAATATCTTACTCATGTGAAAATTCACGGGCGACAGTTAGGTAGCAAAACAGTCTTGTGGACTCAAGAATTTGTCAATTAAACTCATTCAATGCTCGACTCAAGTCTGGGGCAACACAAACTAAGTCTGTCTGCGTCAACTGAAATTCAAGAAATTCAATCAAATTTCTCAGACTCAAGTCTGGCGCTACAAAAACTAAATCCGCCCGCGCGAACAGAAACTTAACAAGGCTAGAAATAGCAGATTGTATCTAATTCACCACAAAAACAAATATGAATGCCAGCGAAATTTTAAGGCGATATACATCAGGAGAACTAGATTTTCAAGGTATGAATCTCAGAGGGATATACCTGAGCGGTGCAGATTTAATTGGCGTCAATTTAAGCAGTGCTGACCTCTGGGGTGCAAATTTAGCGATGTCGTACCTGAGCAGAATTAACCTTCAGCGCGCAAATTTAACTAATGCAAAGCTGTGCGGTGCTAACTTAAATCAAGCAAACTTGAGCGGAGCAAATTTGTCCGATGCCGACTTTCACGGAGCGACTTTGCAAGGTGCAGACTTTCGCAAAGCCAACATCTCTTTAGCAGTTTTTATTGATGCAAATTTGAGCGATGCAGATATGCGAGGTGTGAATTTGCAAGGTGCAGATTTGCGCGGGGCGTGCTTGCGGGGTGCAAATTTGCGGAAGGAGGTGCGGATTTTTGAAGGTGCAAATTTGCGGGGTGCAAATTTGCAAGGTGCAGATTTGCGGGGCGTCAATTTGCAAGGTGCAGATTTGACTAAAGCTAATCTCAGTCACGCTAATTTGACTGAAGCATTTCTGGGAGAAGCAAATTTGACTCAGGCGAATTTGAGCGAAGCTATTTTAAATGGCATATTTTTGACTGAAGCAACTTTGGTAGAAACAAATTTTTCCTGGGCTGTAATGACAAATGCTAAGTTGGAAAGAGCTGTGTTAATTGATGCTGAATTGGCTGGCGCTAACTTGCGCGGTGCATTTCTTCCTGATGTTAAGTTGAGCAATGCTAATTTAGTTATGGCTGACTTGAGTCGAGCTAATTTGGTAAGGGCTGATTTGAGTCGAGCTAATTTGAATCAGGCAAATTTGAGTGAAGCTGATTTGACTGATGCTTACCTGGCTAGAACAGATTTGCGGGAGGCAATTTTGCACCGCACAGCTTTGATTAGGGCAGATTTGAGCACTGCTAATTTAACGGGTGCTCAGTGGCGCGGTACAATTATGCCGAATGGAGAAATGCACGGATAATTACTTGTACTAGCAATTTAACGCTCTCGGCCAAATAGTTCATTTAATAGTTAAGGCAATTTCCTATAATTAAAAAAAAGAGGGCAATGCTGTGTTAGCTCCCGGAAAAATTTTACAAGAACGTTATCAATTGCAACAGCGTTTAGGACGCACAGCGGCCGGTCATCAAACTTGGCTAGCAGTAGATTTAGCGTCTCAAGAACAGGTGACGCTGAAAATGTTAGCTTTTAGCCCGGAAATGCAGTGGGAAGAACTCAAGCTTTTTGAAAGAGAAGCACAAGTTTTGCAGGCGCTAAATCATCCCCGCATTCCTTGCTATCGAGATTATTTTTCCCTGGAGCGGGAAGCCGGAGCAGGATTGCCTTGGTTTGGATTAGTGCAAGATTATATTCCGGGGTGTTCGCTTCAGGAATTGTTAGAAAAAGGCAAGCAATTTTCCGAGAAAAACGTGCAAAAAATTGCCACTGAAGTGCTGGAAATTTTAATTTATTTGCATGGATTAAGTCCCCCGGTTTTGCACCGAGATATTAAGCCGAGTAATTTAATTTGGGGCAAAGATAAGCACGTTTATCTAGTAGATTTTGGCGCTGTGCAAGCTCAAGCGGCGGTGACAGGCGTAACGTTTACAGTTGTAGGAACGAGTGGCTATGCACCCTTAGAACAGTTTTGGGGCCGGGCGGTTCCGGGTTCCGATTTGTATGCTTTGGGAGCTACTTTAATCCATTTGTTAACGGGGGCGACTCCTGCGGATTTGCCACAGAAAGATTCTCGGATTCAGTTTAGCGATCGCGTGAGTGTGAGTCCCAGTTTGGTAAGCTGGATTGAGAAGATGACGGAAATCGCGTTAGAAAAGCGTTTCAGCGAGGCTAGAGAGGCTTTAGCAGCTTTGAAATCGGGAAACATACAAGGGGCTAATCTTCAAATTGAGACTGTGAGGAAAATTGCTAAACCGCGTCACAGTCGCATTCAAGTTAGCAAATCAGCGACGGAGTTAAACATTAAAATTCCCTCTGATTTAGTCAGAGCTCCTTTTTCAGTTGGTTTTATGGGAATATTAATTATACTGCTATTTGTGCCGATAATCTTAGTATTCTGGCAATTAAATTTTAGTATTGGATTAGGATTGTTTACGATTATAGCAAGTAGCTTAGTACATTTTTTGGGTCAGGGTAATAAAATTACATTTAACCGGAACTACTTTAAACTGGAACATCAGATATTTGGGTGGACTTATTCACAACAAACTGGGAAAATTTCGGAAATTTTGGGTACTTTTATATATAGCATGAGTGAGGGAAATCAAATCAGGATTCGTTCAGGTAACGATAGGGGAAATTACTTTTATATTTTAGCAAAAAAGTTGAAAGAGGTTGAGGCGGCTTGGTTAGCGCAAGAAATTCAAGATTGGTTAAATTTAAGATAATTTTTTGTATGGCGAAGCCTTGGTGATTTTTTTGTATAATAGACATCTCCCAACTAAAAATGGGTTACGTGCTCACTTATAGGGTGTCTAAAATACAACTAATTCCCGGTTCATCAAGTAAAGGAGCAACAGCTTGTAAACCAGACTGCTCGATCAAAAAATTGATGCTACTTTAAAAGAGTTATGCCAAGGCTTTCAAAAAAATATCCGAATCAAAGTCAGTATATCTTATTACGCGATCGCCCAAAAAACATTGATTATTAATTCAAATTTATCCCTTCACAGGCAAAACGATCGCAAACTCAGTGCCAACTCCTGGCTCTCCATTCACCTCAATGCTTCCGCCATGTTTTTCTACCGCAATCTGGTGGACAATTGCCAACCCCAATCCAGTTCCCTTTCCGACACCTTTCGTCGTGAACAAATGGTCGAATATCTGCTGTTTAACTTCCTCTTTTATCCCGGTGCCGTTATCAGCAATTTTAATTTTAATGTACCCTTCGCCGACTGTATCCGTGCAAATCGTAATGCGGTTGGGATTGGCGGTAATTTCGCTAAAACTGCGTCCTATATTTGACTCTTCTAAGGCATCGATCGCATTGGCAAGCAAGTTCATGAAAACTTGATTCAATTGACCGGGAAAACATTGGATTTTAGGGAGATTGCCGTATTTAGTTATCACTTCGATCTGCGGGCGGTGTTCGTTTGCTTTGAGGCGGTGTTTCAAAATTAAAATAGCGCTATCAATGCCTTCGTGAATATTAAAAGGAACTTTGTAGTCTTTGTCACCTCGGGAGAAGGTACGCAAACTATTGCTGATGCTGCAAATGCGCTCGCACCCGAGTTGCATTGAATCAACCATCTTCGGTAAATCTTCCAAAAGATAATCGAGGTCTATCTCTTGGGCGTGGTCGGCTATTTCCGATTGCGATGCACCGGAGCGATACAATTCTAAGTGTTCGATAACATCTTCCAAACTTCTTTTACCTTCGCTTAAATTGCCAGAAATAAACCCAATCGGATTGTTAATTTCGTGGGCAACTCCGGCGACTAAATTACCCAATGCCGACATTTTTTCGCTTTGCACGATTTGCAGTTGTGCTTGTTGTAAATTTTTTAAAGTTCGTTCTAGCTGTTGATTTTGCTCTTGCAAAAGTTCGGCTGCTCGCTTGCGCTCAGTGGCATCCACACCCAAACCAATAATCCCGATTGTCTCGCCCTGGGAATTTTTTAACTGCACTTTCGTGATTTCTAAATCGTGTAGTTGCCCGTCCACCAATCTGAGAGTTTCGCTGGAGTAATGCGGCAAATCTTGAGCAAGGCAGGCGGCATCTGAAACCATACAGCCCGCTGCATTCTCCCCCAGTATATCTTGATAATGATCGACAGCTAGGAAATCGCTCAGAGGCACGCCCACATCTTGAGAAAATGTCTTGTTCAAAAACTGTACTTTACCACTGAGATTCACCATCCAAATCCAAATCGGAGCGACATCAAGAATCGCTTGGAGCATTTTTTTCTGATCGGCAAGCTGAGCTTCGGTTCTGCTAATTTGTACTAGCGATCGCTCTAATTGTTGGTTGTAATCCTGATAGTTTTTATAGAGCAGAGCATTTTGCAAACAGATGGCTGCCTGGGAGCACAGGAGATTGAGAAGTTGCAGGCGATCTCGGGTAAAAACTTTTGCGGTTAAGCGATTTTCCAGATACAAAATGCCGACTAAGTTGCCTCGATCGAGAATCGGCCAACACAACAGGCTCTGCGGTTGGTATTGGAGAATGTACGAGTCGGAATCCCAATCGCGTTGTTGGGCCAGATCCCGAACAATCACAGGTTTCAATAAATTTTTAACGCAGTCAACAATTTTGAGGGGCAAGATATCGCTGTTTTCATCGAGTTTTGCCGATGATAAGTCAATCGCCCACTCGAGTCCAGAATTGTCGAGCGCGCTTGTAGCCGCGATTTCCCATTGATTGCCGTTTGGCAAAATCAGCGCTCCTTTGTCAGCTCCTGTATTTTTCATCGCCAGTTGCATCAGTTTGGCAATCAGTCGATCGAGTTCTCTTTCACTAGAGAGCGCTTGACAAGCTTTTAACAGTGTTGAAAAATTCCCGAAATCTGAGACGCTCGCCGAAACAGACGGATGAATGGATGGATGAATGGATGGATGAAGCGATTGATTGTGCCCAGCAGGTGTTGCAAAATTTGCTAATGGATTTGCAGGGACTTTTGCGGGTTCTAAAATCGGTTTTAACAATTGAGGATAACGTTTTTCTAAGTCGTCAATCTTGGCTCTATCTCCCCAGCGGACATAGCAATCATAGGCATCTATCATGTAGAGTCTGGCAATTTTTTCTCTTCCCAACGACAGGTAAAACTTAGCAGCAAGTTCGCAGGCAAGAGCTTCTTCATAGACATATTCGTTAGCTTTAGCTCCGGTAATAGCTCGATCGTACAGTTCCATTGCTTCTGCTGTCTGTCCCAAAACGCCGAGCAATTCTGCCTCAACCAGATCGAACTTGTGTTGGTAATTGAGCGGCGTATGGTGCGCGAATTCTTTGAGTTTTTTCTGACTAGCCCCAACGCGCTTAAGGATTTGTTGGCGCTCCGTCGGTGCGGCATCTGCATAGATTGCCAAATCTGCCAGCGCATCATAAAAGTCGTGCATCATCGTTACTAGCATCAAAACAGAATTCCCAAGATAAGGTTTGCCTCCATTTCCCCTGTCGATGGGCTACGGATTACGGCTCGAATATATCCCGAATCCGCAGCCTCTTTTTGCTAAATTTTATACACCTCCATCTGGCAGATAACAGTCTAGATTAATTAAAAGATTGGAAGGTTTAATATATTTGTAAATAACCGATCTGCGTTCGAGTTCGTCAAGAATGTCTGTTCGGTTGAGGACTATTTCTACCGACCCAATTAACGGTCGCTAATGCAACTTTTTTAAATTTTAGCATTACCGCCTTCCGGAAATCCTCAACCACAACGAGGTAGGTTTGAGAATTTTAGCGGCGGGTGGTTGGTCTTTCTCGCGCAGGAACCGATCGATAGCCGATCGAGAATCTGTGTACAATTGCGCGATCGGGCGATATCCAGGTATTACCCCAGTCAAATATACTGCATTTATTATTGTGTCCATATCGGCTGACCTCAACCCAGACATTAACTTGACAAAACTTAGTCTATCTATCTTAGGGCATAAACACCATAATTTTCGAGCTGTCGATCAAAAAATCCAATTATCTATTAAAAAACAACATTTTATACTTTGGCGAGCGTGATTAAAGCTTATTACTTACGTATAAGTTTCTGGGGTTAATCTCAAATACGATTCAATGAACGCAAAATACACGTATAAACACTGCCGTATCATGTCTTAAAAAATACAATGGGTAATTAATTGAATTTAATATATAGCCTTTCGAGCTCTCATATGAGGTACTCCGCGGGCATCGGCCTCCGTGGGCATGGGGCATGGGCCCGCGTAGGGCATGGGCCCGCGTAGGGCATCGGCCCGCGTAGGGCATACCTCACTTTTTTGAGAACCGCTGTAGCTCGATCGCCCAAATTTCCGCTACGCCGGTAAAAAAGTTATTACCTTAAAAAGTCCAAATACAATCTATAGAAATTATAAAGAATCCATCGTGAAAGGAGTGCCACTCTAGTCCCCCCTAGAAAAGGACAGGGCCGTTGCATTGTGCTGAAACTCCCCCCTGCACTGTACTTCCGGGCTAATAGCCCTCCCAGGGGTTAAAACCAAATCAAATAGTAATAGGCAGTAGTCTTCACATGACAATCAAGCATCCAGGATACCAGCCCCCGAATTCATCCGTCCACAAATAAAAAACCTGTATCCGATAAAGGAGCCCCCGACTCGATCTCGCGCAAGTCAGTCGATTTTAGATTTTAGATTTTAGATTTTAGATTTTAGATTTACCCCACAGATAAATCTGGGATCTTGAACTAGGATCTAAAATTTTGATCTTTCCACGATAAGAGTACGTGGCACGGTATCCTTTTTTGGGCTGAGTCAATGCTTCAATTCTTTAATCTTTAATCTCAAATCTAAAATAGATTGACTTTAGGATCGCGAATTAAATAACTTACAATTTTAATTGTTATTGTGGGATGGGCGTCCCGCCCGTCCCACTTTCAAGAGTGGAAGTTATTTAATTCTCATTCCTTACCTAAATTCCGACAGAGGTTAAAACCCCTGTCGGAATCTAGCTTCCCGATCGGGAAACAGCGTTATTTGAGATTAGTCGATCGCGTCTGCCGCTCTTTCTGGCCCTCGTTGAGTTCTGTCAATATCTCGATTCACTTTCTAGCAAATATTGTCCGAGGCAGCTTCAGCGTTCTATCTTGCATCTCGTGCTGCATCATTGATATTTTCTTGGCCGCCGCTGGTATTATATCTCAGAGACTCAGTACCCTCTGCTGCTCTTTCTTTTGCTCCCTGCGTGGCTTCTTTAACAATATCTTTTGCTCCCTTCAAGCCTTCGCGAGTGTTTTCTTTAAGATTAGCAAAGCCTTGTTTGGTTTTGTCGCCAAAGTCATCAGCTTTGCGCTGAGCGGTGCGAGCATCTTCCTTCACCTTTTCGCCAATTTGGTCGAGTTTGTTAGGCGCGTCGTCCGCTACTCGCCGCACGTTTTCCCCTACATTGTTGCTAGATTTAGTATCGATGCGGTGCTGCGCTTGCTCTTTGAGAAGCTGAGCTTTTGCTTCTGCTGATGTGATCTTTTGGTTTCTGGGGTCGTCATCGCTGTAGTTGTTCATGCCGCCTTTGTATTCGGAAGTTACAGCCCCCGAAGGAACTTCTTCTCTAATTTGGTCGGCAGTTTTTCCTATCCTCGCATCAGTTTTTCCTGCCGTTACATCAGTTTTTCCTGCCATCATATCAGGGCGGCTGCAGGCCGTACTCACAAATACTAAAATGCCAGCCAGAAACACTGTTAAGATTTGTACAGCTCGAATTTTTTTCACAAATGCAGTTAGTCTGTTCATAAAAATGCTCCTTTCTATTGTGAAATGCTCAAATGCCTTGTGCTCAAATGCCTTGTGGCTTTGTAGATGTCTTGCATAACCAAATTAGGCACTTAAACACTTTTTTAACTATACGAATAGAAACCGTAGCTTTTCATCTATCCCAAGTTACATTCCTTAAGTTATAGTAGAAGGAATAAGGAATAAGGAATAAGGAATAAGGCTTTGCGAGCGGATAGAAATCAGCAATCAGGAAGAAGGAATGGATAATCCTCAATCTTCTACCAATTATTAAAATTCGCAGCACCCCGCACCGGACAAGGCAATGTCGTTTCCCTAGATAGCTGTTTGGTTCTCCATGCGCGCACTATGTTGAAATGTTGTGCGTGTTGGGGTCAAAAAAAACCTTCTAGTCAGGAACTAGAAGGAAAGTGGTGTATGATCTCAAGTACAACAAGGTCTTTAATCGCAATTGTGCAGGCACATCCCGATCGCACACATCTGTCTAATGGCTGAAAGTATCTGTAAAGTTGCTAAGCATTTTGAATCGCTGTTTTTAGACTTTTGCAGAATTCGCCGATCGCCTCTAAACCCTGTTCTGGAGTTCCTTGGGCCAAGCGTTTGACAAAAGCACTGCCAACAATCGCAGCATCTGCACCCCATTCTTTCACCTGGCGAGCGTGTTCGGGTTGCGATATACCAAACCCGACGCCGATGGGTTTGTCGGTGACGGCGCGAAGTTCTTGCAGCAATTCTTTTGCTCTCGTTTCTAAGCCTTCGCGCACTCCCGTCACCCCCGTCACACTGACTAAGTAAATAAATCCTTGAGATTGACGAGCGATCGCTTCTATACGACTTTTGGGACTGGTGGGAGCAACTAATAATGTTAGTTCAATCCCTAATTTGTTGGCAGGTTGGATGAGACTGTCTGCTTCTTCTAAGGGCAAGTCTGGTACAACCAATCCCTGAACTCCAGCACTTTTGATTTGCTGCAAGAACGTTTCTATACCTCGGTACAAAATCGGGTTGTAGTATGTGAAGAGAATGATGGGCGATCGCAAATTCGGACTAACTTTCGCTACCATTTCCAGCACCGCATCTAACCGCGTTCCCCGCTGTAGAGCCCTTGTAGCAGCGGCTTGAATCACCGGCCCGTCAGCTAGCGGGTCAGAATAGGGAACGCCAAGCTCGATCGCGTCTGCACCGTTATCATCCAAAATTTGCAGTGCTTTAGCCGTTGTCTCCAAATCTGGGTCGCCTGCAGTAATAAAAGGAATCAATGCACATTGGTGGTTCTTGCGTAACGTTTCAAAACAATTAGAAATAGTCATTAGTTATTAGTCATCAGTCATTGGTTGTTGGCAGTTGGTTGTTGGCAGTTGGTTGTTGGCAGTTGGTTGTTGGTTGTTGGCAGTTGGTTGTTAGCAGTTTGTATTAGCTAATAACAACTAATATCATGTCCGATCGATTAACCATAATATCCCGGTCGGGGCGGGTTTTTGAGCTTGGAGATTGTTGGGATGTATTGTTGGTGAACCCGCCCTTACAAAAATCTCGGTCGCTCGACCGGATATGATATAACAACTAACAACTGACAACTGACAACTGACAACTAACCACTGACTAATTATCTTTTTCCTGCTCTATTTCGGCTTGAAGTTTGGCTAATTCTTCAGGAGTGAGTTCATCGAGCTGCTTCTGCAAGACAGCTTCTTTGTAGTCTTGCAATTGCTGGCTGTAGGTCATCTTTTGAGTCAGCGCTCGAAATAAATAAGTCACCAGCCAGCCAATCAAGCCGGCGACCAAAAATAACTGACTCCAAATCCCTGCATTCATACTGTCGAGTCCGGCAAATTGCAGTAGCAAGTAGACCAACCCACCTGCTACAAAAAAGCCGACACTGATTCCAATTACGTCAATACGTCGCATTTAGGCTTCAATCTGCCGCCGTTTGGGCCGAAAATTCAAAAAAGGAGCTAGGAGAAACATACCTGGGAAGAAGAAGAACATCAAGAAGTACATGAAGCCGCGCTCAAAAGAGGTGGCGACGTACCAGCGGCTGTTCAGGTAAGCGTAGGTGGCCGCGGGTACTACCAGGAGGTAGGTTCCTGCCAAGACGGCGTAAAGCAGTAAGGTAATATACATAGATTTGCTTTAGGGGAATAATAACACGGGTAAGTCAGTTGACACGCTCCGTTAGCTGGTTAACTATTGTACCGCTTGGGGAGATCCAGCGCGACTTTTGGGAATTTTTTGATTAGGGGTTGCGTAAATTGGGGTTTTGGCTGTAGAATAAAAGGCTGTTGCTGTTAGTGGCTCAAAACCACAGCAGCTTAACCAAAGGGGGGCGTGGCGGAATGGTAGACGCTACGGACTTAAAATCCGTTGACCCGAAACGGTCGTGTGGGTTCAAGTCCCTCCGCCCCCATCCATTTCAATCATTTGCGATCCATTTGCGATCCAACGGTTTCAGATTTATTGTCACCAATAGTTCTGTTTTCCGCTCTATTTTCGCGCTAATGGTTTTCTACTATGTCCAAAAGCGCCTCTATCTCTGCCAAGTTCGCCCCCGACTTTTTACGTCGGGTCTTCAACTGGTTGAGCAAGTCGGTTGGTTTGGGAAATTGGGCGACGGTGGGAACCCATTTTTTATGTTCATCCCGATCGCCCCGCGTGATATTACGCAGCAACTGGCAAAGTAATCACAAATTCCGTGCCCTGTCCTATTTGAGAATTTACCTCAATTTTGCCTTGATGCTTGGCAAGGATTTGATAGGAAATAGCCAATCCCAATCCAGTACCTTTGCCGATCGACTTTGTGGTAAAAAATGGGTCAAATATGTGTTGGACACTGGCGGACGCAATTCCGGGCCCGTTATCCCGAATCTTGACGGTGACAGTATTCTCGGCCGTAATTTCCGTGCTAATCCAAATCGTTGGAGAATAGCCTTTGTCTTCCTTCTTCACCTCCTCCAGCGCATCTATTGCATTGCAGATCACGTTCATAAATACTTGATTGAGTTGCGCCAGATAGCACTCAACCGCAGGCAACTTGCCGTATTGTTTAATAACTTGAATACCTTGTTTGAGCCGATGATTGAGAATTACGAGGGTGCTATCAATTCCTTCGTGAATGTCGGCTGATTTCATTTTTCCGTCGTCCGATCGCGAAAAATTCCGCATGGATACGACAATTTCGCGAATGCGATCGGCTCCCATTTTCATCGAAGAGAGGGTTTTTGGTAAATCTTCTCTGAGAAATTCGAGTTCAATGTCTTCGATGCGCTCTACAATGGCATCTGGTGGGTTGGGATAATATTCTTGATAGAGAGTTACCAAACCTGCCAAATCTTCGATGTATTGGTTGGCATAGTCAATGTTGCCCCCGATGAAGTTGACAGGATTGTTGATTTCGTGGGCTATCCCTGCAACCATTTGACCGAGAGATGACATTTTTTCGGTTTGAATTAATTGGGATTGAGTTTCTTTGAGTTCTTTTGTATACTCGCTAACTCGCTGAATCAATTGATTGAAAGAGACAGCTAAAACTCCGATTTCGTCGTCGGTTGTGACTGGTACTTGCAGGTTAAAATTCGATTCGCGAGCAACTTGCTGAGCCACATTAGTAACGGTTTCGAGGGGTTCGGCGATCGCGCGGCTGGTTTTGTCCGCTAGCATGGCGGCGATGAGTGCTGAAATTAGCATACTCCCGAGAATAATTCGGTTTCGCAAATTTTCAGATTCTTCTAATGCTTGGGTTCCTTCCTGTTTGTGAATTTCTACGGTAGAAATTAGGTCAGTTAAACTTTGAGCAAGGTTATCTAGTACGATCGCCTCTTGGCCGCTGCTAGTCCTCAACATTTGTAGCTGTGCGGACTCGATGCTCTTGGGCGGCAAATTCCAAACTTGCGCTTCTTTTAACTGCAATTTAATTAGCTGAGCGTAGTAATCAATGACCAGGGCAGATTTCTTCAATATAGCGTGCAATGCTGCATCTTCTGTTGCTAGTCTCTTGGGATGTTCTCGTGCGAAAGATTCAATTTCTGAAATCAGGATTTTCGCCTGAGTGATTTGCCCTAAAAACCGATCGTGTTCGTATTTCAGCGCCACAGAGTTTCCCAAAACGACTGGCAATCTCGCCGCGTGCGATCGGGCTTCAAATACCGTATTTTGCAAATTTTGCAGCATTTGCTGCTGCTGCCCAGCAACATTTACCTGAACTAAAGCTTGCTTGCGAAAGTAGTCTCCCAATTTCAGTCCCGCACCAGTTCCCAAAATCGCTATTCCAATAGCTAAAGCATAGCCATAGCTAATCTTTTGACCGATACGCAAATATTTTGATTCGGGCTTGAGTGCAGTTAGATTAATAGTTGAAGTTTTTAACAAATGTTTTTGAGAATAGTGCTCTTGCTCTACCTTGCTATTCTTGGACTGAGTGTGGGTAAATAATAACATTGAAAGTTCCTCCCAAAACAATCAGGAGTAATTGAGCAGCGAAGAAAAGCAGAATGCACTTATGCTGAAGGTCGAAAGCAGTTTTGAGTGTTGAATTTTGAATTTTGAATTTTTTAGCTCAAAACTCACCCCTCAATACTCAACCCTCCCCCTAGTATCTCTCTTTTTAGACTAGAGTGTTTGTGATCTCCATCAACAATCTATGTGATTATACCCAAATTTACAAAATTTCTGATAACAGCGATTAGTATTTGCAGTCAGTTGGGACACAAGGCCCAACTACCGGTTCTCCCCGTTTTTCTTTTTCTGCCAGTTCTCGGTTTAGTTCCAGCAATTTTGCTAAAATATCGTCGCTGTCAGTCAATCCGTAAGCTTGCATTACTTCGCGATCGAGCTTAGCGTGGAGTTTAAATAGCTGACTTGTTGGCTCTTCAAAAAATTTATTGTAAAGTTGAGTAATTCCCCACTGCTTGGCTGACATTTGTTGAGTGCGGTACAGTGAAGTAGCAAGATCGAAGCGCGATCGCATTTTTCATTCCTAAACGTTTGCCATTTTAATACAGTAGCAGGTTCAATCATGGTAAAGTATCAGTATGAGGGATATTCCGCCGGAAAACACACTGTTTTACTCCGAGAAAACTTTGGAAGTGCCAAAGTGTATGCACAAAATGCACAGTCAGTGCTTAACAAAGCTACTGGATTTATCAGTGCTTACGATTTCACGCTGAATCCTTATCGCGGCTGTCAGTACGGATGCAGCTATTGTTATGCTGCTGCTTTTAGCCCGAATTCACAGATGCGGCAGGATTGGGGAAATTGGGTAATCATTAAGCAAAATGCAGCGGAACTTCTAAATAAAGAGTTGCAAAGATGGTACAAAAAGCAACCCGATAGACCGCCTAGCATTTACATGAGTAGTGTCACCGATCCGTATCAGCCAATTGAATCTAAAGAACAACTAACTAGGCACTTGTTAGAAGTGATGATTCCCTATCAACCGACATTAGTTATCCAAACTCGCAGTCCTATGATAACTAGAGATATCGATATTTTACAGCAATTTCAACGATTGCGAATTAACATGAGTATTCCCACAGGTAGCGAAAAAGTGAGGAAAGATTTTGAGCCTAAATCGCCTAGTATTCCTGCGAGACTCAAAGCTATTGCCAAACTGAAATACAGCTTTCCTTACCAAGAAAATTGCGAAGTCAGATTTTCTATAACTGTGACGCCACTACTCCCTACCTTACCCGAAGATGAAGCTAATTTTATTAGCAAGCTGGAAGTTGCAGATCGGGTGGTGATTCAGGATTTTCATGCCAGCAACGATCGATCGCTAATTGCGTCAACGCGATCGGAAGCATTAGCTCTTAAACAAAAGTACGCTTGGTGGTACAATACCGAACAGCAGAGTTATCGCAAGTTTAAAAATAAACTAAAGGCGATGCTTCCGGGGGTTGAAATCATGGAAGGTAAAGAGGGATTTGGCTATGAGTAATCCGCTAGTAAATTGGTGGCGTTCCCATAAGTTTAACGAAGCCGTTAAGAGTCAAAATAATCTAGTTGCCAAACAACTGTTAAAACAAATAGAAAATTCCGGGGCAAAACTCTCATGGCAGCAGAAGCTATTTAAAGAGCGCGTACAGCTTGAGAAGTTATTGCATAAAAAAAATGACCGCATCAAAGAAGCCGAGCGTCATTTAGAAGAATTAGAAATGCAACTAAGCTTCGGGCAACTTGACGATTCGCTGGCGCGGAGCGATCGATTAACCTTGTTTCCAGACACCAAGTTTATTGAATATATTGAAAATCGTTTTACAATGACAGAATGCGATGCAAGTATGATTCAATGCACAGGCATTGACGACCAAGTATTTAATGGATTTGAACAACATTTGGCTGGCTTCATCAAGAACGAGATTAATAATTTTGGTCGCCAACAAAATAATTTAGATTATTTACTTCAGCAAGCTATTGACGATATTCAAAAGCTGAAAGAAGGAGAAGATCCTCAATACAATTTTGAACTCAGTCCTCACATCTATTTAATCAGGTATTTCCTAGATAACGTCTATTGTACATATTTAGCTTGGTTCCTGATTTACAAAGCAGGATTATTGCCAACTAAAGTTAATATCCTCGATATTGCTGCTGGGCCGGGTACTGTTGCTTACGGACTCGGTTTGTTGTTGCAAAGCAGTAGCAACTTTTTTTCAATGCCACCAATGCACATATCCTACTACTCTCTGGAACAGCAAAAAGCTTTTCAATATCGCGGCCTCCAGTTTTGGCGGCAGTACATGGAACCGCAGGCGATGAATGCTTACTTTCGTTTTGACACTTCTAGCATCTTTGATGGGGAAAGTCAATCTAAAAGAGTGCCGAAAAAATTCTTTGATTTTATAGTGATTTCTCACTGTTTTTTTAACGATGAGGATAGAAGAGAAAAATCCCTTCAGATTTACAAGGATATATTTACAAACAGCCTGAATGATTCGGGTTACGCTTTGCTAATTATTCAAGAAAAGAAGTTGCTTGCACCGTACAATGTTCGTCTAGTTGATGATTGCCAACAGGAGCTAAGTGTAGTTAAACAATTTGTTGCTAACCTGGGATTAAACTTGGTTTGGTATAAATATTTAAGTTCAACCGGAAGCAGGACATCCCATCATAACTTTGGAAAGTTTGCTAGAGAAAATCTACCTGTCCAGAAATTTATCAGTCCACTTTTCCGCGAGCATTTTAAGTTACATTATGACTTAAGTTATGCACTTGATGATTATGTCATTCTAGCCAAAAACTCAAAAAATAATTAATTGTTTTTGAGATTAAGTTTGACCTTGTTTGCTGCTTTTTTCTATGCGTTTCTCATAGGTTGCTGCAGCTTTTAATTTTCAAGAGAGTAGAATTGATTTCTACGTCCTGCGCCCGGCCCGCCAGGGACTGAAGTCCCTGTCTAATAGCTAAAGTCCTCGGTCGAGGACTGAAAAGAAAATGTTATTTTTTTTAAGTGTTGAACTAAAATTTTCTGTTATGCTATGTATTTAGTCCTCTTTCAGAGGACTTTAGCTGTGAGCCAGGGAATTCATTCCCTGGCGGAATGTTGGGTAGCGGATAGTAATACTATATTGTTAATAATCTTTATTATTAAATCCAAAAAAATTGTGATTCAAAACTCGACTGAAACACCTACAAACAACATTCAAACTGCATGGCACGGTCGCCTGAATTTAGCCTACGCCAACCGATCCGGTGCAACTCAAATCATTCACAATCAAATGCAAGCACCCCTCAAGGTGCAGCGCCCGTTTTATCCTGAAGGGAAAGACGTTTGTCACAGCGTCATCTTGCACACGGCTGGTGGAGTTGTCGGGGGCGATCGACTTTCGGGCCATTTTCACCTCCAACCCAACGCCAAAGCCTTGATTACCACGGCCGCCGCTGGTAAAATCTATCGCAGCAGCGGACTAGAATCACAACAAAATATTGACATTCAGTTAGATACTGGTGCTAATTTAGAATGGCTGCCACAGGAAACAATAGTTTTTGACGGCGCAATATATCGGCAAAATTTGCGGGTAGAATTAGCACCAACAGCGAGAATTTTACTGTGGGAAATCACCCGATTTGGACGCAGTGCTAGGGGCGAAAACTTCTTGTCTGGAGAATGGCGATCGCACACCGAAGTCTGGCAAGAAAACAGCCCTTTATGGATTGACAGACAATTGCTCAAAGGTGGAGAAAAAATGCTCGAAAGTCCTCACGGTCTCGCAGGAAAACCCGTAGTCGCCACCCTCGCTTGGGTAGGCGAACCCGTAACCGCTGAATTCGTGGAAAAAGTGCGAGATTTGCCATCTGAGGCAACAATTTATCCTGGTAATTCCACCGTCGGCGTGACTCGTATTCCTAACGGTTTGCTGTGCCGATATCGCGGTACATCCACAACCGCAGCTAGAGACTGGTTTGTCAACATTTGGCAGTTGCTGCGCTTGTCTTTTTCACAACGCCCTTGCTGTTTGCCCAGAGTTTGGATAAAATAGGACGATCTTTGAGTTTCAATGTATAGTTGCCCTCCTAACTAGATTATTCATCTCTCTCTGCTCTTCCTGGGCGCCCTCTGCGCCCTTTGCGGTTTAATCATTCAGAAACAACCGTAAACGATATCATAACCAAATAATGCGATCGCCCTTACCCGAATAAAAATGCAACTCACCCCCCAAGAAAAAGACAAGCTGCTGATTTTCACCGCCGCCCTGGTAGCAGAGCGCCGGAAACAAAGAGGTTTAAAACTCAACTATCCAGAAGCACTAGCCTACATTTCTGCAGCCATCTTAGAAGGAGCAAGAGATGGCCTCACAGTCGCCGATTTAATGAGTTACGGAACAACTCTCCTGACGCGGGAAGATGTGATGGAAGGGATACCAGAAATGGTGCATGAAGTCCAGGTTGAGGCGACTTTTCCAGACGGCACTAAGTTGGTAACAGTGCACGATCCGATCCGTTAAAAAAATCAACCGCAGATACTCATAGGAGGAAAAGATGATTCCAGGAGAAATGATTGTTTCAGCAGGCGAAATAGAATTAAATGCCGATCGCCCAACGGTGCGGTTGCTTGTAGGAAATAAAGGCGATCGCCCGATACAAGTCGGTTCCCACTACCATTTTTACGAAGCTAACGAAGCCTTAGAATTTAATCGAGAACAAGCAAAAGGAATGCGGTTGGATATCCCCGCAGGTACAGCAGTCAGGTTTGAACCGGGAGATGAAAGGGAAGTTCAATTAGTGCCGTTTGTGGGTAGTCGTCAAGTCTACGGCTTTAATGGAAAAGTGAACGGTCATCTGGATGCTGAAGTATGAAGCCAGAAGGTAGTTCACGATGGTTGAATTTTGAATTGGAAACTTTTTAACTTAAAAGTTCAAGCAGTTTCAAAACAGAATGCAACTGTAAGCCATCTCCACACTATGATAGCGATCGGTCATCCCAATCCCAAATCTAAAATCGAAAATCGTGTCATTTCCAGCCCTATGCCTGGAGAGTGATAAAGTAAGCTCAAAACTTTTTCTGTGCCTTCTGTATAAGTGCTTTCTGGCTTTTTTTTGTTAGTTCAATCTCCTACTTTTGAGCGAGTTAAAATCTGCCGTTTGCGGTATACCGTGGTTGTTAAAACTGCAAAGATATACAGCAAAAGTGCATGATGAACCCAAAATTAGTTGACCAGATAAAACAGACATTGAAGCAGAGCTTGCTGGCAACATCAAGGCGTGTCTGGAGAACCCCGTTAGACCGGCGCACCAGCATCAAATTGTTAGATGACAGCATCGTTTATAAAAAGCAGCACGAACCCATCAATATACCCGCATTAACCTCAGTAAATAAAGGGCTTTCTCGGTTTTTTGCCACGGAAAAAACCCTGTCTTTTGACCCAGATTATGTTTGGAAGATTTTCCTGAATCAAAAAATAAATTCTCTCACTATTTGTACCTCTGGCAACACGCTGCTGAATAACAAGTTGCTTTTAGACTTGGATTTTCGGATTAGCGGTGCGGGCATTCTGGAATGGCCTTACAAACCTAACAAAATTACTTATCCCCTTGTAGTTGCTCCTTGGTCGCATTTGTGGTGCAGTTATTATGATTATATCATTTTTGTGCTGGCTAAACTTTGTCGAATTGAGGAGGCTTTAGGTAAGGAAATTTGGCAAGAAGCCAAAATTTGTTATCCTTTACGACATACAGATTTTGAGTTGGGCTTTATGACCAAACTCGGTATTCCTGAAAGTTCCCTAATCGACACTCGGGCTAGAGATACGGGATATCATGCAGAAAGCGTGGTGGTGGGAAACAATCAAGACTGGTATTTTCCCAGTCCTTACGATATAGAGCTTTTGCGGAAAAAATTCTGTCTTAAGGAAAAGGTAAAGCCTTTTAGAAAACTTTATCTGTCTAGAAGCGGCCGGCGCAAGGTTAAAAATGAAGTACAAGTGCGAGAGGTTTTGAAAGAATTTGATTTTGAAATTTTGGAAGATATCTCGCGCACTGTTGATGAACAAATTCGTCTGTTTGCAGAAGCGGCGGTGGTTGTCGGCCCTCACGGGGCTGGTTTTACAAATTTGCTGTGGAGTCAGCCGGGAACGAAAGTATTGGAATTCTTTTATGGAGGGTACACTCCGCCATATTTCTATTACATTTGCCAGCTATTGGGATTAGAATACTCCCGTATGGTTGATGACAATAATGTAGCGGAAGATTGGAGTTTCATTGGCATGGATATGACGGTGGATGTGGAGATTTTGAAAAGGGAAATCCAGAAAATGCTGGAGTAAATTTGCCCGTTTATAGCATTTTCGATTTTCGATTGGCAAGAATTGATGCCTATCGGGGTTTAAAGCTTGCCTGATGTTGTATTTTTTTTGACTGTTTCAGGTTGAGGAACTCGTCACATACTATAATTCAAGTGGGTCTCAACTGCCAACTAAAAATTTATTAATATTAGGAGCGAGCATGAGTTACAGAATGGATCGCCGCGCCTACGCGGAAACCTTCGGGCCGACTGTGGGCGATCGCGTCCGGTTAGCCGATACAGAATTATTCATAGAAGTTGAAAAAGACTTCACAACCTACGGGGATGAAGTTAAATTTGGCGGTGGCAAAGTCATTCGCGACGGCATGGGACAGTCGCCTATTTCTAATGCAGACGGTGCTGTTGACACGGTGATTACTAATGCTTTAATATTAGACTGGTGGGGGATTGTTAAAGCAGATGTCGGCATTAAAGACGGCAAAATTTACAAAATTGGTAAAGCCGGAAATCCTTATATTCAAGATAGGGTAGATATTATTATCGGGCCTGGTACTGAAGTAATTGCGGGTGAAGGTATGATTCTCACCGCTGGGGGAATTGATACTCACATTCACTTTATTTGCCCGCAGCAAATTGAAGTGGCGATCGCCTCTGGAATCACGACAATGATCGGCGGCGGCACAGGCCCTGCAACGGGTACAAACGCTACAACTTGCACTCCCGGGCCTTGGCATATGTACCGAATGCTGCAAGCAGCCGACGCTTTCCCCGTAAATCTAGGGTTTTTAGGTAAAGGAAATAGCAGTCAACCCCAAGGATTAGTCGAACAAATCTTTGCCGGTGCAATGGGTTTGAAACTCCACGAAGATTGGGGAACTACACCAGCAACGATCGACACTTGTTTGAGTGTAGCTGACGAGTACGACGTGCAAGTTGCAATTCACACGGATACTCTCAATGAAGCGGGATTTGTGGAAGCTACAATTGCCGCATTTAAAAATCGAGCTATTCACACTTACCACACCGAAGGTGCTGGCGGCGGACACGCACCGGATATTATTAAAGTGTGCGGACAAGCTAATGTTTTGCCCTCGTCAACTAACCCGACTCGCCCTTACACTGTCAATACTTTAGAAGAACATTTAGATATGTTGATGGTTTGCCACCATTTGGATCGAGGCATTCCTGAAGATGTGGCTTTTGCTGAATCGAGAATTAGAAGGGAAACTATTGCTGCTGAGGATATTCTCCACGATTTAGGTGCGTTTAGTATGATTTCTTCTGATTCTCAGGCGATGGGAAGAGTGGGAGAGGTGATTGTTCGGACTTGGCAAACGGCACATAAAATGAAGGTTCAAAGGGGGAATTTAGACGGGCAAGATGCCCGTTCCACAGGTGATTTAGACGGGCAAGATGCCCGTTCCACAGGTGATTTAGACGGGCAAGATGCCCGTTCCACAGGTGATTTAGACGGGCAAGATGCCCGTTCCACAGGGGGAGAAAATGACAATTTTCGGGTGAAGCGGTACATTGCGAAATATACAATTAATCCGGCGATTACTCACGGAATTAGTCAGTATGTCGGTTCGGTGGAAGAGGGGAAATTGGCGGATTTGTGTTTGTGGCGGCCGGCTTTTTTTGGAGTGAAACCGGAACTGGTAATTAAAGGAGGGGCGATCGCCTACGGACAGATGGGAGATGCTAACGCCAGCATTCCCACGCCGCAACCGGTGCATATGCGGCCGATGTTTGGCAGTTTTGGCGGTGCGATTGGGGCGACTTGTCTGACGTTCGTTTCCCAAGCTGCGCGCGATCGAGATATTGCCGCACAGCTAGGTTTGCAAAAGCCCACTGTAGCAGTTTCCGGCACACGAAAAATTAGCAAAAGAGATATGAAACTCAACGATTATTTGCCACAAATGGAAGTCGATCCAGAAACTTATGAAGTCAGGGCGGATGGGGAATTGTTAACTTGCGAACCGGCAACAGTTTTGCCAATGGCGCAGCGATACTTTTTGTTTTAACTGATATCTTGCACCATTTTCAGCAACAGGCAAGATGCCTGTTCCACAAAATATAAATTTTCTCGCTTCACAGGCATCTTGCCTGTTCATAAAAGGCTAATTGAAAATGGTGCAATATCTCTGTTTTAACCGATTATACAATCATGTATGGGCGGTTTTACCAACAAGATTGGCCAAAAACCGACAATCTCAAAAACCCGCCCCCACCCAACTATTTGCGACTATTGCTAGAGTGAACAAAAAGCACTGACGGGGTTGTCACCCCCTCAACCCAAAACGCTCTAATTTAATCACGACTCTCCTGGATTTTAAGATTCCCCCACCACGGGAAGTTTTATTTTGATTGATTTATTATCACCTCAAACTTAGGAGAGGCTTAATCGCTCGGTAAACTCAATTTTAATACCTGTCCAACTGATACCTCGTGCTTGTGCGTCGCTACTACCACCGCACCTTCTAATCGCGGATCGTAACATCCCACCCAAGCTGCAGGATGACATTCGTGTACTAAATACCCGTACAGCCAAATTGCTCCTCTACCTTCAATGACAATTCCTTGGCTTAATTGAACGTTTTGAGGAAGTTTCAAACCTTGTAAATCATCGGGTGTGATGATACCGTCTTGAGTTGTAATTCGCAAGCGCAAATGTTGGTAAGCTAAACCGTCTTGAGTTTGATTGGGGATTATTTTTAATTCAATAGGATTCATGGGATGCACAAATGTTGAATGCTGCGATAAAATCATATCATGTCCGGTAGTATGGGCGGGGGCGGGTTTATTATATTGTAGATTATGGGCAATTATTGTTGGTGAACCCGCCCCTACAAAAGTTAACATCATACAAGTCCGAATCAAACAGACATGATTTCATCTACCTTTTTAGGGTAAATTGGGAATCCGATCGCCAACTTTGAGTCCCAATTGGGCCGCCCTTCCGCCTCTGAGTTCAATAACTCCGTCAACGGGAACATCCGGGCCGTAGTTGGGGCAGGTTTCGCTCAAACACGGCGGTACGTTAGGAATTATCGCCTGCACGACGCCTTCCCGCAGAAAAACCATATCTAGCTCAATAAACACGTTTTTCATCCAAAAACGCACGTTTCGCGCGGGTTCGATCGGGAAAAGCATTCCCCTGTCGTCTGGCAATTCTGTGCGAAACATTAAACCTGTCGCTTGTTCTTGGGGAGTTTGCGCCACTTCCAGTCCGATCGCGCGATCGGCTATAATCGTGTTAACAGAAATTGGCAAAAGCTGACCCCTATCTAGTCCGCCAAACAGCGATATAAAGTTGGATTCAGTCAGATTAGGGTTTCCCGAAACAACTCCTAAATAATTACCAGACTTTTTATCTTTCATAATAGTTTGGTTGTCGGAAACAGAAATATCTAAATCGCTAAACTTCATGCCTTGTGTCAAGACAATTTTATCATTGCCGTTGCCAAAATCTGTAATTATATCTGCTTCAGTAATAGTAGATGCGGCGGAGGTTTTTTCCATCACAAATAAATCATCGCCTGCGCCTCCAGTCAAGATATCCCCGCCTTCGCCGCCTATTAGCAAATCGTTACCCCGATCGCCAAAAATCCAATCCGACTCTTGTCCTCCATAGATTGTATCGCTTCCCTGCCCGCCAGACAGCGTATCAGCGCCTTCATTTCCGGCCAGCAAATCATTTTCGCGATCGCCAAAAATTCGGTCATTTCCCCCCAAACCTCGAACAGTATCATTACCTGCAAATCCTCTAATCGTATCGTTGCTGAGAGTTCCCAGGAGAAAATCGAAGCCAAAAGTACCGTCGATGTTAACCATTTTGCGTTTAATGATGCGTTTAATAGAAGTAAGATTTGGCGATCGGCATCCGCCAACCGGTACCAAAAGCTCGATCGCTAATTTTCAAACCCGGGGCTGCTTGCCGCCGTTTAAACTCCGCTTGCCTCACTAATTTTACTACACGTTTAACCACTGCTTCATCGTGTCCTGCAGCCACAATTTGTTGGGCCGATTCGTGATGTTCGATCGACCGCTGCAAGATGTCATCCAAAACATCGTAATCCGGCAAAGAATCTCGGTCAATTTGGCCAGGTTTCAGTTCAGCACTCGGCGCTTTAGTAATAATATTAACCGGAATAATTTCCTTTCCCAGGGGCGGGCACGGGGGCACCGCCCCTACATATCCGCCAGAATTAAGCCACCGACAAAGCGAATAAACGCGAGTTTTCGGCACATCGGAAATCACCGCCAATCCCCCATTCATATCGCCGTAGAGAGTGCAGTAACCCACCGCCATTTCCGACTTATTGCCAGTCGAAAGCAGCAAATGTCCGAACTTATTAGAAATTGCCATCAACAGATTGCCTCGAATCCGCGATTGAATATTTTCCTCAGCAATCCCGAAAGTTGTGTTGACAAACAAATCGGCGAGAGTGCGATCGTAAGTTTTCATCAAATCGCCGATCGGCAACATTTCGATCGCGATACCCAGATTTCGGGCTAATTCCAAAGCATCATTAACCGAATGATCCGAACTGTAAGGAGAAGGCATCAGCACCCCTAGAACATTTTCGGGCCCGATCGCGCAACTGGCGATCGCCGCCACCAAAGCCGAATCTATCCCGCCGCTCAAACCGAGTACAACCTTAGAAAAACCGCACTTGCGAACATAATCTCGCACTCCCAAAACCAAAGCAGCCCAAATTTCGGCATCTCCCTCTGCCGGATGAAAACTCAAATCTGTTGTGGAACGGGCATCTTGCCCGTTCCCGCCGCTGCCAAATAAATCTTGTTTAGCTGCGTCATATTCCAGCACCGCAAAATCCGTTTCAAAAGAAGCTAATACCTGAATTAAATCACCCTTTCGATTCACAGCAAAACTGCTGCCGTCAAAAATAATATCGTCATTTCCCCCTACCTGATTAGCGTAAACAATCGGTATCCCGCAGCGGATGACGCTGTGCTGCAACATCGCCGATCGCACTCCCCGCTTCCCCGCAGAATAAGGCGATGCCGACAAATTCACCACTAAATCTACGCCCAATTTTGCCAAATCGGAAACAGGATCGCCCGCGTAACTGCGTTTACCCCAAAACTCCTCATTGTTCCACAAATCTTCACAAATTGTCACGCCGATTTTGACTTCGCCAATATAAAAGTAATTGCTGTTTTCTCCCGGTTCAAAATATCTATCTTCATCAAATACATCATAAGTAGGCAACAAGCGTTTATGAAAAACTTGTTTGACGGCACCATTTTGCAACAAAACAGCGCTATTAAACAATGATTTTCCGCCGAGTTTAACAGCATTAGCATTAGGTAAGGCAGTGCCTGCTATGACTGCCAACTCCGGTGGCAAAGCTTGCGCCAGTTGCAGCAACTGTGCACCTGCATCTGCAATGAAACTCGGATTGATTAACAAATCGCGCGGCGGATAACCGATCAGGGAAAGTTCCGGTGTTAGCAATAAGTTTGCGCCCTCAACCTCAGCTTTTTTCGCAGCCTCCAGAATTAGGCTGGAGTTGCCAAAGATATCACCAATAGTAGGGTTGAGTTGTGCGATCGCAATTTTCATATCACCAAATCACTTAATAAATATTGCTAACAATCCGCCCGCGGGGACTCACTTTCCTATAGTCCTAGATTTGAATGTAGCGAAAGATTACTCGGATTTGTAATGTTTCAACTCTTCCTCAATATAATAATTTACCAAATCCCGGTAAATATTTTCAACCACATCAGGATTCAAACCCGATTCTCGAGCCCACTCGCGCCGCTGCTGTAACATATCGTGAAAGCGATCGAACGATCTAACGCTAGCTTCACTCGTTTTGAACCTTGCAGCAGCGATGACGTATTGAAATCTCTTGCTCAAAGCCTCGATCACTTCTCGATCGATGATATCAATTTCCTCCCGCACTTCGTGAATATTAGCGCATTCATCAGGGTCTTTCATAGCCTTCACTCCTTAATAGCTTCTATTCTAATGTTACTAAATTGCTCCCCGAATGTCATCCAAGGAACAGCTAGATAAACACCAACGGCTTATTTTTGAAAGGAGCAAAAGCGGCCGCATCAAAGCGGTACAAACTAGCAGGACGGCCAGCCCCGCGCGAAACCTTAACACCGGTATCGCACAAAAAACCCAATTTCAACAATCGAGCTCTAAAATTAGAATAATCAGAAAAACTTTCCCCCAAAATAGTTGTATAAAGTTGATACAAATCGCTCAAAGTAAAAAGTTCCGGCAAAACTTCAAAAGCTACCGGGCTGTATTCAAGTTTGTTACGCAGCCGCCGGTATCCGTATTCGAGAATTTGATTGTGATCGAAAGCCAGCTTGGGAACTTGTTGCACGGGATACCAAGCAATACCGCCGACGCGGTGGCCCACACCCGCCACTACACTCCCAGCAATTAACTCAGCTTCCTCAAAGCGAACCAAAGCAAAATAACTAACCGAAAGATAACGATCGCCCCTGGTAATTTCCCGAGGATCGCGCCCCGGTTCTCCGAAAGTATACAATTGCTCCAGATACAAATTTTTTACCCGAATTTTCTCAGACAAAATTCGGTAAGCCGCATTTTCAAGAGACTCGCCCTGACGCAACAAAGTACCGGGAAGACTCCAAGAATCGATAAACGGTTCGTCTTGCCGCATTACCAACAGCACCAACAAGCGGTTCTGCACGGTATCGACGGAAAAAATAACATTATCTACTCCTACTTTAAAGTCAGCTAATGAGCAACCCTCGCTCTTTTTTGTGCCTCGTGCCATGCGTACAAATGCTCCCTATGGATGTAATCTTCGATGGTCGGAGTCAGAGCTTCCCTGTCTCCTGTTTCCCGATAGGAAGTAGAAGAAACATTGGGAGCACTCAAAGATGCGATCGCCACTTTTGCACCCATCCGCCTCAACTGCCACAAATCTAACTGTTCTGATGGATAACCAGGTCGCGGTACTATCAGTAACTCTACTTGTTTTAATAATTGTTCAAATTTGTACCAGCGAGACAGTTGCCCCACCAAGTCCGAACCTATTACCAGCGTCAAATCTGCATTAGGCCACAGCAATCTTGCTTGTTCCACAGTTTCCAACGTCCTCGGACTGCTGAGTTCTGGATGCAAGCAAAGATTGTGTCTGGGCGCATTAATTTCTTGAATCATTAACAGCAGCATTGCCGATCGGTGTTCTAGAGAAGTTTGGTGCGACTTAAAAGGATTGTCCGACGCCCAAACTGCTACCCAATCAAAATGTTGGGAAAGCCAACTCAGAATTGTTTTATGTCCTGCTGTGGGCGGATCGGCACTGGTTCCAAAAAGAGCAATCTTCTGCATAGGGAATCGGTAATTGGGAATTGTTGACTGTTGATTGTTGACTGTTGACTGTTGACTGTTGACTGTTGACTGTTGACTGTTGACTGTTGACTGTTGATTGATAACAATCTAAAATCTAAAATCGATTGACTGTTGACTGTTGACTGTTGATTGATAACAATCTAAAATCTAAAATCTAAAATCTAAAATCGATTGACTGTTGATTGTTGACTGTTGACTTCAATCTAAAATCTCAAATCTCAAATCTAAAATCGATTGACTCTTTTTCGTTTTTTGGGTGAGACTCTGCAAATCTGTTGAAATTTCCACTGGCGGCGAAATCGGGTTGTCAAGTTGGCGAGTTTCGGCTCGAAGACTGGCGACAGAAGCAGCAGTGCGTTTGGCGATCTCCTCCAAACTTTCCGGGTTCTGCACTCGTTTGCCGTCCTTGACAACCAACTCCATTAATGGTAAGTAAGAATCGCAATTGTGAAGAGTTTCTCCCGACAATCCCAAACAATCTCCGAGAATTTGCCCATTTTCAATATGTCTAAAAATTTGCTTTCTTCCTGGATATGTTACCTTGCCGCTTGCCTCTTTCATTACCGGAATTCCGTCAATTTCCACCAACTTATAAACACCGTTCACAGGGGAACCGCTGACCAACTTGGTTCCCAAACCGTAACCGTCAATGCAAGCACCGCTACTTTTTAATTTAGCAATTTCTCGATCGTCCAAATCGCCGCTAGCAAAAATTGGAACGCCCGGAAGGAGCGATCGAACTTCCCGAGACAGCACCGCCAAATCGCCCGAATCCAGGCGCACGCCTTCCAACTGCATTTCACCGCTGTTTACTCGATCGGCCAACATCCGCGCCGCCGCCACAGTATCATAAGTATCGATCAGCAGCGGCGCCCCCGGAAAATAGCGGTGAAAAGCTGCAAACGCCTGATTCTCGCTGCCTTCGAGGGCCGCCACAGCCATTACCAAAGCATGAGCCATAGTACCGACAGGCTTGCGGCCCAACTTCAAAGCAGCCAAAACATTAGAAGTTCCGTCGAACCCCGCAGCCAGGGCAGCCCTAGCCGCCCACACAGAAGCTTGAGGCCCAAAAGCCCTGCGCGTCCCGAATTCCAGCAACTTAGCCTCCGGGCCCGCCACATCGCGCAGCCGCGCTGCCCGCGTCGCGATCGAAGTTTGATAATTTACGGCATTCAACAAATAAGTTTCCACCAACTGAGCCTGCCACAGAGGAGCCTCAATTCGCAGCAGAGGCTCGTTGGCAAACACCGCCGTCCCCTCCGGCACCGCCCAAACATCGCCAGTAAAACTGGCTGTGGCGAGTAAAGTCCAAAATCGCTCTCCTGCGCCGGCAAAAATCCCAGTGGACTGCAAAGCCTGAATTTGCGCCGGCGAAAACCGAAATTTCTCCAAATAATCGATAACTTGCGCCAAACCCATCGCGATCGCGTAGCCAAAACCCTCTGGCAGCCTGCGCGCGAACAACTCAAAACTCGCGGCCCGCCCGTCGAGCCCTTCCCCGACGTAACAAGCGGCCATCGTTAGCTGGTAGAGATCCGTCAACAGGCTGTAATCTGCTGAAGAAACCGTCAGTTCCCGGTCTTCTAAGATTTCGTCAAAACCTGTGAGCTGCAGGCTTTCTGTGGTAGTTTTCATAAGAAAAACCCCGGACAAACTTCTTTTCCTTAATTATAGTGACAAACACCATATCTTTTTGTAAATTTTTGATAAAGATAGCAGATTTTTTCGCAAAAATTCGCCGATCATGCCCTTTGATAGCGGATTTAGGTTAATTTGTACATTAATATTATGGTAAAATCAATATAATTCCTGAATTTAACAAACTCAGGAATTAACCGCAAACACTCAAGCGTTCTGGGTTTTTGGCGAAAATATTTCCTTGCAGCCTTTGAATAGAGTTAGACAACGCGGTTTCTGAGCGTCGGGAGGGCGATCGCGAGTGCTTGAGTTGAGCAAGGAAAAATCTACCAGCAAAAGGTCGATCGTCCAAAAATGCGTAATTTCTCAAACCTTCAGCTTGCTTCATTGTTGCAGACCAATAAGTAATTCAAATAAATATTGCTAAACTCATCCACAGCCCAAAAACTAAAGTAATATTAAAAGTATCAGAACTCAGACAAGAGAGGCAGATTCTATGAATCTTTCTAAATCTTTGACAAACGCGATGCGTTACGTTTCGGAAGCAGCGGTGCGGATTTTTAGCCCCAGCGATGACAACTATCCAAATAGTGGAGTTCAACCTTTTGAGGGTAAGCCATCCAAAAGTTCTAAATCGAGATAATGAACAGCCCTTCCGGCAGTTTCGAGTGAGTTCGTTCGGCACAGGCATTCAGTTTAACAGTCAACAGTTAAGAATTAATTGTTGACTGTTAACTTTTGACTGTTAACTGTTGACTTTGACTGTTAATAGTAATTGTAGGTGGGTTTTCCCTTCCTTATACCCCACCTACAATTACACTGAACTTTCCCAACTGACAAAAGGCAGATTTATTGTAGAGTAAGCTTTTGAAATAAAGATTTTTGCCCCCAGTTTACTGCGTATAAATTAGAGAAACACCAGCAAAACTATAACCTTTTAAGTTGCTACTTCAATACCTTGGAGTAATTCTACTCATTGACAAAAGTATTTTTAGCTGAGGATCGCGAATTAAATAATTTACACTCTTGAAAGTGGGGTGGGCTCTTATAGCCCGCCCTTTCTGGACGGGCTCATGGGCCCATCCCACAAGTACCATTAAAATTGTAAGTTATTTAATTCTCATTCCTTAACGGGTGACCAATGTGTAGGCACTGGCTGCGGGCGATACCTAGCCGAAAGTTCGGGTCGTTCCCCCGTCTGAAGACTGGCTGTACGCTGGTCTTTTTGTTAGCTGAAAACTCTACTGTTAGTTAGGTCTTACGAGGGTTAATTGCCGTAAAGTGATTTTACAGGCAAGCTGCAAACAGGAGTGAGAACATTCAAGTAAGTGTACGGAAGCTTTGAACGTTTGTTGGGAAATTGTTTGTGCCTCAATTGACTTGCAAGGAATTTCCCCTTCAAATACACCCCTGCTTACAGCCGCGATCGCACTCTCGAAAGGACTAGCTGATGCAGGTAAAACAAAACAAACTTTTCACTACTGAAGCGATCGATCGCTTATCTTCACCGGAACGCCTCGACGAAATGATGCAGGTGGTTAGTCCTCGATCGTGGCTGCCACTAACTGCAATTGGCTGTTTAGTTGCTGCTGCAGGGGTTTGGAGTGCGATCGGGCGAATTCCGCTGACTGTTTCCGGTCAAGGCGTATTGCTTCTGCCCCGCCGCGTCGTGCAATTTCAAGCTGCTAGTTCCGGTCAATTGGTAAAGCTGAATATCAAGCCGGGAGATGCTGTCAAACGGGGTCAGGAAATCGGTAGAATTGATAAACTAGACCTCAAGCAGCAGTTAGAGCAAGAAAAAGCAAAATTAGCTGAACTGCAAGGGCAAAAGCAAGATACTAATAAGCTGCAAAAACAGCAAATTGCCCTGGAATTAAAAACCCTAGAACAGCAGCAAAAAGACCTTCAAGAAAGCTTGAATAGGGAGTCAGTCGCACCGATATTGCACCAGCAAAGTATGGCCGCATTAGAGCAAAAACGGCAAAGTTTGGAAGAAAGTTTGCGCCGAGAACAAATTGCCCCGGTACTGCGGCAGCAAACTCTGACAGCATTAGCAGAAAAACGGCAAAGTTTGGAAGAAAGTTTGCGGCGGGAACAAGTTGCACCGATATTGCGGCAGCAAACTCTCGCGGCGATCGCCAAAAAACGCGACAGTCTTTTGCAGCGAAAACAGCACATCACTTCTTTGGTAGAAACTTTGCAGCAGCGGTTTGAAACTCGCCGCGTTCTTTACGAACAAGAGAGGGCGATCAGCGAGGATGTAATGCTGCAAGCGAGACAGGAATTCGCGGACTCTCAGATGCAATTGGCGGATATTGAAACGCAGTTAAAGGAACTCGACGTTCAGAAAACCAATAGCGATCGCGAATTCCTGCAAAATCTCAATAAAATTGACGACCTCAAAAACAGCAAGCAGCAACTCAAGGTTGAAGCTACGAATACCGAACGAGAGTACCTGCAAAATCTCAACCGCCTTAATGAAATTAAAAACAATCTCCAAGAACTTAAAGTTCAGAAAAGTAACACCGAACGGGAGTACCTGCAAAACCTGAACAAAATTGACGAAATCAAAACTAAAATTAAAGACATGGAAACCCAAGCGGTCAAACTCGCTCAACAAGATTTAGAAAAGTCGATCGCCCAAACAAATCAAATTCAGGAAGTTAAACGCAAGATTGCCCACTTGCAGAATCAGTTGACCGCCGACAGCAAAATTACCAGCCAATACGACGGTCGCGTTTTAGAAGTTAGCGCCGTTGCAGGTCAAATGCTGAACGTCGGTACAAGAATCGGGACAGTTGAATCTGAGAATTCTCGCGAAAAAATGGTCAGTCTTGTTTATTTTGCTGACAGAGACGGCAAGCAAATTAAACCTGGAATGACCGTACAAGTTACCCCTAGCGTCGTCAAGCGGGAACGCTACGGCGGCATTGTCGGCAAAGTAACCCAAGTTTCTCCTTTTCCGGTTACTAATCAAGATATGTCGGCAATTATCGGCAATGAAAATTTGGCTGACAGCATCGCAAAAAACATCGCTGGCGGCGGTGCTCCCGTGCAAGTTTTTGTGGAATTGCAACAAGATCCGAACACTATCAGCGGTTATAAATGGTCTTCCTCGAACGGGCCTCCTCTCAAGATTTCGCCCGGTACTACGGCGCTAGTTCGGGTTCAAATTGGGCAGTTAGCGCCGATTTCTTACGTGATTCCTATTTTTCGGTCTTTGACAGGAGTTTACTAACAACAGGGCTGACGTATGGGTAGTCAGAAACCGGGTTTTTTACCTAATCTGCTCGCCCTCACGAAGTATTTTCGTAAAAAAACCCGGTTTATAAGTTGCGGTGCGTAAGTCTTGTTCATTTACTAATTACCCGTTAATAAGCAATGAAAATTCCCTGGATTCACAAGTTTTTTACACCGCCAAAATTAAGGCGAGTTCGCACTCCCACCCTGCTGCAAATGGAAGCAGTAGAATGCGGTGCTGCTGCTTTAGGAATTATTTTGAGTTACTGGGAACACCCGGTACCTTTAGCCCAATTGCGAAGCGAGTGCGGCGTTTCTCGCGATGGCAGTAAAGCTTCTAATATCCTTAAAGCAGCCCGAATTTACGGCTTAGATGCTAAAGGGTTTAAAAAAACTGTCGAAGAGTTGAAAGCTGTACCGCCGCCTTTTATTGTTTTTTGGAATTTCAATCATTTTTTGGTCGTCGAGGGGATTAAGAAAAAGCGCGTTTACCTCAACGACCCCGCATCGGGGCCGAGGACTGTTTCTCTAGAAGAATTTAAGTCTGCTTACACTGGCGTTGTTTTGATTTTTGAGCCGGGGCCGGAGTTTAAAAAAGGTGGGAAAAAACCGAGTATTGCCCGTGCTTTAGATTCCCGATTGCAAAGTTCGCGTTGGGCGATCGCATTTTGTTTAATTGCTGGTTTATTACTGACTGTTCCCCGTTTGGCTGGCGCGGCATTTACCCAAATTTTTGTAGATGAAATTCTCGTCGAAAACCGTCACGAGTGGCTGCGTCCTTTAATATTGGGAATGCTGTTTGCCGCCGCTATTCAAGGGCTGCTAGCGCGGATGCGGCTTTTCTATTTGCGGCGGCTGGCAAACAAGCTTTCGATTTCGATGTCGGGACAGTTTCTCTGGCATACTTTGCGCTTGCCTGTTGGATTTTACGCCCAGCGGTTTGCAGGTGAAATTAGCAGCCGCTGCCAAGTTAATGACAAGGTTGCTGAAATTTTATCGGGGAAACTTGCTGCAACTGCGATCGACGCGGTGATGATGGTTTTCTATGCGATAATTATGGTGATGTACGACTGGGTATTGACCAGTGTTGCGGCTGTTTTTGCAGCCTTAAACTTTTTGGCACTGCAATCTTTATCCCGCAGCCGCGTCGATGCTAACACCCGATTAGCTCAGGAAACAGGTAAGGTGGGCGGTGCTGCAATTGCAGGCATTCAATCTATTGAAACTGTCAAAGCTAGCGGTTTAGAATTCGATTTATTTTCTAAGTTTGCCGGCTACTATGCCAAAATGAGCAACGCCCAGCAAGAATTGGCTTTGCCCACTCAAGTATTGTCAATATTACCAGCATTTTTAACGGCATTAGCTGCAACTGCTATCTTAGTTGTCGGGGGCTTGCGGGTGATGAACGGCGGTTTGAGTATCGGAATGTTAATTGCCTATCAAAGTCTCACTCAACAATTCCTCCGACCTGTTAACAATCTAGTCAATTTTGGCAGCACTCTGCAAGAATTAGAAGCCGATTTAAACCGACTTGATGACGTTCTGCAAAACCCGATCGATCCAGAAGCAGACCGCGATTCTTTTAATAGTGGAAACGGCCGCGCCGCCCTTGCACCAGATTCTTTTCATTTGCAGGGCTGGATTGAATTGCGCGGTGTCAGTTTTGGCTACAGTCGCTTGGAAGCGCCGCTAATTGATAACTTGAACTTAACCGTAAAACCCGGTCAGCGGGTAGCGTTAGTGGGGGGCAGCGGTTCTGGGAAATCTACTATTGCCAAACTTGTTACCGGTCTTTACGAACCAATGAATGGTGCAATTTTATTTGACGGGGTTCCCCGCAATTTGATTCCCCGTTCTATCCTAGCAAATTCGCTGGCAATGGTCGAACAAGAGATATTTCTATTTGCCGGCACTGTTCGCGAAAATCTGACGCTTTGGGACCCGACAGTACCGGAAGCAGATTTAGTGCAAGCGTGCATTGATGCGGCAATTCACGAACTTATTTTGAATATGCCGGGAGGATACGATGCTCAACTCAATGAAGGGGGGACAAATATGAGCGGCGGACAGCGGCAGCGCTTGGAAATTGCCAGGGCATTAGTCAGGAATCCAGCGGTGTTGGTGCTGGATGAAGCAACGAGTGCTCTGGATGCTGAAACAGAGTTAATTATCGATCGCAATTTGAGGCGTCGCGGTACTTCTTGTATTGTGGTTGCTCACCGTTTGAGTACGATTCGAGATTGCGATGAAATTATTATGCTCGCAGGGGGGAAAGTAGTTGAAAGAGGGACTCATGAGGAGTTGCAAAAGCTGGGAGGTGCTTATGCTCGTTTGGTTGGGAACGAACAATAAACAGCAGAAATACAGTCCGCCAGCCCGATAGTCCGCCAGGGAATGAATTCCCTGTCTAATAGCTAAAGTCCTCTGAAGAGGACTGAAATGAGCGATGGTTTGATTGGGCTATTCAGTCGGTTTTAACCGACTTTAGCTATGAGACGGGGATTTTAATCCCCGGCGGGCTAAAGTCCTCGCTATGAGGACTGAAATGAGCGATGGTTTGATTTGGCTATTCAGTCGGTTTTAACCGACTTTAGCTATGAGACGGGGATTTTAATCCCCGGCGGATCTTCGGGTAAGCCCGATCGATTCGATCGCACTGTCTTCTTTGAGGCAAGGCTTTAAACCCCTGCCCGACTTGATATTACTAATTACCAATTACTAGCTATGCTCGATCTAAATCCTGTTAAGAAACTGCACCGAATTAAAGGCAATGAACCGCTGCTGCTGAATGACCCGCATCAGGTATGGATTGTTCGATCCTCTTCGAGGGCTTCGCTAACGGGCGCGATCGCACTTTTTGCAGCCAAGATACAAAGTGAGAAAACTGCCACCAACCGCCATTACCTGTTCGGCGTCGGTGCAGGGGAGGCTTTGTTCGGTACTGCCCTGGGGGATGGGTGGGGACTGCTGGCGATCGCGATCGCCGAAACGGAACTGGAACCGATCGCGATCGCAGATTGTGCCGCTTTAGTTGCTGCGGGTGACAGCAAAATGCGATCGCTTGTGGAAGGGTGGATACAGCATTTGGGAGAACGGGCGATTCCGTACGGGATAGACCCGCTTCACGCGCCAGAGGAAATAGTTGCCCCAGAAACTGCCGTTGTAGCAGCCTCGCAGCAGATATCGCTGCTTCCCGGTCAAATTCTGCGATCGCCCCCGGAAACTGTTGTCTGGGTGCGCGTCCAGTCGGGCGATGCGAGTGTCGGGGAATTGAAGTTAAATTCCGCTTCCCCAGCATTTCCTTTGGCTGGGAATATGCTGCTGGCGGCATCCGGGGAAGTTGAGGTGCAAATTTTCTCAACAGCAGAAGTGGAAAATGCCGACTGGCTGCGCGCGAGTTTAGCTTTGCTGCACGAGTATTTTTGCTGTTGCTTGAACTTGCTGGTTTCCCAGCAAAAAGCAGAGGAATTTCGCCGATTTCAGGAACGCGAACAGCTAAACCGCCAGGTAACTCAGACGGCTTTGGGAGAGTTAACCGAGGTGCTGCATCCCCGGAAAACTGCCTTGTCTGAGGAAGGAACGCCGCTGTTAATCGCTGCTGGGGCTGTAGGTAAGGCACAAGGGATAACAGTCAATCCCCCGGCGGGTTCCGAAGATTTGGGCCGGGTTAAAGATCCGATGGAGGCGATCGCGCGATCGTCCCAATTTCGCACTAGGCGAGTGCTGCTGGCTGGGGATTGGTGGCGGCAGAACTGCGGCCCGCTGCTTGCTTATACAAAGTTAGAAAACCGTCCGGTAGCATTGCTGCCCGGTAAGGGATCTCGCTATACATTGTTCGATCCGATCGATCGCACTCGCAAACGAGTAACTAAAGCAGTAGCGCAAGATTTGTCGCCAGAAACTCTCATGTTTTACCGGCCCCTGCCGCTATTAGTTCGCAACGCTGCGGAACTGTTTCGGTTCGGAACAAAGGGCTACGAAAAAGATATTATCATTGCTTTCGGGCTGGGGATATTGGGAACGCTGCTGGGGATGGTGACGCCGCAAGCTACCTCGATTTTGGTCAATGATGCTATTCCAGACAGCGATCTTTTGTTACTGTGGCAGTTAGGGCTGGTATTGTTAGTTGCGGCGATCGGACGGGCTGTATTTAGCATGGCCCAAACCATCCTGACGCTGCGGATCGAAAATGCTGCCAGCGGCACTCTCCAGCCGGCAGTTTGGGATCGATTGCTGAGATTAAAACCGGCATTTTTTCGCAGCTATTCTTCTGGCGACTTGCTGACTCGCTTATTAGCAGTTAATCAAATTCGCGCCCAACTCAGCGGCGCGACGCAGCGGACACTTTTGAGCGCCATATTTTCCCTGCTGAATTTGGGGCTGATGTTTGTTTACAGCCTGCCGCTGACTTTAGTCGGAATTGGTTTAACTCTTATTGCGGTTATAGTAACAGTCACATCCAGCTTGCTCTTAATCCCAAAAGAGCGGCAGATGGAAACAGGAGAAGGCGACATTAACGGGCTGACAGTAGAACTAATTAACGGAGTATCAAAGCTGCGGGTAGCGGCCGCAGAAGGGCGAGCCTTTGCAGCTTGGGCGAAAAAATACAGCCAGCAAATTAAACTAAGAACTGGAATTAAACGAATTGACGACAGCGTTTCTGTATTTAACGAAGCGCTACCGTTAGTAAGTTCTATTCTGATGTTTTGGTTTGCAATTGTGTTCATGCAAACCTCTCAAACAGGAGGAGGCGGACTGAATATGGGAACGTTTCTTGCTTTTAATTCCGCCTTCGGCACCTTTCTTTCTGGCGTCACAGATTTGAGCAATACCCTAACTGATATTTTAGGAATTGTACCGCTGTGGGAGCGAGCCAAACCGATCGTCCAGGGCATCCCGGAATCTGACCCGACAAAAGCCGATCCCGGCCGCTTGAAAGGTCAAATTACGATCGATAGGGCAACTTTCCGCTACCGGGAGGACGGGCCCCCAATTTTAGATGATGTCAGCATCAATATTCAACCGGGGGAATTTATCGCGATCGTCGGGCCGTCTGGTAGCGGCAAATCAACTTTATTTCGGCTGTTATTGGGATTTGAAATAGCACAAAGCGGCACTGTTTATTACGACAATCAAGATTTAGCAGGCCTCGAAGTTCAAGCTGTGCGGCGGCAGTTAGGAGTAGTGCTGCAAAACGGCAGAATTAATGCTGGTTCGATGTTTGACAATATTACCTGCGGGGCGGTGGTAACGCAGGAGGAAGCTTGGGAAGCAGCGCAAATGGCCGGTTTAGCGGCTGATATCGAACAAATGCCGATGGGAATGCACACGGTTGTCAGCGAGGGGGGCACGAATCTTTCGGGAGGACAGCGGCAGCGGTTATTAATTGCGCGCGCCATGGTGGTCAAACCAAAGGTTATCCTGATGGATGAAGCTACGAGTGCTTTGGACAACCGCACGCAGGCGATCGTTACTGAGAGTTTGGATAAGTTGAATGTGACGCGAGTTGTCATCGCCCACCGCCTGAGTACGATTCGCAATGCCGATCGCATTTATGTAATTGAAGCCGGCCGTTTGGTGGAATTTGGTTCGTTTGAGGAATTGGTAAAACAGGGAGGATTATTTGCTCGATTAGTGGCGCGGCAGTTAGAGTAATGGCAATTTCACAAACCCGTAGGGGCGGGTTAACCAACAATATCTGGCAAAAATCAACAATCTCGTAAACCCGCCCCCACCCCGCCCAAAATACAAATGTACCGCTAATTTATGGGATAAAATTGCCCGCCTCGACAGCAATTTCACAAACCCGTAGGGGCGGGTTCACCAACAATCTCAGGCAAAAATCTACAATCTCGTAAACCCGCCCCCACCACAAAAAAATACAAATGTACCGCTAATTTATCGGGTAAAATGTTGATGTAAATCAAGGCGGGTCGGGCGGGTTTATGGGATTGTTCGATCGACCTTCGACATTTTGGCGAACCCGCCCCTACAGCCCTCACTATGAATCGAGCAGAATGATGCTTATTCTTTTGTTAGTAAATCGGGCAGCCACAACAAAATTAGTAACAGCAAGCTGAGGATAACTAAGCCAACGCTAAATATTGTAGTGTTACTCATGTCGGGGGCTTGCTGCATCAGGTGAACTGGCTGTATCGCATCCATATTTTCTGTAGGTTGGGATTGTTATATCTGTGATTTTGAAACTTAAAAGCAATCGCATACTCTGCGATTGCTTCGCGAATTTTATCCATTATCGAGCGGCTTTTGGCAATTACAATTTGCTCATTGCTGATTGCCGAAAGCGCGCGTCGCTGCTTCAATTAATTGCATGGACGGGCCCCGAAATTTGGGCCCTGGACCGCTGATTGTGAGAACAGGGATACCAGCAGCCTGAGCTCGATCGACAGCATCGGAACAGCCACCCGCGATCGCATCTAATTCCAAATTGTTCAATTCTTGATTAGTTGAGTTGTCCGGGGCGGATGCTGTGATTGCGGACGACTCGGATGGTAATTCTTGCCAAAATAGATTGTTGCTTTCCATCAGATGTTTTCTCCTGACATAATTAGTGAAATTTGCTTCCAAAAGCGATTGAAAGAACTCCTAGCAAAGTGGCCTGCTATCAAGCTTTTTTACCCACAAATCCGTTAGCTTTATAAATTCTCGGATCGAAGCCGCCAAAGTGGTCAAGTATCAGCCCTGTCCAGTTAAGATAATCATACTGAGCCATACCGCCTGCGATCGCATCTAATTCCGTATCATTCAATTCTTCAGCATCTGGATTGGCAGACAACTGTTGCGGCCGCACGCCAGAATCTTGCTCAACTTCTTGGGAAAACTGATTAGTGCTGTCCATCTGATTTCTCCTTTTGGCTTGGGTTTTGTATTACGAAAAAGATGAGCTACAGCCCTGGAGCAAGGAGACCTGCGATACCCCCTTCTACCATTTTTTCGCCGATTTCATCGAATTTTCCTGTGACAATAGCGCTCAAAAATCCGCTAAATACTCCTAGAACACCCCCCAATGGTCCTGCGCCGGCAACAGCTTCCAATTCACTGTCAGACAACTCACCTGAAGTATCTGACTGACTCTGATGCTGCGCTGCGATCGAATCCAGCCACTCTGAAACTTCTGTTGGCGAGAAACTGTAGCTTTTTTCTTTGCCAAGTTCCACAGTTTTATTCACTAAGCTTTCCCAATCTGCGATCGATCGAAACTGTAGCTGGAGTTCGGGATCTTGCGAGACTTCTTGAAAAAAATGATTGACGCTTTCAAATTCAAAAGACATGAGATTTGCTCCTGATTTAATTGTTAAGGAAGTTACTCCTTAATTGATTTTTTCCGGCTAGGCTATGGCTGACCTATGCGTAAATTTAGTTTAGAAAATTTCTTGGCTAAAGTAGCTAGCTCAAAGTAGAGTTTTGAACCTATAAAAACAACTGAGTTTTAACTCGCCTTTAGCTGAGGAGATTAGCTGAACTTTTGGCTAGGTATCGCAGAGCGCATACAAATATATACTGGTAACACTCTGTTTCAATCTAAAGCCTGCGTCCAATTCCTGAGTTTCTCTAAGCGATCGCCCCAACGCCCCAACACCCAACAAAAACCCCTCACACCGCCGATTCAATGCTAAAACAAGTTTAAACTCACACGGAGCCTTGACTCATGACCCACTTCGGCATTATCTGTCCCGCAGCCAACGGCCACCTCAACCCCATGACAACATTAGGCAGCGAACTGCTTCGCCGAGGTCATCGAGTCACCGTATTTAACCTTCTCGATGCTAAAACCACCACCTTAGCCAGCGGCTTAGAATTCCAGGCATTAGCTGAAAATGAATTTCCCGCAGGCTCAATGGCAGAAGGCTTGGCCCAACTGGGGAAACTCAGCGGACTCACAGCCTTTCGATATACTATCAAAGCATTCACAGAGATTTCGGCTGCTCTTCTGACAGAGGCTCCAACTGCCATTCAAAAAGCCGGTGTCGAAGCTTTGCTTGTAGACCAAGTTTCATTTGAAGGAGGAACAATTGCCGAAGTTCTCAACCTTCCTTTTGTCACTGTGTGCAGTGCCTTGATGGTAAATCGAGACCATAACATTCCTCCGTTTTGTACTCCTTGGCAATACAATCCAACTTTAGCAAACGGTCTCCGCAATCAAGTCAGCTATGAATTACTAAATCTGGCTGTCAAACCAATTCGAGATGTTATTGCCCAATATCGCAAAGAGTGGAAATTACCTCTGTACTCTCACCCGAATGATGGTTACTCTAAACTGGCTCAAATCAGCCAACAACCCGCTGAATTTGAGTTTCCCCGACAAAATTTACCCCCGCATTTCCATTTCACCGGCCCTTATCACAACCCAGCGACCCGCCAACCAGTGCCTTTTCCCTTTGAACAATTAACTGGCAAACCATTGATTTATGCTTCGATGGGAACTATTCAAAATCGCTTGCTAGATGTTTTTCAAACGATCGCCTCTGCGTGTGAAGGATTAGATGCCCAATTGGTAATATCTCTCGGAGGCGGTGCGACTCCCGAATCGCTGCCGCCCTTGCCGGGAAATCCGATCGTTGTTGGCTATGCACCGCAATTAGAATTGCTGCAAAAAGCTGCTCTGACGATTACTCACGCTGGGATGAATACGACTTTAGAATCGTTGAGCAATGGAGTCCCAATGGTAGCAATTCCTGTGGCGAATGACCAGCCGGGAGTGGCAGCGCGGATTGCTTGGACGGGTGTTGGTGAAGTGGTTCCTTTGAAGGAATTGAGCGTTTCTAAAGTCCGATCGGCAATTGGGAAAGTCCTAACCCAAGAGTCGTATAAACAAAGGGCGATCGAGATGCAAGGGGCGATCGGGCGATCGGGAGGAACTAAGCGCGCCGCGGATATTATCGAACAAGCTGTATTGACTGGGAAACCTGTCTTGGCTGGGAAATAATACTTTTTGGCGCTGATTTTAAGCTCCTAGAAAAGCAAAAATAAATTGTAGCCAAGAGGCGCGATCGCCCCAACCCCCCAACAAAAACCCCTCATACCGCCGATTAAATCCTAAAAAGGTTAAATTCACACGGAGCCTTTACTAATGACCCACTTCGGCATTCACTGTCCAGTAGACACCGGCCACCTCAACCCCATGACAACATTAGGCTGCGAACTGCTTCGCCGAGGCCATCGAGTCACCGTATTTAACTTCCTCGATGCTAAAGCCAAAACTCTAGCCACCGGATTAGAATTCCAGCCATTCGCTGAACAAGAGTTTCCCGTCGGCTGGTTTGCAGAAATCCTTAGCCAACGGGGAAAACTTAGTGGACTTGCGGCATTGCGACATACTTTTAAGGCAGTTGCGAAGACTTCGGATGCTATTCTCAGAGAGGCTCCGATGGCCATTAAAAAAGCTGGTGTAGAAGCTCTGCTTGTAGACCAAGTTTGTATCGAAGGAGGAACAATTGCAGAATTTATAAACATTCCTTTTATCACAGTTTGCAGTGCGTTACTATTAAATCGAGACCCCAACATTCCACCGATTTGTACCCTTTGGCAGTACGATCCGACTTGGAAAGGACGCTTACGGAATCAAGTCAGCTATCAGTTACTCAGTTTGCTTGCCAGACCGATTCGAGAAGGGATTTCTGAGTATCGCAGAAAGTGGAAATTACCTTTGCACTCCCACCCAAACGATTATTACTCGAAACTCGCTCAAATCACTCAGCAGTCGGCTGAATTAGAGTTTCCCCGACAAAATTTACCCCCGCATTTTCATTTCACCGGCCCTTATCACAATCCAGCCACTCGCAAACCAGTGCCTTTTCCTTTTGAACAATTAACCGGCAAACCATTGATTTATGCTTCGATGGGAACTATTCAAAATCGCTTGCTAGATGTTTTTCAAACGATCGCCTCTGCGTGTGAAGGATTAGATGCCCAATTGGTAATATCTCTCGGAGGTGGTGCGACTCCCGAATCGCTGCCGCCCTTGCCGGGAAATCCGATCGTTGTTGGTTATGCACCGCAATTAGAATTGCTGCAAAAAGCTGCTCTGACGATTACTCACGCTGGGATGAATACGACTTTAGAATCGTTGAGCAATGGAGTCCCAATGGTAGCAATTCCTGTGGCAAATGACCAGCCGGGAGTGGCAGCGCGGATTGCTTGGACGGGTGTTGGTGAAGTGGTTGCTTTGAAGGAATTGAGCGTTTCTAAAGTCCGATCGGCAATTGTGAAAGTCCTAACCCAAGAGTCGTACAAACAAAGGGCGATCGAGATGCAAGAGGCGATCGGGCGATCGGGAGGAGTCAAGCGCGCCGCGGATATTATCGAACAAGCTGTATTGACTGGGAAGCCTGTCTTGGCTTCTAAAATCTAAAATCTAAGATGTGGAGTCAAATCTAAAATCTAAAATCTAAAATCTAAAATCGACTGATGGCTCACGTACCTCTGGTGTGAGGAGCAAATTTATGCTATGTTCGACTGCAAAGTTGACCGCAGGCTAAATATGCTCACTTTTCCTGGCGTTGAAGTCACAGATCTCATCTACGAAAGCGCAAACTCCCTGGTTTACCGAGCATTCCGACAACCCGACAGTCTCCCCGTCGTCCTCAAAGTCCTCAAAGAAAATTATCCCACACCCCAAGAACTCGCCCGCTATCGCACAGAGTATAAAATTACACAATCTTTGAATCTGAGTGGCTGTATCAAAGCCTATGAGTTGCAGCCATATCAAAACACGCTGGTGATGTTTGTCGAGGATTTTGGCGGCGAATCCTTGAAAATTTGGATGCAGCAGCAAAAATTTAGTATTGCAGAATTCTTGCGAATTGCGATCGCCACCACAGAAAGTTTACAACAACTTCACAGCGCCCACATCATTCACAAAGACATTAACCCTTCAAATATTGTCTTCAATCTAGCTAGCGGCGAACTAAAAATTATCGATTTTGGCATTTCCACGCAGTTGACGCGCGAGAATTACACCATCAAAAATCCCAACATTTTAGAGGGAACTCTTGCTTATATGTCGCCGGAACAAACCGGCAGAATGAACCGCAGTCTAGATTACCGCACGGATTTTTATTCCCTGGGGGCTACCTTTTACGAACTGCTGACAAACAAATTGCCTTTTGAGACTCAGGATGTGCTGGAATTGGTACACAGTCATCTCGCTAAACAGCCGTTATCTCCTTCTCAGGTGAATCCCGAAATTCCGCAAATTATTTCCGATATTGTGATGAAGTTGATGGGAAAAAATGCTGAGGAGCGCTATCAAAGTGCGATCGGCATTAAAGCGGATTTAGAGAAATGTTTAAACCAACTGCACAGCAATAACAATATACCAGTTTTTCCACTAGGATGTCAAGATATTTCCGATCGGTTTCAAATTCCGCAAAAACTTTACGGCAGAGAGCGAGAAATTGATAGCTTACTAACAGCTTTTGAAACAGTCAGCAGTCACAGGCAAGATGCCACAAGCAGTCACAGGCAAGATGCCACAAGCAGTCACAGGCAAGATGCCTGTGCCACAAGTGGACATGGGGAAGATGCTACAAACGGACACGGGCAAAATACCAGTGCCGCAAGTTCAATGATGCTGATTTCGGGATATTCTGGCATCGGCAAATCAGCTTTGGTGCAAGAATTATACAAACCGATTACTCAACAGCGCGGTTATTTTATCTCCGGCAAATTTGACCAATATCAGCGCAATATTCCCTACAGCGCAATTGTCAACGCTTTTCAGGATTTAGCCAAACAACTGTTGACAGAAAGCGAAGCAAATCTCAATGAATGGCGGGAAAAACTCTTAGCAGCATTGGGAATCAACGGTCAAGTCATGATTGACGTGATTCCTGAAATTGAATTAATTATCGGCAAGCAACCCGCGCCGCCAGAATTGGGTGCGGCAGAAGCGGAAAACCGCTTTAATTTTGTGTTTCAAAACTTCATTAAAGTTTTTACCAAACCCGAACATCCTCTGACAATATTTATCGATGATTTGCAGTGGGCTGACGGGGCATCTCTGAAACTGATGCAACTGTTGATGAGCGCTTCGTCAACGGGACTGTTTTTAATTGGGGCTTATCGGGATAACGAAGTTTCTGCTGCTCATCCGTTAATGCTAACGATTGCAGAGATTGTCAAAAATGGGGCAAAAGTCGATCGCATTTTCCTGTCACCTTTGGATTTATCCTCTGTTACTCAACTGATTTCTGATGCCCTGAATTGCCAGGAAGCAAGAGTCAACTCCCTTGCCGAATTAGTGTTTTTCAAAACCGGCGGAAATCCTTTCTTTATGAATGAATTTCTCAAATCGCTTTATACAGAAGGACTGTTACAATTTGACTTTACTCCTCTGCCTCACCAGGGAGGGACACAAGGGGGTTGGCAGTGGGATTTAGAAGAAATTCAAGCGAGGAATTTCACTGATAATGTTGTCGAATTGATGGCTGGCAAAATTCAACAACTGCCCGATAATACGCAGGAAACGTTAAAGATAGCAGCCTGCATTGGCAATCAATTCGATCTGAAAATATTAGCCTCACTTTGCGAAAAATCTGTGGAACAAACGGCGGATGATTTGTACGCAGCCGTTGCTGAAAATTTAGTCGTGTTGCTGGGGAATATGGGAGATGTGGAATTAGAAATTGCAGGTAAATTACCCAGCAGCCAATCGCTAGAATACAAATTTGTTCATGACAGAATTCAGCAAGCTGCTTATTCGCTAATTGCCGATCGAGATAAGCCGATCGTCCACAGAAAAATCGGGAAAATGCTGCTGCAAAATACTCCAGAAGAGCGAAGAGAGGAAAAAATATTTGACATTGTTAATCAACTGAATTTCGGCAATGAATTAATTTCCGATCTGTCCGAAAAAGATGAACTGGCTGAGTTAAATCTGATTGCTGGCAATAAAGCCAAGGCATCAGCAGCTTTTCAGTCAGCTTTCAACTACCTGCAAACAGGCATAAATTTGCTGGGAGAAAACAGTTGGCTGGTGCAATACAACCTCAGCTTGCAATTGCATCAAGAAGCCGCAGAGATAGCTTACCTTTTGGGCGATTTCGAGCGCATGGAAAGTTTAGGTGCTGTTGTACTAAAAAATGCTAAAACAGTCCTCGGCAGAGCCAAAGTAATTGAGGTAAAAATGGCTACTCATGCTGCCAAAAATCAACTAGATATAGCAATTAATCTGGGTCTGGAATTTTTGAGGCAGTTGGGAGTCAAACTGCCCGCAAAGCCTAACAATCTAGATAGCATAATCGGATTGCTGGAAGTTAAGTTAACCCTAGCTGGGAAACGCATTGAGGATTTAGCCAATCTACCTCAAGGAAGCGATCCTGCTAAACAAGCTGCACTGCGTATCTTGTCATTTATGGCTACTGTCGCCTATGGCGTTGCCCCTCAACTGATGCCTTTAATTGTGTTTAAGCAGGTGATTTTATCTGTCAAGTATGGCAACTATCCTGAGTCTCTCCATGCTTATGCAGTTTATGGATTAATTTTGTGCGGAGTGGTGGGAGATATTGAAGGTGGTTATAAATTTGGTCAGCTAGCATTGAGGATGTTGGATCAATTTGGTAAGCCAGAATTAAAAACTAAAGTCCTTCTTCCATTTAATGACTTCATCCGTCATTGGAAAGCGCCAGCTAAAGAAACGTTGCCATCTTTGTTAGAGGCTTACAAAAGCGGATTGGAAACAGGACAAGTGGAAGAACGTGCTTGTGCGTCTCAAACTTACTGCGGTTATTCGTACCTCTTCGGCGCTGAATTGTCAGGGCTGGAAGGCGATATTGCTACTTATGGCGAGGCAATAGAACAATCAAAATATGACCCGATTATTTGGCAGATTAAACCTTTAAAGCAGTCGGTTTTTAATTTATTAGGTAAGTCGGAAAATCCCTGCTATTTAATTGGGGAAGCCTATGATGAGCGGACTGCGCTATCACTGTTAACGGAAGCTAACGATCGCACTTCGATTTTTGCCCTGCATTTTTATAAAATGATTCTCTGTTATTTATTCGGGCAATATGCTGAAGCGGTATCAAATGCAGCTTCCACCATGCAGTATGTACAGAGTGCTGCTGGAACTCTTCAAGTATCATACTGCTATTTTTATGAGTCGCTGGCTCAGCTTTCGTTCTATTCTAATGCTTCTTTTGAGGAGCGAAAGCACTGTTTAAAAACAGTCACGGCTAATCAGAAAAAAATGAAAAAATGGGCGCATCACGCCCCAATGAATCACTTGCACAAATTTAATTTAGTTGAGGCAGAAAGATATCGGGTTATTGGTAAAGATGCACGGGCGATCGACTGTTACGATCGCGCAATCTCCCTCGCCAAAGAAAACGAGTACATCCACGAAGCCGCCCTCGCTTACGAACTCGCAGCCAAGTTCTATTTATCCAGGGAGAAAGAACTAACAGCCAAAGCTTATATGCAGGAAGCTCGTTACTGCTATCAACTCTGGGGTGCGGCGGCTAAAGTCAAAGATTTAGAAACGCGATATCCGCAATTATTTACTATCGATCGACCTACAACTAAACCCATTTCAACTACTACATCAACTACGGGCAGCCGTTCTAGTGATTCCTTGGATATCGCTACAATCATGAAAGCTTCCGAGGCCATTTCTGGCGAAATTGTACAGGATAAGTTACTCTCCAGGTTGATGAAAAATTTGATTGAAAATGTCGGCGCTCAAAAAGGATATTTAATTTTAGAAAGCCAGGGAAAATTGCTGATTGAAGCTGAAGGTGCAATCAATGATGAACGGATAACAGTGTTGCAATCTGAGCCTGTTGAAAATTGCCCGGAACTTTCCGAAGCTATTATCAATTATGTCGCTCGAACTAAAGAAAATTTAGTGTTAAATGATGCCACTCGTGAAGGTAACTTTACGAATGACCCTTACATTAAAGCACGTCAGCCTAAATCTATTTTGTGTGCTGCTTTGATGAATCAAGGTCAACTCGCTGCTATTGTTTATCTCGAAAATAACCTCACCGCACAAGCTTTTACTCCCGATCGCCTGGAAGTATTACAATTGCTATCGGGACAAGCGGCGATCGCACTTACCAATGCTAAACTCTTCTCTGAAGTCAAGGAACGCGAAAGCCGGCTGACTCAATTTATCAATGCGATGCCGATTGGAGTAACAGTAATTGACAGCGCCGGACAAATTTCCTACGCAAATTCAACAGCTTCCCAACTCAGCGGCATCAATTATATACCCGAATTAAATTCCGCTCAATTTGCCGAAATCGGTCAAGCTTATTTAGCAGGAACTAACGAGTTATATCCCACCGCACAAATGCCAATAGTGCGTTCTTTGAGGGGTGAAACTGTCAAAGTAGATGATATGGAGTTCCACCGACCTGATAAAATTGTTTCCTTGGAAGTTTCCAGCACTCCAATTGTTGACGAAACAGGTAAAATTAATTATGCGATCGCCACATTTCAAGACATCACCGATCGCAAACAAGCCGAAAAAGTTTTAGCCGATTACAACCGCACTTTAGAACAGCAAGTGAGCGATCGCACTCTCGAACTCCAGCGAGAAATCATCGAGCGACAACGAGCCGAAGACGCAGCACAAGCAGCCAACCGAGCAAAAAGTACATTCCTCGCAAATATGAGCCACGAATTGCGGACTCCCCTCAATGCAATTCTGGGTTTTTCCCAACTGCTGAATCGTTCTTCTAACCTACTGCAAGAACAGCAAGAACACCTGAATATTATCACCCGCAGCGGAGAACATTTGCTCGAACTGATTAACCAAGTATTAGATTTGTCCAAAATAGAAGCTGGACGCGCGACGCTCAACCAGACAAATTTTGACCTCCACCGCCTGCTGGACGACATCGAAAATATGTTCCAACTTCCGGCACAAAATAAGGGATTGCAGTTATTAGTAGAGCGGATGGTAGGCGTTCCCCAATATGTGCGAACTGATGAAATAAAATTGCGCCAAATCTTGATTAACCTGATTTCTAACGCGATTAAATTCACCTCCGAAGGCGGCATTTATGTGAAAATTAAAAATTCCGAGCTTGCTCATCAAATCTACTTTGAGGTTGAAGACACGGGAGCGGGAATTGATGCTAGTGAATTAGACAAGATATTTGAAGCTTTTGTTCAAACCAAAACCGGGGAAGAATCGCAACAAGGGACAGGATTAGGTTTAACGATCGCACGTTCTTTTGTGCAGTTAATGGGCGGTGAAATGACAGTCAGTTCTCGTGCGGGATGCGGTACTATTTTCAAATTTGACATTAAAGTTAATTCAGTTGAAAGTGCCGATCGCCAACGGGAACAGCCCACCAGACGAGTTATGGCGATCGCCCCGAATCAACCCCGCTATCGAATTCTCGTTGCAGACGACGCTTTTGACAACCGCCAACTGCTAGTTAAACTGCTTTCCGCGATCGGTTTTGAAGTCTACGAAGCCAAAAATGGGAGAGAAGCAATAGAAAAGTGGGAGCAATATTCGCCGCACTTAATCTTTATGGATATGCGGATGCCGGTGATGGATGGGTATGAAGCAACCAAACAAATTAAAGAAGGCAACCACAGGGGGATTGCCCCTACGGAAAACGAGGATTTTGTAGGGGTAGTGCCCCCGTGCCTACCCCAGACAGCAATTATTGCCATAACAGCAAGTAGTTTTGAGGAAGAGAAAGCCGTTGTTCTTTCTACCGGGTGCGATGATTTTATTCGCAAACCATTTAGAGAAGCAAACATATTTGATGTTCTGCACAAACATATCGGAGTACAATTCGTTTTTGAAGAGCTAAATGCTGCCCCCACTTTCACAGAAAATGAAGTAAATGTATTGACAAAAACCGCTTTTTCTGAATTGCCTCCTGAGTTAGTAGCCAATCTCCAGCAAGCCATTAGCAATCTCGATTTAGAACAGATGCAAACAGTCATCAGTCAAATTCGCGAAATCAATCAGCCCTTAGCTAGGGCGAGCGCAGCTTGCATTAAAAATTTTCAGTACGAACAGTTGCTAAATTTAATACACACATTAAGGGATGAGACATGAAGAAAAACCTCAGTTTTACCCGCGAAGAAAGTATTTTAGTTATTGATGATTGTCCTGAAAACTTAAAACTTTTAAGCGGGATACTATCGGCCGCTGGGTATAAAGTTCACCTAGCTCCCAGTGGGAAATTAGCTCTTAACTTTATCAAGGCTAACTTACCAGACTTAATTTTACTCGATATTATGATGCCTCACATGGATGGCTATGAAGTCTGCGAGCAGCTCAAAGCTACTCCGAAAACTCAAGATATCCCAATAATTTTTATCAGCGCTTTGCAAGAAGTTTTCGATAAGGTAAAAGCATTTTCTCTGGGCGGAATAGACTACATTACAAAACCTTTTCAACAACAAGAAGTTTTAGTGCGGGTGGAAAATCAATTGCGTCTGAGAAGGATGTCTAAACAACTCATAGACCAAAATATTCTCGAAGAGCGCAACCGCATGGCGCGGGAAATTCACGACACTTTAGCGCAAACTTTTGCAGGCATTATCATACATTTGGGATCTGCTGAACGGGTAATAGCAGCGAATCCAGAACAAGCACAAGGACACATGAAAACAGTCTGCGAATTGGCTCGCTCTGGACTTGCTGAAGCACGGCGATCCGTAGAATCTTTGCGGCCGCAACTGTTAGAAGATGGCGACTTGTATAGCGCTCTCAACCAAATTGCCAAACAAATGTCATCAGATACTGATACGCAAACTATTGTTGAAGTGGTTGGCCCGGCATATTCTCTACCATTAGAGGTAGAAAATAATCTGTTGCGGATCGGGCAGGAAGCATTAACAAATACTTTCAAATATGCCAAAGCTACAGCGATCAAAATTGAGTTGGTTTACGAAACATCCAAGTTCCTTTTGCGGGTGCAAGACAACGGAGAGGGATTTGATACGGAAAGTCTCTGTTTTAGGAATGGCTTTGGTTTATTGGGAATGAGAGAACGGGCCGATCGCATTAACGCGCAGCTAACTGTAAACAGCCACCCCGGAGACGGAACAGAAGTTATAGTTTCAGTTAATCGCCAGTAAAGTAAGGTGCATATTTCGCACCATATAGCAATAATCAATAAGTAGTAAATTTTTTACCCCACCCCAACCCTCCCCGAACCCGCTGGGAGGGAGTAAGAAATTCACAAATGATTTAGGATGACTATACATAGTAAGTTTGTAGTGATAACTTCAGTTTTTTTGATAAAATTAACAGGGTAAACATGATTAACCAATCAAATATTATTCGCGTTTTAATTGCCGACGATCATTATATTGTGCGGCAAGGTTTAGTGGCGCTGCTGAATCATGAATCAGATGTTAAAGTTGTGGCGCAAGCAAGCAACGGGCAGGAAGCTGTGACAATGTTTCGCCAACATCAGCCCGATGTAACGCTGATGGATATGCGGATGCCCCAAATGGATGGAGTCGCCGCCAT